>NZ_JBBEBT010000026.1:0-8185 GCF_040882205.1 Hyphomonas sp.
GAACATCCGCGTGGACCTGATCTTCGGTGATGCGATCACGGATCTCGTGGCGGAGGGCGTCGACATCGCTTTCCGGCTCGGCGAGCTGCGCGACTTGAGCCTGATGGCGAAGAAGGTCAGTGAAGCGGCGCAGGTGGTCTGGGCCTCACAGTCCTATCTGGACCGGCGCGCCACCCCGCAGCATCCGTCCGACCTCACAGAGCAGGGCGCGGTCGTCTTCCGACACAATCGCCATACCGTCTGGGAGCTCAGCAAGGGTAACGAGACTATCGAGGCGCGTGTCGACGGACCGTTCCGCGCCTCCTCCGGCAAGACGCTGCTGGAAGCGGCAGCCGGCGGCCTTGGCCTGATGCTCGCGCCCGCCTGGCTCGCTTGCGAATGCACCGGCGAGATCCGCCTCGTCCGTGTGCTGGCGGACTGGCAAGGGCCCGGCCTTTCGATCCATGCAGTGCGGAGTTCAGGAAAGCTGCGCGGCAAGGCGACGCTGTTCATCGACCATACCGAACCGGCGATCACGGCGGCCAGCGGCCTGACACGGCTGGAAGTGGCGCGGGCCACTTAACCGCTCTCCCGCATCGCAGGAAAGGAGGGCCTTAGTTCAAAGCGCCGCGTTCACGGTCTTCCGAAACACGCCGAGGATCTTCAGCGACTGGGAGAAGAAGCCGAGTTCTTCGAGCGCGAGCTGGACCGGGCGTTCATCGGGGTGGCCTTCGATCTCGGCATAGAACTGCGACGCTTCGAAGGAGCCGCCGGTGAGGTAGCTTTCGAGCTTCGTCATGTTGACGCCGTTGGTGGCGAAACCGCCAAGGCCTTTGTACAGGGCGGCGGGGATATTGCGCACTTCGAAGAGGAAGGCCGTCTTCGCCGGGCCATCGCCTGCGTCGATGTCGGCGGGGGTGCGTGACATGATAACGAAGCGGGTGGTGTTGTGGGCGGCGTCCTCGATATCCTCGGCGAGGATTTCGAGCCCGTAGACTTCGGCGGCAAGGCGCGGGGCGATGGCGGCGACGGCAGGGTCACCCAGCTCGGCCACTTCGCGGGCGGCGCCGGCGGTGTCTGCGGCGGTGACCGCTTCGATGCCATGCCTGCGCAGGAAGTTGCGGCACTGGCCGAGGCCCATGATATGCGAGCGCGCCTTCTTCACGTCTGTCAGTTTCGTGCCCTTCAGGGCCATCAGCTGGAACCGGATCGGCAGGTAGTATTCGCCTGTGATGTGCAGCTGTGTGGAGGGTAGAAGGTAATGGATGTCGCCGACCCGGCCGGCGATGGTGTTCTCCACAGGGATCATGGCGAGGTCCGCCTCGCCCTTCTCGACGGCGATGAAACAGTCCTCAAAGGTGCGGCAGGCCATCGGCACATGGGCCGGAAAGGCCTCGCTGCAGGCGATATGCGAGTTCGCGCCCGGTTCGCCCTGATAGGCAATTTTCTGGCTCATTGAGGAAATCCCTGCCCTGCCCCCCCATTCCGACATGCGTCTGATCGCCGCGACGATGGGGGGAAGCGCCCCGGAGAGGCACCCGTTATATTGTGTGCACCCGGTTAGCGTGCCAAAAGGCGCGCGCCAAGACACAAGTAACGGAATAGATTCGAAGGATTGCCCCATGGGAGAACTCGGTCTCAACAAGATCATGGGCGCCCTGCTCGCCACAGCCCTCGTCATGATGGGCCTCGCGACCCTGCCAAGCCTTGTGTTCGGCGGCGGCGATCATGGCGGCGACCATGAAGAGCCTGCAACCCTCAGCGAAAAGATGTGCACGCAGTTCCATTACTGTGTCGAAATCGCCGAAGCAGCCTCGGCCGGCGCGGCGGAGGAAGTGTTTGATCTTGGCGCCGCGCTTGCGGGTGCCGACATCTCGCGCGGCGAACGCACCTTCGCCGGCCAATGCGCGACCTGCCACACCATCGCCGCCGGCGGCGCCAATGGCACTGGCCCGAACCTGCACAACACTGTCGGCGCCGACAAGGCTCGCGTTGCCGGCTTCAACTATTCCGGTGCCCTCTCCAACGCCGAAGGCGGTTGGACCTATGAAAACCTCGACGCCTGGCTGAAAAGCCCCGCCGGCTACATGCGCGGCACCTCGATGTCCTTCGCCGGCATCAAGCGCGACGCGGACCGCGCCAACGTGATCGCCTATCTCGCCGCCAATACGGAAGGCGCCCCCGCGTTCCCGGCGCCGATGGCCGCGCCCGCGCCGGCAGAAGGTGAAGCCGTTCCGGCCGAGGGCGAAGCTGTCCCAGCTGATGGTGAAGCTGTCCCGGCCGAAGGAGAGGCCGCGCCGGCGCAAGGCCAGGCCGCTCCTGCCGAAGAAGCGCCGGCGGAAGAAGTCCAGCCGACCTGATCGCCATTGCATTCCTGAAACTGAACCCCTGGCGCTAGCCGGGGGTTTTTGTTTGGGGGCTGGTCTGGATCAAAGCCAGCTGCCGGCCCTTGCCCCGGAACATCTTATCGAGCCGGGGGTCACCGGCGCCCTGGGCGTAGACATTCTGGTAGATGCTGGAGAGGGCGCAGCGCAGGTGGTGCGCGGCGAGATGGTTGCCAGGAGCGCCGAGGACGAGCAGGCTCATGCGCGGCGCGGGGCCATAATGATCGAGCGGCAAAATATAGTCGAAGCCTTGCACTTCGCGGCAGCCAAGGCGGCGATAGAACTGCTTGCGCTTGAGGCGGATAGCGCGCTCGGCCTCGCTGACATCCTCCGCTTCTGAATCGACTTCGATCAGGAGCTGGGTCGCGCTGTCAAAACGGGTCGCCTCGAAGGATGCGGTGAACAGGGCCGAACCAATACCGCCGCTGCGCGCCGCGGGCGAGACAGCTAGATATTCGAGTAGCATGATGTTCTGTGCCCGGTCCGCAAACAGGATCGACACGCCGAGCGTTTCAGCGCCGCGCGTGAAGGCCCAGAAGCGCACGTCCTCGCGGCCGAGGCCCGCAAGAATTTGGGCGCGCGTCTTCTGCTCCGCGCGCGGAATGGATGCTTCATAGAGCGCAAAGGCCTCGCGGAAGAGACGCGTGCGCCGGTTCGTTACCCGCGTCAGGACCGGGGCGTCCAGGCCGGTCACCCGGCCTGCAGCCAGTCCGGCGTTCCGGTGGCCGCCAGCGCAACGCGGCGCACGCCGGTCACCTCGCCAGCAACGCTCCGTATGCGCGCTATCGCCTCGGCGAGCGGTTCGCGTTCGACCGCGACATGCCAGGCATTGGCGTGCAGCAGCGTCTCCGGCGAGGTCATCAGGCCAACATGGCCTTCCCAGAAGACCAGATCCCCGCGCCTGAGCGCGCCGGGGGCCTGCCAGTTAGCGACGGGCTCACCTGCCAAGGCCGCCTGCATGTCAGAATCGCGCGGCAGGATCACACCGCAGGCTTCGAAGGCCTGCTGGACGAGGCCGGAACAGTCGAGCCCGAGGCTTTCGCGCCCGCCCCAGAGATAGGGCGTTTCGAGATAGCGTTCGGCGACCGAGACGGGATCGGGTTCGAAGGCATCCAGCGGCGCAAGGTGGTGGCGGTGGACCCAGCCGGCGCGGGCGCACTCCGTCCACAGACCATCGGTGCGGCCGGTGGCCGCCACGCGCGCGCCAAGGCAGACCATGAAGCGCGGGGCGGACTTTATGTCCGGCTCGGAGAAACAATAGGTGCGCAGCGCATTCACCTTGTGTGTTTGCGCAAGGACCGGCGCGGAGAGCGCGTCCATGTTGACCCAGCCCACATAATGGTCGCGCACGAGCTGGCAGAGGCCGAACTCGCCGTCTTCGCGGAACACATCGACCAGTTCGCCATGTAGCGCCTGCGTGCCGAGGCGGCCATCGGGCGCTGGCGTCTCGCGCACGGCGGCGACCCCGGCGGTGACCTGATAGCGCACGCACGTGCCGGACGGCCGGGCAAGGCGCGCATGGTTGAAGGACAGCATGGCAGGCAGCTCCGAGGCAGAGGCCTCAGGCTGCGTTGGAGCGCTTGGCCGAAGGCTTTCCGCCTGCTTCTTCGCCGGAAGAGGCCGCGAGGACAAGGCGGGCGAAGCTGCGCAGGTAGGTCATACCGTCCGGGGTGCGCTCGATGAAGATGGAGCGCAGGTCCGAATCGTCCGGCAGGCGGCGGATGAAGTTCAGCCGCTCCAGCGCGTCCAGTGCCCGCGTGATCGCCGGCTTGGCGACGCCCAGATGCTCGGCAAGCCCCCGAACGGTGTGCGGGCCGGGCACCAGCGCCACCGACATCAACACGGCCTGCTGGCGCGCTGTCAGGTCCGGTGCGTCCGAGCGCACCGAGGCGGTAACCGCCTTGCGCCAGAGTTCGAGCCCGTCCCGTTCGGATAACTGCATTGCCTGAGGCCTCCACACCGCGCCCGGCCCCCTGGCCCGGCTCGCGTAATAAGAGAATCTCAAGTGATTTGCCGGGGCCGTCCAGACCCGGAAAACCGCCCGCCCCTTCACATACGGGCCGAAACATCCGAAATAGAGGCATGGCCAGTTCCCAATCCCATACCCATGCCCACGGGCACGCCAATACACCGTGCAGTCCGGCCGATACCGAGGCGTTCCTGCACGAGGCGGAAGCCCTTGTGGTGCGCCAGGGCCAGCGGATGACGCGCATTCGCCGCAAGGTGCTGCGGCTGCTGCTGGAAAATGCCGGGCCGGCGAAAGCCTACGACCTTCTGGCGAACCTCGACGGCGAAGGCGCGGCCAAGCCGCCGACCATCTACCGGGCGCTGGATTTCCTGCAGGAGACCGGCCTCGTCCACAAGATCGAGAGCCTCAACGCCTATGTTGCCTGCGGCCATACGAGCCATAGCCACTCAGCCGTATTCCTGATCTGCGAGGCCTGCCACAATGCGGAGGAACTGCACGCCACCGCCACCAGCGACGCCCTCAGGGCCGAAACAAAAGGCGCCGGCTTTCGCATGACCCGCGCGGTCGTCGAAGTGCGCGGCACCTGCCGGAACTGCGCGCCGTGATCCCCCTCTGGCAAGGCAGCTGCAACCAGTGGGACTGCGACGAGATGGGGCACATGAACGTGCGCGTCTATGTCGAGAAGCAACTGGAAGGCCTCGTCGCGCTCTGCCATGCGGCGGGCATGCCGAATGCCTTCCGGCCAAATTCTCCGTCCACTGTTTCTCCCGTCGACCAGCATATCCGCTTCATCCGCGAAGTCATGCCTGGCAGGCCACTGAAGATGAGTGGCTGTGTGCTCGAGATCGGCGAAAGTGATGCGGTCATCTATCAGGAACTGCGCCATGCCGACGGTACGCTGTCGGCGGCCTTCCGCACACGGATTGCTCATCTTGACACAGCCGAAAGCAAGGCCTTCCCCTGGTCGAAACGCGTATTGGCGAAGCTGGAAGGGCTGAAGGGCGAGACGCCGGACGAGGCGAAGCCGCGCTCGTTTGATCCGGATGCGCCGGGACTGCCGGTCGACGAGATCACGCTGGCGCGGGTCGAAGAGGTCGGCGCGCCGCGCATAGGCCTTGGCGCTGTGCCGGCGGTGCATTGCGGCGCGCATGGCTGGATGACGCCCTCCTGGATCATCGGGCGCGTATCGGACTCGGTGCCGAACCTGCTGTTCGACTGGCGCACCCGCGTCGGC
Organism: Hyphomonas sp.; assembly: GCF_040882205.1. GTDB lineage: Bacteria > Pseudomonadota > Alphaproteobacteria > Caulobacterales > Hyphomonadaceae > Hyphomonas. Next base: position 5,567 of record NZ_JBBEBT010000026.1, read on the forward strand.
GCGAACGCCGGCGGGCGCCGGATGGGCGCGGCCGTTCTGGAATACCGCCTGCGCTATCACCGGATGCCGGGCGAGGGCGACCAGTTCGTGGTGCACACGTCTCTCGGAAAGGTCGCCGGCAAGACGCATAACCTGATCCACTGGGTCATGGACCCGCAGACCGGTGGGCCCTGGGCGACGTGCGAAGTCATCGCGATCTCGCTGGATCTGGATGCGCGCAAGGCGGTCGAGGCGCCGCCGGAGATGATTGCGGAGCTGGAGAAGATCGCGCCGCGGGGCCTGAGTATCTAGAGATAGCCCGCGAGAATTTTCCCAAGCACCGGAATGTCCTTGGGGTTCAGCCCTGCAATGTTGATGCGGCCTGACGACGGCATGTAGACGCCGTGCTTGTCTCGCAGTTCCACCGTCTGCGCTGCCGAGACCGGCAGCTGCGAGAACATCCCGTTCTGGGCCTTCAGGGCTGCGAGCGCGTTCGAGCCGGTGGCGGCGACCAGCGTGTCCGAGAGCGAAGCACGCAGACCTTTCATCCGTGTACGCATGGCGTTCAGCTCGGTTTCCCATTCGGCGCGCAGTTCGGCGTCTCCGAGAATGGCGGCGACGATCCCTGCCCCATGGGCCGGCGGCATCGACCAGGTGGCGCGGCCATTGTCGGCAACATGCGTGGCGGCGGCGGTGATGGCGGCCTGCGTTTCGCCGAGAACGAGGAAGCAGCCCGTTCGCTCGCGGTAAAGGCCGAAATTCTTGGAACAGGAATAGGCCACCATCGCCTCGCCTGCCTCATCCATGAAGGCGCGCACGCCGTCCATGTCGTGCGCGAGGCTCTGGGCGAAGCCGTGATAGGCAACGTCCAGCATTACGAGGAGGCCTTTCTCCTTTGCCATGGCGCCGAGGGCGCGCCAGTCGTCTACATGCGGATCAATCCCGGTCGGGTTGTGGCATGGGCCCTGGATGATGACGCCGTCGCCGGCTTCGGCGGTGGATAGGTCTGCCAGCATGCCAAGGCGGTAGAATTCGCCGTCGCGGGCGTAGGCGTATTCCATTACCTCGAGGCCGAGGGATTTCACCACGTTCGGATGGTTCGGCCAGGTCGGCTTCGACACCCAGACGCGGTTGGTGCCGGTACGCCGCATCAGGCTGACGCCCTGAAAGAGCGCGCCGCAGCCGCCCGGCGTGGTGAAGGAAATCGTGCGCCCTTCCTGGCGGGCGGGATGGTCCTTGCCGAAGACGAAATCCTCGATGTAGCCGCAATAGTCAGTATTGCCGCGCGGGCCTTCATAGACTTTCGTGGCCTGCGCGGCGAGCAAGCGGGCCTCGGCCTTCTTCACCGAGGTAAGGATGGGAGTTTCCCCGGCCTCGTCTTTGTAGACGCCGACGCCGAGATCGTACTTGTCACCCCGAGGATCGGCGCGGAAGGCCGTCATCAGGCCAAGCAGCGCATCGGGCGGCAGGGTGGAAAGTTCGGAAAAGTGCGACATGGGGAGCATCCGGAAGAGATGCGGAAGACCTAGCGGCTTTTGGGGGGACGTGAAACCCTGCGACGCGGGGGAAACGATTGTGCCGGCCCCGGAGTTGGCGAATGTTGCGCATGCCAATCCAAGGGAGAGTTCCATGACCGCTTATGTAATCCTGATCCGCGAGAAGCTGCGCGACGCTGAAGCGATGGCGAAGTATGGCGCTGCAGCCGGCGCGGCGCGCGGTGACCATAAGATCACGCCGCTGGCTTTCTATGGCAAGCATGAGGTGACTGAGGGCGCCGCCGCTGACGGTGTGGTGATCCTCGCCTTCCCGACGATGGCGCAAGCCAAGACCTGGTACGAGAGCCCGGAATATACAGCGGCGAAAGTGCACCGGTTCCAGGCGGCGGATTACCGGGTCTTGTTTGTCGAAGGGGTGTAGGCGGATCGCAGCGAAGAGGGCGCAGCGCCCCGGACCCTCACCTCCCACGCCTTCAGCGCGGGCCCCTGCTCTCCCATTTCATGCGAGGGGTTGGTGCGCCGCCTCTTGCTCGTCTCCTGCCTCGCGGGAGAGGAGAGACCCATAGCTCAGCTATCGGAGGTGAAGGGCTTTCTTTCTATCTGAGAGACCAGTGTCGCCTCTGTCTTCGACTTCACTTCGTCCAGCGTGACGCCGGGGGCGAGTTCGATGACCTTCAGGCCGCCGGAGACGACGTCCATCACGCAGAGGTCTGTAATGATGCGTTTGACGACGCCCTTGCCGGTGAGCGGCAGGGTGCAGGCTTTCAGCACCTTGGATTCGCCGGCCTTGTTGGCATGATCCATGACGACGACGATGCGTTTCACCCCGGCGACGAGGTCCATGGCGCCGCCCATGCCCTTCACGAGCTTGCCGGGGATCATCCAGTTTGCGAGGTCGCCGTTCTCGGCGACTTCCATGGCGCCGAGGATGGCGATGTTGATATGACCGCCGCGGATCATCGCGAAGCTGGTGGCGCTGTCGAAGAAGCTGGTGCGCGGCAGCGTGGTGATTGTCTGTTTGCCGGCATTGATGAGGTCGGCGTCTTCCTCTCCCTCATAAGGGAACGGGCCCATGCCGAGCATGCCGTTCTCGCTTTGCAGGGTCACGTCCATGCCGTCGGGGATATGGTTCGCCACCATCGTC
>NZ_JBBEBT010000027.1:0-1383 GCF_040882205.1 Hyphomonas sp.
AAGGCCGCGCTCGATGCCGCGGGCAAGGCCTATGAGGTGCACATGTACGAAGGCCTCGAGCACGGCTTCCACAACGACACGACGCCGCGCTTCAACGCCGAAGGCGCCGCCCTCGCCTGGAGCCGTACACTCGATTTCTTCGCGAAACACCTCGCCTGACAAGCCTCTGGACAAGCCTCTGGACAAGACGGGGAACATAATCGATGTTCCCCAAATGTTCGAGACGGCCACCACCTTCGACACACCCGCTGGGCTCTGCGGCCTTGGCTGGACCGAGGCTGGCCTGACGCGTGTGCGGCCCTTCGCGGAGCGCCGCGCAATAGCCGCTGCGCCCAGCTCTGCACAGGTCCCGGGGTCTGAAGCCCCGCCGCACATCGCCGCCCTTATCACCGGCCTCATCACTGGCCTGCGCGCCTTCCTCTCCGGCGCGCCCACACACGTCTATGACACCGCCCTCGACATGACCGGTATGTCGGATTTCGAAGCCGCCCTCTGCGCCGCCTGCGCAAGGTCGCCTGGGGCGGGACCGTCTCCTATGGCGAGCTGGCCCGCCGCATGGGCGCCGATACCGGTGCCTCGCGCGCCGCCGGCATGTTGATGGGCCGCAATCCCTGGCCGCTCATCGTGCCCTGCCACCGCGTGCTCATCTGCGAAGGCAAGCTCGGCGGCTTCTCCGCCCCCGGCGGCCCGGTCACCAAAACGATCCTGCTCGCCCGGGAAGGCGTCCACCTCGACGGCGGCCAGCTCGCCCTGTTCGAATGAGCCCCGCACCCCTGAAAATCCGCAACCGCGATGCGCGGCGCCTCTGGCTGGATGCCCAGGGCCTCGCCGCCCCGCCCACCGGCCCGCTCGATCTCGCCGCCACCGTCCGCAAGCTTGGCTTCGTCCAGCTCGACTCCATCCGCGTCGTTGCCCGTGCCCACGACCACATCCTCTGGAGCCGCAACCAGAATTACCGCGAGCCGATGCTCGTCAAACTCCTGAAAGACCAGCGCGCTGTCTTTGAACATTTCACGCATGATGCCTCGGTCATCCCGGTCGAGTTCTATCCCAACTGGCGCCGCCAGTTGCGCCGCATGGAAGCCCGCGTGAAGGGCTGGGACTGGCACGCCGGCTATCACGGCCCTGAAGGGCGCGCGGCGATCCTTGAACGCATCCGCGCCGAAGGCCCGCTTTCCTCGCACGCCTTCGACAGCAAGGTGGTCGGCGAACGCGCCATGTGGCGCCGCCCGCCGCACAAGCTCTCACTCGATTACATGTGGTATGCGGGGGAGCTGTCCACCTCGCACCGCGAGAACTTCACCAAGTTCTATGACCTCACCGAACGCGTCATCCCGCACGCTTACCGCACCGCCGATGAGCCGCCGGGGCCCGAACAGGTCG
>NZ_JBBEBT010000028.1:0-1378 GCF_040882205.1 Hyphomonas sp.
GGCAAGACCAGCGAAACCCATTCGGGTCCAATTGTTGAAGTCTCATCCCGCCCGGATGCGCCGATCCAGGTGGTGATGTCCGGCCACTACGACACCGTGTTTGCGCCCGGCGTGTTCGAGACCGTGACCGACCTGCAGAATGGCTGCGTCAATGGTCCGGGCATGGCGGACATGAAGGGCGGCATCTGCGTCATGCTGGAGGCGCTCAAGGCTTTTGAAGCCGGCCGGTTCAAGGACCGGCTGGGCTACCGGATTGTGCTGACACCTGACGAAGAAATCGGCAATTTCTCGAGCGCGGAATCGCTTCGCCGCGCCGCTTGCGCCGGTGCGGTTATTGGGATGACTTATGAGCCCGCCATGGAAACCGGCGCGATGGCCGGCGGACGAAAGGGCTCCGCCGTGTTCGACATCGTCCTGCACGGGCGCGCGGCGCATGCCGGCCGTGCCAAGGAAGAGGGGCGTAGCGCTATCTAGGCGGCGGCAGAACTTGTCGTTGGTCTCGAAGGTCTCAACAGCCAGTTTGGCGGTGTGACGTTCAATGTCGGCTCGATCGAAGGTGGCGCGCCGGTGAATATCGTGCCTGACCTCGCCATCGTGCGTTTTGGCGCCCGCGCGCCGGACTCCCAGTCTGCGGAATGGGCGGCGCAGCAGGTACGGCGCCTGTTTGATCGCGCGGTCGCCCGTGACGGCATACATGGCCACCTGCACGGCGGCTTTTACCGCCCGCCGAAACCCCGCAATGCGGCTCAGCAGGCCTTGTTTGACGCTGTACATGCAACGGGCCGCGCCATCGGACTTGACATCGAATTCGTGGACACGGGCGGCGTTTGCGAAGGCAACAACATCTTCGCCGCAGGCGTGCCCAACGTGGATACGCTTGGCGTACGTGGTGGACGCATCCACTCGTCCGAAGAGTTTGTGATCACCGAGAGCTTTCCGGAGCGTGCGCTGCTTTCGGCCCTGATCCTGAATCGCCTTGCGGATGGCCGGATGAACGGACGGCGAATCAAGGAACTGATGGGGCGCTAGTCATGGCGACGAATTACGTAATGCGTCCCTCGCGTCCGGACGATCTCGGCGCCCTGACCCACCTTGCTGAATTGTCCGGACCCGGATTTACGAGCCTGCCGGTCGACGAGCCCATACTCAAGGAACGGCTTGAGAAATCGGATCGCGCCTTCCACGGCCGCCAGCGAAACCTGCAATATGGCAAGTACCTGATGATGATGGAGCACGTCCCCACCGGGCAGGTGGTCGGGTGCTCTGCGGTGAAGGCCGGTACGGGGATTGATCAGCCCTTTTTCAATTATCGCATCATCACGCTGGCGCAGGCGAGCCATGCTGCCGGGAATTTGCGGTTCGACATGGACGCCCTGAT
>NZ_JBBEBT010000029.1:0-7998 GCF_040882205.1 Hyphomonas sp.
CGAGGTTCACGTAGAAACCGTCTTCAAGTTCCTTCGCGGCGCGGGCCGCCATATCATCGCGTGTCCAGGCCATCAGGTGCTCTCCCGCTTGCGCACGGTGCGCTGTTCAATCCGCTTCTCGAATGTGCCCTTGATGATGCGTTGGACGAAGACGCCCGGCAGGTGGATATGGTCCGGGTCCAGATCACCTGCGGGAACGATTTCCTCGACTTCGGCGACCGTGACCTTGCCGGCCATCGCCATCGGCGGATTAAAGTTGCGGGCGGTCTTGTTGAAGATCAGGTTGCCCTGCGTGTCGGCCTTTTCGGCCTTGATGATGGAGAGGTCGGCGACGAGCCCGGTTTCGAGGATATAGGTCTCGCCTCCAAACTCGCGGTGTTCCTTGCCTTCCGCGACCAGCGTGCCGACGCCGGTCTTCGTGTAGAAGCCGGGGATACCCGCACCGCCTGCCCGGCAGCGTTCGGCCAGCGTGCCCTGCGGGTTGAACTCGAGTTCAAGCTCGCCGGAAAGATACTGGCGCTCGAACTCCTTGTTCTCGCCGACATAGGACGAGATCATCTTCCTGATCTGCCGCGTTTTCAGGAGAAGGCCGAGGCCGAAATCATCGACGCCGGCGTTGTTCGAGATGGCGGTGATGTTCTTCACGCCGCTATCGCGCAGCGCGAGGATCAGGTTTTCCGGAATGCCGCAGAGGCCGAAGCCGCCGGCCATTACCGTCATGCCATCGAAGGCAAGCCCGTCGAGGGCCTCCTTCGCCGATTTGTAGACCTTGCTTGCCATCCGGCCTGTTACTCCCTGGTCGCGTTGCCGCTGCTGCCCCGCCACTAACATATTCTGCGGCGGGCGAATGCCCTAGTGCGACGAAAGTTTCAACAGCTGTTGAAGCCGTTCAGACGGCCTCGACCGTCTGTTCAATGGCGCCGAAGATGGAGTGGCCCGAGGCATCATTCATCTCGATGCGCACGATGTCGCCGGCTTTCATGAAGGGCGTTTTCGGCGCGCCGTCGCGGATGGTCTCGATCATGCGGATTTCGGCGATGCAGGAATAGCCGAGGCCGCCTTCGGCAACCGGCGTGCCGGGGTCGCCATCCTTGCCCTTGTTGGAGACGGTGCCCGAGCCGATGATCGTGCCGGCGGACAGCTTGCGCGTCTTTGCAGCATGGGCGACGAGGCGCGGGAGATTAAAGGTGGCGTCCACCGCCGCATTGGCTCGGCCGAACGGGGCGCCGTTGAGATCAACGCGCAGCGGCAGGTGGACAAGGCCGTCCTGCCAGTTGGGGCCAAGCTCCTCCGGTGTCACGGCGACGGGGGAGAAGGCGCTGGCGGGCTTGGACTGGAAGAAGCCGAAGCCCTTGGCGAGTTCGCCGGGGATGAGGCCCCGCAGGGAGACGTCATTACAGAGCATGATCAGCTTGATGTGGTGGCCGGCTTCTTCCTCGCTGACGCCGAAGGGCACGTCATCGGTGATCACTGCGATCTCGCCTTCCATGTCACAGCCCCAGGCGGGGTCGCCGAGCGAGATAGCGTCGCGGGGGCCGAGGAAGGCATCGGAGCCGCCCTGGTACATCAGGGGGTCGTAGTAGAAACTTTCCGGCACCTTGTCGTTGCGGGCGGCGCGGACGAGTTCGACATGGTTGATATAGGCCGAACCATCCGCCCACTGATAGGCGCGCGGCAGGGGGCTCTCGCAGTCATGCTCGTGGAAACGGAAGGTGGGCACAGAGCCCAGCTCGACCTGCCCCGCCAGCATTTCCAGCTCCGGCCCATAGATGTTCCACTTGTCGAGTGCGGCCTGCAGGGTCGGCGTGATGCGGGCAGCGTCGGTGGCGCGGGTGAGGTCGCGGCTGACGACGACGAGGCGGCCATCGCGTGTGCCATTGCGGAGGGTGGCGAGTTTCATGGGGCTAACCTTTGCGGGCTGTTCAAAGCCCCCTCTCCCTCCCTGAAGGAAAGGGGGTTGGGGGTGAGGGTGTGAAAGGGAGAGGGCGGTTTAACTGAAAGCACTGAGCTGTATGGCTGGCCCTCACCTCTGCCCCTCTCCCCCTGACGGGGGGTTTTCCCGTTGCATGAATTGGCTGGCGTCTTCACGCTGCCGACTTGGTTCTATTGCTACGCGATTTCCGGGACGGCGCCACTCGAAATCGGGGCGCCCTACTTCGTCTCTTCCCGAATCTTTTCGTGCAACCACGCCGCATGTCTTGGCGCTTTCTTCGTTACGCTCCATTCCTCGATCATGGGTTCAGCCACGCTCTTCAGCTGCGCCATCTGGTCCGGCGTACCGATGTCGGCGGCGAGTTCGAGGCGGTGGCCATTGGGGTCGAAGAAGTAGATCGACTTGAAGATGCCGTGATGGGTAGGACCGAGGACGTCGATGCCAAGCGACTCCAGATGCGCCTTGGCGGCGTGGAGTTCATCAAGGCTGCCGAGGCGCAGGGCGATGTGCTGGACCCAGATCGGCGTGTTCGGATCGCGGCCCATTTCCGGCTGCTCGGGCAGTTCGAAGAAGGCGAGCACGTTGCCGTTTCCTGCATCGAGGAAGATGTGCATGTAGGGATCATAAGCACCGGTCGAGGGCACATGGTCCTCCGCGATCGCCAGTTGGAAATCCATGCCGAGCGTCTTCCTGTAGAACTCCACCGTCTCCTTCGCATCCTTGCAGCGATAGGCGACGTGGTGGACGCCTTTGAGTTTTGGAGCTGCCATCACACTTTCTCCTTCACAGCCAGCACGCCGCGCTCAACCTGGTCGCGCTCGATGCTTTCGAAGAGGGCCTTGAAGTTGCCTTCGCCGAAGCCTTCCTTATAGTCGCCCTTGCGCTGGATGAACTCAAAGAAGACCGGGCCGATCTGCGGCTGGGCGAAGATTTGTAGCAGGAGGCGCGGGCTCCCGCCTTCGGTCGTGCCGTCGAGCAGGAGGCCGCGCGCCTTGAGGCCGGCTTCGTCTTCACCGTGGCCCGGCAGGCGCCCGGAGAGCATCTGGTAATAGGTTGGCGGCGGGGCGGTCATGAAGGGTACGCCGCGCCGCTTCAGGTCGTCCCAGCAGGCATAGAGATCGTCGCAGATGAGGGCGATGTGCTGGATGCCTTCGCCGTTGAACTCGCGCAAGAACTCCTCGATCTGACCGCCGCCGCCCTTGCCTTCTTCATTGAGGGGTATGCGGATCTTCCCGTCTGGCGCGGTGAGCGCCTTAGACGTCAGGCCGGTATATTCGCCCTTGATGTCGAAATAGCGGATCTCGCGGAAATTGAAGAGCGTCTCGTAGAAGTCGGCCCAGTATTTCATCCGGCCACCATAGACGTTGTGGGTCAGGTGATCGATTACCCTGAAGCCCGCGCCTCTGGGGCTCCGGTCCACGCCCGGAAGGTACTCGAAGTCGATGTCGTAGATGGAAAGTTCGCCGGCGCCGCTGTCATAGCGGTCGATCAGGTAGATGATCGAATTGCCGATGCCGCGGAGGCCGGGGATGTGCAGCTCCATCGGGCCAGTCTTCATCTCCACCGGCTCGCCGCCCTGCTTGAGGAGGTGATCATAGGCCTTGCGCGCGTTCTTGACGCGAAAGCCCATGCCGCAGGCCGACGGGCCATGCTCGCGGCTGAAATACCAGGCGGCGGAGGCCGGCTCGTAGTTGGTGATCAGATTGATGGCGCCCTGACGCCAGAGTTCGACATCCTTGGACCGGTGGCGGGCGATGCGCGTAAAGCCCATGGTTTCGAAAACCGGCTCGAGCACGCCCTTCTCAGGCGCGGAGAACTCTATGAACTCGAAGCCATCGAGACCGGCGGGATTGTCGAAAAGATCGGCCATGGGACGCGTTCCTGTCTTGCAAGGCGGGGATAGATAGTTTCATATGTAACTAATTTTGCTTCCCCCTGCAAGCGAGAGACGAGGAAAGAATGCCCGAAAAGCCCGCCGCTGCCACCCTGTGCCTGAGCACATTCCTGCCGTTCCGGCTGTCGGTGCTGTCGAACGCCATCTCCCAGCGGATCGCGGAACTGTATGACCGGGAGTTCGGCCTCTCGATCTGGCAATGGCGCGTGATGGCGGTGACTGCCGATACGCCGGCCATCAGCGCGACCGAGATCGGCCAGCGCACGCAGATGGACAAGGTGGCGGTCAGCCGCGCCGTCGCCGGGCTCATGGAGGTCAGCTATCTAGAACGGCGTGCGTCGACGGAGGATGCGCGCCGGTCGCTCCTGTTCCTGACGCAGGCTGGACGGGAAGTGTACGAGCTGATCGTGCCACTGGCGCTGGCCGAGGAGGAGCGGCTGGTCGCGACCCTGAACGCGAAGGAACAGTCAGAGCTGGCGCGGCTGATGCAGAAGCTGGCCGAGGTTGCGTCGCCGGAGCGGGATTTGTGGTGAGGCTTACCCCGTCCGCCGCCGCCGCTGCCGCAGGTTTCGCGACACCGGGCCGTCTTCTTCAAGCGTGAGGCGTTCGACGAGGCGGGCAATGAAGGCGGAGAGCTGGTCGCGGATTTCGTAGGGAGCTTCCATTGGCAGGAAGTGCGACGTGCCGCGCACGGCGCGCATCATCAGCGAGGGATTCTTCTGAATAATCTCGGCACGGACCTTGTCGGAGATCACCGAGTCGCGGTTCGGGCGCAGTATAACGATGGGGATCTTCTTCTTGCGGACCTTGGTCAGCGCGCTCCATGGCGCGTTGCGCTGGGCGCCAAAGGTTTGCGCTTCCCATTTCGGGGTACACAGGAGTTTCCAGCTTTGTTTCTCGGCGTCGGCCGGGCCGTTGTCGGCGCGGTCGATGCCGTCCAGCAGGTAGTCCGCCAGGAAAGGTTCGCGCCAGGATTTGAATACCGCCTTGCTGGCATAGCCATCGAGAGCTTCGCGGAACGAGTTGAACTCGCCGCGCCGCTTCCTTGCGCGCGCTGCCATGCCGTTGCGCCGGATCAGCCAGTTCACCGGCGGGAAGACATGGTTCCAGAAATACACCTGACGCGACATGATCACGGGGTCCGCCAGCACGAGCCCCTTCACGAGGTCCGGCCGCTTGCCGGCCACCAGCAGCGCCACGCAGCCGCCCATCGAATGTCCGCCCAGCACGACGCCCTGCGGCGCTTCGTTCTCGAGGAACTCAATTACATCGTCCCGATATTTGTTCCAGCTGGTGAGACCGGCCTTGGCCGGCAGCGTCGAGCGGCCGTGCCCGCGCATGTCGAGCGCCGCGACGCGCGCCCGCAGGCCGAGCGGGGCGAGCATCGACTGGTAGGTCATCGCGTTGAAGCCGGTCGCGTGCAGCCAGACGGCTGCATAGGGCTTGATCGGATCGCCGAATTCGATCCCGGCCATCTGCCCGCCGGCTTTCATGTCTTCGCGGAAACGGCGCATCAGGCAGCGGCTCCAAACACCTTGCGGAGCAGGTCGGTCGTGCGCGCCACTGGATTCTCCCGGATCTTCATTTCCTCTTGCGCCACGTAGAGGAAGATGCCGTCAAGCCCGAGCCCCACGGCATGCGACGTCAGGTCTGCCTGCAGGCTGGAGGTTGCGCCGCCAAGACCCGCGCTCGCGGCATAGGATTCAAGCGCAGTGAAGGCGCCGGACTGTGAGAGCGCGGTGCGCACATGCGGGGTGAATGAGGCCGTCAGCTGGCTTTCCGTCCGGGCGCGGAGGAAATCAGTGGCGGCCGTCCCCCCCCCGCGCAGGATGGCGAGTGCGTCCTCGATAGTCATGCTGCGCACGGCGCCAACAATCAGGCTGCGTGCTTCCGGCACGGCCGCTTCAGCGGCGCGGTTGAGGCGCAGCTCGACATCGTCTAGCGGCCCGCTGGCGCCGATCACGGCGAGGGTCTTCTGGAGGCTGCGATAGGTTTGCGGCAGCGGGATGCGTACGCGCGGGTCGCCGAAGTATCCGTTCTCGCGGCCAAGTCGTACGGCAACATTGGCGGTGCCAAGGGTAAGCGCCTCGCGCAGGCCCGCGTCGATTTCACCAAGTGTGAGTTCGCCCGAGGGCTGGGTGAGGATGCCGCCGAGAACCGGCCCATAGGCGCCTGCCGACTCGCAGCCCGCCGGAAGCATCGCAAGAACCAGAGCCGCCAGAATTCCAGGTCTCATGCTTCAAACTCCCAAGCCCGTCCGGAAACGGTTACGCAACGAGCGCAGACCCTACAGGAGGGATTCCGGGAAATGAAGGGCACGTCGGCCCCTGCGCTGCGCAAGCTCGCCTGACCGGGATTTCACAAACGACCTATTGACTACGCCTGTAGTCAGAAATAGGGCTACACCTGTAGTCATATACAGGTGGCAGATGACGCAGATTTCCGCATCCGAACTGGAGGTCATGGACGTGCTCTGGGCACATCCCGGCCTCGCGGCGAGTGATGTCCACGAGGGGCTCGGCGACGAGCGCGGCTGGAACGTCCGTACGGTGAAAACCTTCCTCGCCCGGCTGGTCGAGAAAGGCGCGCTACGTAAGGCCGAGGACGGCCGGCGTTATCTTTATTATCCAGCGATCAAGGAAGACGCATACAAGGCCGAGGCCGCGACACAATTCATCGACCGGGTGTTCTCAGGCCGCGCGGCGCCGCTGGTCGCCCACCTCGCCGACAGCCGCGGCCTGACCGTTGAAGACATTGCCGAACTCGAGAAACTCCTGGGGGAGCTGAAGAAATGATACCCGCCATTCTCAACGCAGATTTCTCCCACGCGCTTGAGACGCTGCTGGCGGTCCCGGTCCTGATCCTGGGAGTGCTGACGCTGCGCCGCACGGTCTCGCGCCAGTTCGGTGCGGGCGTCGTCTGCCTGATCTGGGCAATCGCAGTGGTGCGCTTGTTCCTGCCGCCGCTGCAGACGCCGGTGTCGCTGCTGAACTTCGACCTGACCGCCATTACCCGGGGCGCGGGCACATAGGCCGAAACGGTGGTGCGCGATCCCGGCGCCGTGATCGTCAACTATGAAGCCGGCGCGCCCGGTCCGGCGCTGATCGCCGATGGCGGACGTCTACGCCTGACGGATGAACTTCTGTCCCTCGCGTTAATCGCGGGTATCGCCGCCTCGGTTGCTGGCGCAGCCGAACCCGAAGACAGCGGCGCCCACGAACTCCGCATCGGATCCGAACCGCTCTGGATCAGCGGCGAAGAGACAGACCGGCAGATCGTGTTGCTGGGCGACCCGATGGCCAGGGTCATCCCGTACCCGCCGGAGCCGCCGGAACTGGCCGAGCTTCAGCGGCAGATCGATATCGACGTGGCAGAACCGACCGGCCCCGACGTTCTGGGCCCCGACGTTCTGGGCCCCGACGTTCTGGGCCCCGACGTTCTGGACCCGGTCATTGCCTGGCATGAAAGCGAAGACAGGGAAGAGTTTGCCGCCCTTGGCGAGAAACCCGGTGAGCTGCACTCCGGAATGTAAGGCGAGACGGTCGAAGAAACCGTGACGGAAGAAGACGGCAAGCGCATCGTCAAGCGCAAGGTCATCAGCGCGAGAGACATGACGCCGGAACAACCCGAAGCCCTTGGAGCTGAGATCGAAGCTAAAGCTGCCAAGCTGGAAGCCAGGATGGCAGAACGCGAGATCGCCATCGGCGCGCACGAGAAAGCCATCGAGCACAAGATGGAGCGGCTCGAGAAGCGGATCAAAATGAACAGCGAAGGGACCGAGCGGATCATGGAAGAACGCATCGGCGCTGACTTCGAAGCGAAGGTGGAGGCCCAGGCCGAGCTGATCGAGTATCTGGTGGAAAGCTGGGAAGATGCCAAGCTGAACAAAGGTGAGACGCGGATCATCGAACGCGCCGATGCGCAGGGCGAAGTGTTCCGCCTCGCCTGCGTGGAAGGTAGCCGCGGCAATCTCAAGTCAGGCCCCGCGCTCGCCGCTGTCGGCAAGTATCCCGGCATCACGGAAGCCGGGAAAGCTGCATTCCGCGAGGCCGACAAGGGCCACAAGCGCAAGCAGGTGATGGTGATCCGCGGTGACAAGTCCGAAGCCCCTGAGGCGCCGCAGCCGCCTTTGCCGCCGCAGGCGCCCCTGAAACGCGGATGACGCAGATAC
>NZ_JBBEBT010000030.1:0-1372 GCF_040882205.1 Hyphomonas sp.
CAGGCGGCGCGCAGAAGCGGTTCGTGCCCGGCGATGAAGTGATGCCCGGCGTAGTGCTGGTGAACGTCACCGCCGAAGGCGCCCATCTCAGCCGCGAAGGCACTCTGGAAGTGCTGAGCCTGAACCCTGGCCGCAGCGCGCCCTTCATGGCGCCCGATGCGCCAGCCGCTGCGCCGCGCGCAATCGTCATGGCCTCCGAACCGCAGCCCGTCACCCCGTCGGCGCTCGCCGCAGACACCGTGATGACGCCGGAACTGCGTAGCGGCCGTGTCTCGGGCTACCGCCTGGCGCCGCGCGGATCAGGCGCCTTCGAAGCCGCAGGGCTTGAGTCCGGCGACCTGATCCTGCGCGTCAACGGCGAGGCCATCGAGGGCCTGCATCCCGAACAGATCAGCCAATCCGTAACAAGCGGCGCCGATGTGGCGCTCGATGTGGTCCGCCAGGGCGCCATCGTCCGCCTGCGCGTCTCTCCCAACGCAAGCCTTTCCCAATGACAAAACGTATCCTTCTGGCTGCTGCGGCGGCCTTGTCCGCCGCGCAATGGGCAACCGCCCAGGCCCCTGCAGAGACAGAGAGCAAGCATGTCCTGAAACTCGATGATGTCGAGCTCAACACGCTGATCGCCGATGTCTCGATGCTGACCGGCTATACCTTCATCACGCATCCGGACGTGCGCAAGGCGCGCGTATCGGTCGTCTCACAGACACCAATGAGCACATCGGACGTCTTCCAGGTTTTCCTGACGACCCTGCGCGTACAGGGCTTTGCCGCAATACCCGCCGGGCGTGACACCTACCGCATCGTGCCGGAGACGGTTGCCGCAACCGAGGCGCCAGTTTCCGGTCAGGGCGGCAATGCCTTTGTCACCGAGATCATCCGCCTTGATCATGTCAACGCGATGGACGTCGCCCAGCAGATCAAGCCGGTGCTCGACAGCCAGGGCCAGATCGCCGCGAATGCCAGCACCAACACGCTGGTCGTTGTCGACTATGCCTCGAACCTTCAGCGCGTGCGCCGGATGATCGAGATGATCGACCGCGATCCGTCGGTCACCGAAACGGTCGCGCTGCGCAATGTGCCCGCGCTGGAGATGGAAGCGGTGCTGAACCGCCTGCAGGGCGGCGCGGCGCCGGATCCGGGCAGCCAGTCCGGCGGCAACCGTTTCCTCGCCGTCGCCTCGGAAACCAGCAACGCCGTGCTCTTGCGCGGCGATCCGGCCACCGTTGCCAAGGCCCGCGCCGTTGCCTTGCAACTCGATTCCACCGAGCCCCAGCGAGACAATATCCGCATCATCGCGCTGAACTATACCGATGCGGGAGAGATCGTACCGATCCTCGAACGCGTTGGCCTCAGCATCGCCGCGCAGCGCGCG
>NZ_JBBEBT010000031.1:0-7942 GCF_040882205.1 Hyphomonas sp.
GAGCAGACTGGCCCGTGAGAATTTATTCTTCATTTGGAGGAAACTCGCTTCTGTCATCACGCTCCTGATCGAGCGCCGAATCCAAACCTGCAGGGGGGTGACAGAAATTTCGATGGCAAACGTGGGGTAAAGGCGGGCGCGAATGGGGGTTCGCCGGGGTTTTGGGCAGGGGATGCGCCCCCTGCCTCAGCTTTGTGCGATGCAGCGAATCCACACTTATGTGGCGGATTCGCAACAGGTTCAGCCCCTAGCGGGCTACCATCGGCGCATAACCGAGGTGCATGCCGGCGTCGACCATCAGGGTTTCGCCGGTCACGTGCCGGGAGGCATCGGTGAGGAAGAAGACCGCCGCGTCGGCGATATCGTCCGGGCCGCTGGCGACATGCAGCGGGACCGAAGCGGCGACGCCGGCCTCCATCTTTGCGTATTGCTCGGCGCTCATCTCGTCCTTGAACCAGCGGGTGCCGATGAAACCGGGGCAGACGGCGTTGACGCGGATCGCCGGGGCCAGGGCCCGGGCGAGGCTGAGGGTCATCGTGTTGAGCGCGCCCTTGGTGGCGGCATAGGCGACCGAGGAGCCGATGCCGGTGACGCCGGCGATGGAGGAGACGTTGAGGACAGCCGAAGCGCGCCCGGTCTGGCGGTGGGCTTCGACGAGGAGGGGCTTCACTTTTTGCATCATCAGGAAGGGGCCGGCGACGTTCACCGCATAAGTGTGCAGGAAATCCTCGCGCGTCAGCGCGTCGAGGTCCGAATGGTCGCGCGCATGCTTGGTGATGCCGGCATTGTTGACGAGGATGTCGAGCCGGCCGGACTGGGCGGCGGCTTCGGCGAGTTTCGCGCAGCCTTCCTCGGTAGAGACATCAGCCTGGATGAGGCGGGCCTGGGCGCCGGCTTTCTGGCAATCGGCGACGGTCGCCTCGCCGTCCGCAACTGACTTGGTGCAGTTGATGATGACGCTGGCACCGCGCTCGGCGAGACGGAGCGCGATCGAGCGGCCGAGGCCGGTGGCCGATCCGGTGACGAGGGCGCTGCGGCCTTCGAGGTCCTTGGGCTGGTTCATGTTTCTGCTCCCGGGGTTTTTCTGTTTTGTCTGGCTGCCTTCGTATCCCGGCGGGTCGTGTCCTGTCCACCGGGGCCGGTTGGCCGGGGGGATTTACTCCGAAGACGGAGCATTTTCGGCTGAGCCCGGCACCAGGCGTTCCCGGCGCAGCAGCCAGGTGATGGCGACGGCGAGGCCGACCAGCGTGAGACCGGCAAAGAGCAGGGCGGCAGGCTCGGCGCCGAGGACTTCGAAATATTGCGTGTAGGCATGGATGGCGAGGAAGACGAGCGCGCTGACCGAGAGGAAGCCGCCGCGCCGGGTGCGCAGGGCAAGCGCCAGGCAGAGCGCGGCCCAGCCGAGGGAGAAGGGCCATTCCGGCAGCGTGATCGCGGTTTTCTCCCAGGCCTCGTAGGCGCCATAGTCTGCATAGCGCGACTGGCTCCACCCGGCATCGCCCAGCACGTCGCCCCAGAGTGAGCCGACCCAGAAGGCGAAGTGGACGAGGAACATGGCTGTGCGCGCGGCGACCGTGAGCAGCAGGGCCCAGGCCTCCCCGGCGGCGCTGCGCGCGCGGTAGAAGAGGGCGGCGAGGGCGCCGAAGACGGCAATGGAGATGACTGGCTCCCCGGCGAAGAGCGCGTAGGAGGCATGCCAGTAGCCGGTGCCCGTCCCGAAGACGGCGCCGAGGGCGACGACGGCGAGCGCGGCGAGGAAAGCGGAGCGGAACCAGGCGGCGCCGCCGGTCAGCACGGCGGTGATCAGCAGCGCGGTTGTGGTGGCGGAGGGCGCATCGCCGAACTGCCAGGCGATCCATCCGGCGAGGCCGAGCGTGCCCATCAGGGCGAGGCCGGCCGAGAGGACGCCGAAGGCTTCGCCCGGCGCGAGGCGGCGCAGGGCTTCGGCCCCGGCGAGGGCGGCGAGGGCAAGCGTGAGGCCGGTCGAGGCATTCGGGACAAGCGCGATGGCGGCGGCGGAGACGGCGAGGGCACCGAAGATCAGGAGGACATTGACGAGGAGGTTGCCGCGCTTGTCCGGCAGGGCGAGGGCCGTGAGCCGGGCCGTTTCGGCTTCGGTCAGGCTGCCGGCCTTGAGCAGGGCGGAAAGGTCGAGACGGATGACGGACACGGGGGTATTCCTCCTATTAGTGAGCGTTCACTAACATATTTGGGCGGGTTGCGTCAAGCAAAATCCGGGGACCGTCCTCTGGCGCCCGTATAGCCTGGCCCGTGTCCGGGGACATGCCGGCCCAGGCGTCCGGGCTGGCGGCGAGTTGAACGTGCTGCTGCGGCGGGAAATTTCGGGGGCCAGCGCGGGCGGCGCGCCACCCCTGGCGGGTGTGCTTCTCGCTGTTCACTGCGGCGGGGCCGTTTGTCCTCGGGCAGAGGCAGGTTCTGCTCAAGGTTTTGCCCGAGGTTTTGCCCGGGGTTTTGCCCGGGGTTTTGCGGTGTCGGCCTTTCCCGTCGTGGAGGCCTTCCTGCCGGTTGGGCTGATGCTGATCTGGCTCGTATGGGTGCGCCTCGGCGGGCGGCAGCGGCCTGAGCGGGGCGCGCTATCTTGCCGTACAGGTAAGCATGGACAAGGCGCGGCGCGCGGCTTAACTCGGCATGTTTTTTGCAGTTTGAAGGGCGTCCGGGCGCATGTTCAGCAAGATTTTGATTGCCAACCGCGGTGAGATTGCCGTTCGCGTCATCAAGACGTGCCGGCGCATGGGGATCAAGACCGTGGTGGTCTATTCCGACGCCGATGCGGGCTCGATGGCGGTCGAGATGGCGGATGAGGCCGTGCATATCGGCGGCTCGCCGGCGGCGCAGTCCTACCTCGTGGCCGACAAGATCATTGACGCGGTCCGCCAGACCGGCGCCGAGGCGATCCATCCGGGCTTCGGCTTCCTGTCCGAGAACGCAGCGTTTGCAAAGAGGCTGGAAGAGGAGGGGATCGGCTGGATCGGCCCGAATGCCTTTGCCATCGATTCGATGGGCGACAAGATTTCCTCAAAGAAGCTGGCGGCCGAAGCCGGCGTCTCGACGGTGCCGGGCCATATGGGCCTGATCGAAGACATCAGGGAAGCCATCAAGATCTCCAGGCAGATCGGCTATCCGGTGATGATCAAGGCCTCGGCCGGAGGCGGCGGCAAGGGCATCCGGGTTGCGGCGAATGACAAGGAAGTCGAGGAAGGCTTCCCGGCGGTGAAGGCCGAGGCGAAGGCCTCGTTCGGCGACGACCGCGTCTTCATCGAGAAGTTCATCCTCGAGCCGCGCCATATCGAAATCCAGGTACTGGGCGACAAGCACGGCAACTGCCTGTGGCTGAATGAGCGGGAATGCTCGATCCAGCGGCGTAACCAGAAGGTCATCGAGGAAGCGCCCTCGCCTCTGCTCGATCCGGAGACGCGCAAGAAGATGGGCGAGCAGGCCGTGGCGCTGGCCAAGGCCGTGAATTATGACAGTGCGGGCACGGTGGAGTTTGTCGCGTCCGGCAAGGACAAGGGCTTCTACTTCCTCGAAATGAATACCCGCCTGCAGGTTGAGCATCCGGTGACCGAGATGATCACCGGCGTGGATCTTGTCGAGCAGATGATCCGCTCCGCTTACGGCGAGAAGCTGAAACTGAAACAGTCTGATATCAAGATCAATGGCTGGGCGGTGGAAAGCCGTGTGTATGCGGAAGATCCGTACAGGAACTTCCTGCCTTCAATTGGCCGCCTCAAACGCTTCCATCCGCCTGCGGAAGGTAAGCTCGGCAAGGGTGAAGTGCGCATGGACTCAGGCGTGCGCGAAGGCGACGAGATCTCGATATTCTATGACCCGATGATCGCCAAGCTCGTGACCTGGGGCAAGGACAGAGACACTGCGCTGGACGTACACGGCGAGGCGCTGGACCGGTTCCATATCGAGGGCATCCAGGACAATATCCCGTTCATTGCGGCGGTGATGGACGAGAAGCGGTTCCGCTCCGGCGATATCACAACGGCCTATATCAAGGACCAGTTCCCGGAAGGATTCCAGGGCGTTGCGCCGACGAAAGAGCAGGAGCTGCAGCTGATCAGCGCGGCGGCCTATGTACATGCTTTCTTTTCGCGCCGCGCCGGACAGGTGTCCGGCAAGATAGCGGCGGCCGCAAAGCCGCGCCGTGACTGGGTGGTCATCCTTGGCGATGCGCACCATCCGGTGACGATCGACCTTGGCGGCAACGGCGATGCGCAGATTGCCGTGAACGGCGCCAAGGCGCACAGCCTCGTGACGTCCTGGCAGCCGGGCCAGCATCTCGTGGAAGGCGTACTGGACGGCAAGCCGTTTGCGGTGAAATTTGCCGACCGCACCGAAGGCTATCTCTTCCGCAGCCGGGGCGTGGCGCTGCGCGCGCTCGTTTGTACGCCGATGGTTGCAGACCTGCATGCCCGCCTGCCGGAAAAGCCGAAGGCGGACACTTCCAAGCTGGTGATTTCGCCGATGCCGGGGCTGGTCGTGTCGATGGATGTGGCGCTCGGCCAGGATGTCCAGGAAGGCGAGGCGGTCTGCATTGTCGAGGCGATGAAGATGCAGAACATCATCCGCGCAGCGGCAAACGGCAAAGTAAAGGCCATAAACGTGAAGGCCGGTGACAGCGTCGCCGCCGATGAAATCATGGTCGAATTCGCCTGAAGTACCGCCTGCTGACGGGTTCTGCCGGCCAGGCTTAACGTTCCGGTAACCGTTTCGGCCTGCTATTCTGCCCTTTCGGGCGGAGCAGCGGGCGGTTTCCCGCTTTCCCCCCACTTTGACTGGGACAGCAACGAGCGGGGCGGGCGCCCCCTCACCTGGAGCCTCGAGCCATGATGACCCTTCTTTTTTCTCCGGGCGGACGTATCGACCAGCCGACTTACTGGCGCGCGGTGCTGATGCTTCTCGGGATCAGCGCAGCCCTTTCCGTGATCAGCGCCTTTGTGTCGCCGTTCCTCAGCGTGATCGGCCTCGTGTTCATCTGGCCTTGGATCGCCGTGCACGTTAAACGCTTCCATGACGCCGGCAAGACCGGATGGCTGACGATTGCGATGGTGGTTCTGGCGATTGTTGCGTCGGTGATTGCCAGCATGATCCTGCCCGGACTGTTCGGCATCGATCAGATGGCACAACAGGGCGAAATGCAGGAAGAAATCGAGCGCGCCTCGCGCGGTGATCCGGCGGCGGCATTCGGCGCGGCGATGGACGCCTCCAAAAGCATGGCGCAGGCGAGCCTCATTCCCGGCATTCTTTCCACGGCGATTGCCACAGGGATTGTTGGCGCCGTGATGGGCCTGTTCAAGACTGATCCGAATGACAACCAGTATGGCCCCGGCCCTGCCGGTGCCAGTGTCGCGTTCAATTAATCCGTCAACAGATTATAATAATCAGGGGTACTCTCAATGGTCACTTTTCCGGAAGCCATCCAGCTTTTCTTCTCGCGATACGTCGATTTTCAGGGCCGCTCGCGCCGCTCGGAATATTGGTGGGTCACGCTGTTCAATCTCATCGTATTCGGTGTGGGCGGCGTGCTTGCCGTGACGCTGGGCGGAATGAATTTCGAGACGGGCGAGATGGGCCCGCTCGGCTATGTGATTGTCGGTCTGCTCGGTCTCTATGGCCTGGGCATCATCGTGCCCTCGATCGCGCTGTTCGTGCGCCGGCTGCATGACATCAACCAGACGGGCTGGATCTATCTCGGCCTCCTGGTGCTGGGCTTCGTGCCGCTGATCAACCTGCTGGCCTCGATCGCCCAGATCGTGATCGCCTGTATTCCCGGCACGGTCGGCGCCAACAAATATGGCCCGGACCCGAAAAATCCGGCCGGTTCGGCTGACGTCTTCGTTTAACCCGGGGCATAACCCGTGTAACAGGAAGAGCCGGGCACGCTGCCCGGCTCTTTTTTGTTGCGCATCCTTATCGTTTATGGATATGGGCGCGTATGATCCCGGCCCGGCCACTGCAAGGAAACGACCCCCGTCCCATGGACTACCGCTTCCTGTTCCTCGAGCCGCAGGGCCGCCTTTCCCCGAGGCCGTTTGCGCGCGCCCTGGTGGTGCTGACCGCCATCTTCATGGTTATCACCGTTCTGGCGGCGGTGGTCTCACCCGGCCTCGGTATCCTGCAATATGCCGTCGTGTTCCCGTATGTGTGCCTGTTCGGCAAGCGGCTGCATGATGCGGGGCTCAGCGCCTGGCTGTGGCTGGTATTCCTGGCGGGCACCGGCTTTCTCAGCATGATACTGTCGGCGATCCTGCTGCCAGTGCTTTCGCCGCAGGCCTATGAGATGCAGGCCGACCTCCAGAAGGTCATGGAGGCAGACGGCCTCAATGCCTTCCTCGAAGCGCTGACTGCGCGGGGGGCGGAATATGCGCGTCTGTCGGCAGTGACCTCGGTGGCAACCCTGCTGATCAGCAGCGCCTTTACCGGCTTTGCGGCCTACCGCATGCGCTCTGACCCGAAGACCAACCGTCACGGCCCGCCCACGCTCGATGTGCGTGCGGGTGATTTTTCCTGACCCAAGCAGAAGGCGACCGGCCCATGAACATGACCACCGGCGAGATTGACCCGCGTCGTCCCTGGATCCGCGATGCGCGCGATGCACCGGGCGAGATGAACTGGGTGCAGACATTGCTGAACCCGCTGGGCGGTTCGCCCAAGCTGCATTTCACCCGGGCCTGGACGTTCAGTTTCATGGGGCGCCTGCTGCTGTATGCGGTGCCCGCATTCACGGCCTTTGTGGTTGGCATCGCGGGTATGAAGTCGGACGCCTGGAACGCGCCGGTGAACCTGTTTATATTCACTGTGCCGGCGCTGCTGGTGCCGTTTGCGCTGTTCACGCTATTGACCGAATACACATCCTTCGTGGGTCATTCTCGGCGCCTCGCCGATGCAAAGCGGCCGGCCTGGCTGGCGGTGATCGTCCTTGTGCCGATGATCCTCGGGCTGGCGGCCTATACCGCCGGCACCAGCATGGGCGCGGCGCAGCACCGGCAGCTGAACGCGCCGCCGGCCGCCAAGGTGGAATCGGAAACCAAGAAAGGCGAGGCCAACAGCGAAGCGCCCGCCAAGACCGGCGCAAGGAAGCAGAGGCAGCGGCGCGGCCCGCCTGGCCCGCCGCAAAGCGAACGCCAGGCCGCCGTGGCCGCCGGCATGGGGATGGGCCTGCCGGTCTGGTGGCTCACCTCGTTTGGTGTGATGATCTGGTCGCTGCTCTGGGTGGCGCGCCTGCCGAATGGCGGCGAGGGGCGCATTCGTACCGGCAGCGATCTGACCCCAGAGGAAATTTTGGCCGGGGATTAGAAGCCTAAGCCGGCGCGTTCAGCTCTGGCGCTGCGACCCGCACCAGCCTGCTGGAGAACACCGCCTCGAAGGCGTCCTTCAAGGCCATGTCGGCTTCTTCCATCGTCATCACGCGGCCGAGGCCGGCGAGGCTGGTGACGCCGTAGCGCTCGTCCTCGATGCCGCATGGCGTGATGCCGGAGAAGTGGGCGAGGTCCGGCTCCACGTTCAGCGAGATGCCGTGCAGGCTGACCCAGCGTTTTAGGCGCACGCCGATGGCGGCGATCTTGTCCTCGCGCAGCGGGCCGCCGGGCGCGGTCCGGTCCACCCAGACGCCGACACGGCCCTCGCGCACGCCGGCATCCACATTGAAGGCGGCCAGCGCCCGGATGATCCAGGCTTCAAGGCTGGCTACAAAGGCGCGCACGTCGCGGCCGCGGGCGCCGACGTCGAGCATCAGGTAGGCCACGCGCTGGCCGGGACCGTGATAGGTGTACTGACCGCCGCGCCCCGCGTCGAAAACCGGGAAGCGGGCGGGGTCTTTCAGGTCAGCGGGCTTGGCCGAAGTGCCGGCGGTGTAGAGGGGCGGATGCTCGAGAAACCAGACGAGTTCGCGCGATTCGCCTTCGCGAATCGC
>NZ_JBBEBT010000032.1:0-7932 GCF_040882205.1 Hyphomonas sp.
AAGAGGCCAGGGAAGTGTTTGCCGAAGCAACCGCCTATGCCGGAACGATTGCCGCCAGCCGCCCGGAGAAAAGCTGGGCGGTTGTGCTTGATCTCGACGAAACAGTGCTCAGCAACGTCGACTACCAGATTTCCCGGGAAGCTCTCGGCGAAGGATATACGCCTGAGAGCTGGCATGCCTGGACGCAGGAAGAGCAGGCGACGCTTGTTCCGGGAGCGGACGAGTTCATTGATGCCGTCAACGCCGCCGGCGGGCACGTTGCGTTCGTCACCAACCGGACCGATACCGAGCAGCTTGCCACTGAAAAGAATCTTTCCGCCATCGGCCTGCACCGGGGTGAGGATTTTCGCGTCCTGTTGACGCGCGCCTATCCGACGGCGCCAGGCGAAAAGGATGCGCGGTTCGCGCTCGTGCCGGCGATCTTGGCGGTGCAGGGGTTCGAGGACGTGGAGATCGTGGCTTATGTGGGTGACAATGTAGGGGACAAGCCGAAGGCGCCCGGCGCCTGGGAATTTTTCTGCGTCGACCAGGGTGCAATGTACGGAGCGCCTTGCGCAACCGTGCCGGGGCCAGGGCGGTAGGCAATGCCAGTAACCACGCCAGGCCGCGAAGATCCGTGACACCCAGTCGGACGCGTCCTGCAAGACGCGATCTGCGCAATCGGCCACGCTGACGGCTTCCAGGAAGCTGTGCGTGTCACCCGGATAAACAGTCGACGATACTTCGACACCGGCGCTGACGAGACGCCCTGCGAGTTTGAGGTTCTCGTCGGGCAGGATGTCGCACTCGGCGATGCAGAGATGGATGGGCGGCAGGCCTGCCAGATTGGCAAGCAGTGGGCGCGCGTATGGATTTTCCGCAGAGGCCGCACCCAGGGAGTGCATCCTGAACGCGGCCATTTCGTCAGCGCCTGGCATGTAGGGTGGGCCAACATACCGGTTGTGGGACGGGCGAGGTTCGGTACCAAGGGCAGCGTAGCTGAGTATCAGGCCCGCCGGGAGCGCCTCGCCGCGGTCCCGCATCCGGAGCGTTGCGCAGAGCGACAGGTTGGCGCCGTCGGGGTCGCCGCCGAGTGCCTTGCGTGATCTGATCGGGGCCGGGCATGACAAGTGCGATCTGTGCGACATGGCGATGACCGATCCGCTCACCAAAGCGCTCAACCGCCGGGAAGTCCCTCGTTTTGCCGAGCGGGAAGTACTGCGCGCCAGCCGTCATACCAAAGCCGCTCACAACCATAATGCTCTACATTGCCACACCATGCCCGTGAACGCCGTTCACGGGCATGGTGTGGGCGATGAGGTGCTGACGCGGCTTGTTCGGTGGGTCACCAAGACGATCCGGGATGAAGACCTTCTCGGGCGCCCTGGCGGCGAGGCGTTTGCGCCCGTGCTGACTGAAACCGAGCCTTGGCGGGCGACAATCCCTGCCCATCGTCTTCAAGATGCGATCGGCGCGCTGTCCTTTGCCGGCAAGGCGGGTATATTCAGCATCACGATCAGTGCCGGAATAAGCGAGCCAGGATTTGCCGATATCGACATCCTGCCAGCGCTGGAGCGCGCGGACACGCCAATCTGGGGCGCCAAACAAAATGGCCGAAACCGCGCGGAAGTGGCGCCGTTGACGTCCGGCGGTGCGTCGATCGCTGCCGCCTGATCTCAGTCGGGTTTTTCCGCCAAAGGAAGATCTGGTGAAATCAGGATCCTTGTCGCCGCGCCGTCCGGGTCGTCAAACTGCCCAGCCCTTACGGCCCAGATGAATGCGGCGAGGCCGGCGAAGCCCATCGCAAGCGCTACCGGTATCAGCAAGACGAGGCCGCTCATGCAGGTTTCTCCGCAGCAATGTTAAGCCTGAGGGCATTGAGGCACACGATAATGGATGAGCCGGACATGGCAATTGCCGCCACTAGCGGTGTTGCATGGCCGAGTACGGCGATCGGCACGGCGACGAGATTGTAGGCTGCTGCAAATGCAAAGTTCTGTAACATCACCAAGCGTGCCTTTCTGGCGGTGCGAACAAGCAGCGGCAAGGCGGCAAGTCCGCCGGAATAGACAGCGTCCGAAGCAGATTGGCTGATATCCAGCGCTCCGCCCGGCGCTGCCGACGCATGTGCCAGGGCCAGGGCGCCAGCGTCGTTGAGGCCGTCGCCGACCATCAAGACCTGCCTGCCTTCAGTTTGCAACTGCTCCAGCCGTTGGACCTTTTCCTGCGGACTCGCAGCGGCTGTCCATTGCGGCACACCAAGTGAGCGCGCGACCTCGGCGACCGCCTCCGCGCGGTCACCAGACACGATCTCGACGCCGAGGCCAAGTTTACGCAGCCGTGCGATTGTGCTGGCTGCGTCCGACTGTAGGTCGTCCTCGAAACGAAGTTCTACAGGCACATCGTTGCCGCGCGCAAAGAACAGGGTCGCGCCTTTGTGTCCGGTTGCGTTGGCGCCCGCCCATTGCGCCGAACCGAGGCGGCAGCCGGTTCCGTTGACGTTGCCTTCGAGACCGAGCCCCGGGTGTTCCTGGACCTTTGCGGCGATCGGCCCCGGCCCTGCGGCAATCGTGAGCGCTCGCGACAGCGGATGACGACTGGCCCTGGCCAATTGCGCCGCGTGATCAATGAGGCCGGCCGGGAGGTTCTCGGCAAGCAGGCGGGGTGTGCCCAGCGTCAGCGTTCCGGTCTTATCAAAGATGATGTGGTCGCATGCGGCAATGCGTTCGAGTGCATCTCCGGATTTGAGATACGCTCCGCCGCGGAAAAGACGTCCTGCCGCCACGACCTGAACGACAGGTGCTGCGAGCGCGAGCGCGCAGGGGCAGGTGATGATCAGGGTGGAAACGGCGATCAGGATGGATTCGCGCAGGCCGAGACCCGAAAGCCACCAGCCGAGGAAGGTCAGCAACGCTGTCGAATGTACCACTGGCACATAGAGGGAGACGGCCCGGTCGGCGATACGGCGATAGGCGGAGCGCTTCTGCTCGCCCGCTTCCAGCATACGGCTGATGTCAGACAGGAGGGAGTCGGAGGAGGCCGCGGTCGCCTTGCCTGTGAGTGGTTGGGACAGGTTGATTGAACCGGCCATCAAGTGCATGCCCGGCTCGGAAAAGCGCGGGAGGCTTTCACCCGTGACCAGACTTTCGTCGACTTCTGAAGCGCCGGTCTCGATCAGCATGTTGACCACGGCGCGTTCTCCCGGCGCGAGGAGTATGCGGTCGCCAGGGAGGATTTCCTCGGAGCGAACGGACGCATAGGTGCCACCTTCGCTTATGCGCGTGACTGTCCGGCTGGCTAACGCCGCCAGATCGCGCGCGGCCGAGTAAGCGCGCCGCCGCACGCGGGCGTCCAGGAACCGGCCGATGAGAAGGAAGAAAAGCAGCATGCACGCGGCGTCAAAATAGGCGTGTTCGCCGCCGCGGATGGTTTCGGTGACGCTGACGCTGAAGGCAAGAACGAGCGCCAGCGAGATCGGCACGTCCATGTTTGTTTGCCGGCGCTGCAGGACACTCCATGCAGAGCTGAAGAACGGGCGGCCGGAGAAGAGCAAAGTCGGCAGGGCAATGATGCCGGAGACTGCGTGCAGACCTTGCCGGGTCGCTTCGCCCATTTCGCCGTGCCCGCCCCAGACGGACACTGACAGAAGCATGATGTTGGCGGTCGCAAAGCCAGCCACACCCATTGCCAGAAGCAGTGATTGCTCTTCCTTCTTGTGCGCGGTGTCGCTGGCATTCGTGCCGAGCGGCGCGGCGCCGTATCCGATACTGGCGACCGCGTCGGATATGCGCACAGCGGGCAATTCACCAGACCAGCTCACATCCAGCCGGCCGGACGACAGGTTCAACCGCGCACTGGTCACGCCCGGCAAAGCCGCTACAGCGCTCTCTATGCGCGACAGACATGCCCCGCACTTCGCCCCGCGAACCGATAGCGAGAGCCGGTTTTCCTTGCCCACGCGGCGCACGAAGGGGGCTGGATCGCCAGCATCGGTGTGGCTCGGCGGCGCCGGGCCACCCGGGCAGCCGACGGGATCAGCTGCGAGGGTGTTCATGGGACCCGCAGGTCCCGCACGGCTTTGAATTCGCTGCCTTCTGTCTGCGGGTCGACATCAGCGGTCAGCTGAACGGTCCAGGTTCCGGGCGCAAGACCTGTCACCGGAGCAGAATATTCTCCACCGCCCTGAGGCACGAGTTCCAGGGTTCGATCGAGCGCCCGGTCGGCTGGGTGGCGCATCAATAAGGTCGTGGCCGAGGCTGGCAGGGCCGATCCGTCCCGTCTGGTCATCCGGATACGGATTTCCAGCTGTGAGGCCGCGGCCACCAGTCCGATCTCGGCATTCCAGCCTTCGTTCGTCTGACGATCACGCCGTGAGATTTCCTGATTGTAGTCGAGGCCTGTCAGGTAGGACTTCTCGACATCCTCGCCGGGGAAGGTCGTGATTGCCGTCCAAAGGAAGATGCCGTTCACGACGAACATGAAACCGAAGAAGCCGAGGAACCAGGCAAGGGCATGCCAGGCTTTGAGCTGGCCCTTTGCGCCGTGAACTTCCGGTGAAGCGCTATGGACAGACATCAGCGGTCTCCTCTGCTGAACGGAGCGCCGGCAGAAACCTTTTCGCCGGTGTCGGTATCCTTGATCTCAACGACGAGACTGTCGCGGTCCGCCGTGTCGCCTGCCGGAACTGTGACCAGTAGCCGGTAACGATCCACACCGTGAGCTTCCGATGTCAGCCTGAGGCTTCCCGCGGCAGTCGCTGTTCCAACTCCGATAATCTCGAACTCGGCATCGCCAAGACCCGTGACCTTGACTTCGACTGCCTGCGTCGTCGTCGACTTGTTGACCAGTTTCAATGTGTACCCATTGCGAATGCGGCCATCGGAAAGCCGGATGAATGGCGGCGAACGATCTTTCAGCACGTTGAACTCGTAAGTCGACTTCGCCGCATAGCCCCACAGGATGAGCGCACTTATCAGGCTGATCATAACTGCGTAAAGTACCGTCCGGGTGCGGACCAGCGTGTAGTGAGGCTTGGCCCCTGTGGCCCGAAGACTTACAGCCCTGTCGGTGTCATAGGCTATCAGTCCGGTCGGGCGGCCGACCTTGCGCATGATGTCGTCACAAGCATCAATGCAAAGAGCGCAGTGGATGCACTCGAGCTGGGCGCCGTCGCGAATGTCGATCCCCATGGGGCAGACCTGCACACACTGTTTGCAGTCGATGCAGTCACCGCGGCCTTCCCAGCTTTCGTCCTTGCGGTGAGGCGCGCGCGGTTCCCCGCGGTCATACCGGTAGGTGACGTTGAGTGCATGCTCATCGGTAAGTGCGCCCTGGATGCGGGGCCAGGGGCACAGATAGGTGCAGACCTGTTCGCGCATCGTTCCGGCGAGCATATACGTTGTGAAGGTGAGGATGCCCGCGAAAAAATAGGCAGTGAGCGGAGCTTCGCCGGTAAACCAGGTGCGGGCAATGGTCGGTGCGTCATGCCAGTAGAGAATGAAGGCGCCGCCCGTCAGGAATGCGATCAGGAGCCAGACGGCGTGCTTGCTGCCTTTGCGCCACGCCTTGTTGAAGCTCATCGGCGCCTTGTCGAGGCGCATCCGCGCTGCGCGGTCGCCTTCGAAAGCACGTTCAACCCAGATGTAGAGATCGGTCCAGACTGTTTGGGGGCAGGTGTATCCGCACCACACCCGCCCGAACAGCGATGTCACGAGGAACAGGCTGAGGGCTGCGAGAATGATCAGCCCGCCGAGGAAATAAATCTCCTGCGGCCAGATCTCCAGAAAGAAGAAGTAGAATTTCTCTCCATCGAAATCAGCCAGAACAGCCTGGTCCGGGATGCCATCACCACGCGGCCAGCGGATCCAGGGTATCAGGTAGTAGACGCTGAGGGTGGCGGCCATCACGATCCATTTCACCAGCCGAAACTTGCCGTGGGCCAGCTTGGGATAGATCTGATTGCGCTTCTCATAGAGAGTGTCCGGACGCTCCGGTCTCGGCGCCTCTGTGTCCCCCGAAGAGATCAGCGTGACCTTTGTCACTTTTCGCCCCCGCCAAGGGAGTGAACGTAGACGGCAAGGGCCTTGATCGTCGCGTCATCAAGCCGGCCCTGCCAAGCGGGCATATGCGCATTGCGGGCATTGTAGATGGACTGCTGGATGTCGCGGGGTTCACCTCCGAACAACCATTCGCCGTCGGTCAGGTTCGGTGCGCCGAGGGTGCGGTTACCCTTGGCGTCGGCGCCGTGACAGGAGACGCATTGCTGGGCAAAGACTGGTGCCGCGCGGTTGACGGCGGCCATATTCGCGTCCCGCCCGGAGGCCTTTACGACATACTGGACGAGGTCGTCGATTTCCGGGGCGGTCAGCAGCCCGTCCCGGCCGAAGGCCGGCATCGCGCTCAGCCGCGTATCCGGGTCTTCCATATGCCGGATGCCGTGGCGAAGCGTTGTCTCGATCCCGTCAAGGGTCCCATCCCAGAGCCAGATGTCATCGGCGAGCATCGGATAGCCCTTTGCGCCGCGGCCGCCGGCCCCGTGACAGGTCGCGCAATTGTCGCCAAAGGCGCTCTCGCCCATCGCGAGCGCGAACTGCTGGAGGTTCATGTCCGTTTCGATCTGCTGAAGTGACGCGTCCAGCAATTGCGCCGAACCGGCAGCCCTTTGGACATTGAGCTTGCTTACTTCCTCGGCAACGAGCGCGCGGTCAGAGTGTCCGCGCAGGCCGGGCGTATTGGTCATGCCCATTCCCGGCAGGGCTGGAATGGCGGGCATGAAGATCATGTAGACGACCGCCCAGACCACCGTTGCGTAGAATATGTAGAGCCACCAGCGAGGCAGCGGATTGTTGAGTTCCTTGATGCCGTCCCAGGTATGGCCCGTCGTCTCGACACCGGAGACCTGGTCAACTTCAGGCTTGTCGTCAGTCATCGGAGGGTTCCTTGTCGACGAGAGGTTGGTGCGCAGCGTTGCGGAATGTGTCGCTGTTGCCAGGCCAGAGAGCGTAGATGAGCGCGACGAGGAACATTAGGACAAACAGGCCGAGGCCCCACGTCTGCGCAAAGCTTGAGAGCGTTTCGTACATGGTTTTCTCCCTAGCGCCGGTTGCTGAGGTCGTTGGCTTCATAGGTCGAGAAATCGACCAGCGTCCCTGTCATCTGGAGGTAAGCGATCAGGGCATCCATCTCGGTGATTTGAGACTGGTTCAGGTCAAAATCCGCGATCCGCAATGTGCCTTCGCGCTCCGCCGCCGCTTCGTAACGCGCAATGAGCGCATCTTCGGCATCATAGTCGGTATCGGGTGATGCCTGGGCCACAAGGTCGGCCCTGGCGTTAGCGATCATATCGTCTGTATAGGGGACGCCGGCGAGCCGAAGCGCCTTGAGGTCATCTCCGATGTCTTCGAACTGCAGCTTTTTCTTCGCGAGAAAGGCATAGGGCGGCATGATCGAGTCTGGCACGACTGATCTGGGTTCGATCAGGTGGTCGAGATGCCAGGCATCGGAATACTTTCCGCCGACACGGGCGAGGTCTGGCCCGGTCCGCTTGGACCCCCATTGGAAGGGATGGTCGTACATGCTTTCTGCAGCAAGCGAATAGTGCCCATACCGCTCCACTTCGTCACGCAAGGGGCGCACCATCTGTGAGTGGCAAACATAGCAGCCCTCCCGGATGTAGATGTTGCGGCCCTTGAGTTCGAGCGGTGTGTAGGGGCGCATGCCCTTCACTTTCTCGATCGTGTTCTCGAGGTAGAACAGCGGGGCGATCTCAACCAGGCCGCCGATGGAGACAACGATCAGTATGCCGACAGTGAGGAGAAGTGAGTGGCGCTCAATCGTTTCGTGGCGTTTCATGAAAGCCATGTCAGGGCTCCTTATTCAGCAGGCTGAAGGGCAGGTGTTTGATCGGGATGGGCCACCGGGGCCTCATCAGAGGCTTCTCCGTGTCCCATTGCT
>NZ_JBBEBT010000033.1:0-7907 GCF_040882205.1 Hyphomonas sp.
TACCCCCCATGCCGATGCGCTGGTTTCCGGTGATCCATGTCAGCAGGCTGACGATCCCAGGGCCCATCCAGACGGTCACTGTGCCGGCAATCGCATACAACCCGAAGAACTCGCCGATCCGCTCTCGGGGCGCGATGTGCACCAGCATGTATCGGCTGGACGAAATCGACGCGACCACGGCGATGGCCACCGGGATCACGAATAAGAAGTAGACGATATCCGACAGCGTGTCGAAGAATGGGCTTCCCCACACGGGCTCGCCGCTCGGGATCAACCCGAATAGCAAGGAGTCCGGCGTGATCGAAAGCTGGACGAGCAGGAGGATGACAAGCGCGGAAATTTCCCAGACGAGGGCCATTTTCGGTCCGAGGAACCGGTCGAGATAACCGCCCACGAAACCGCCGACGGCGCCGAACAGAACGCCCGTGATGCCGTAGAACAGGATTTCGACGCCAGACCAGCCGAGGAATGTGCTGGCAAAGACCGCGCCGAGGGTAAGCAGCGCTGACATAGCGTCCGCATAGATTGTCCGCGCGATCAGGAAGCGCATAGTCTGCGGGTGTTCCTTGAAGAGGCCCGCAAGATAGTTCCTGAATACGCGCGCGCGTTCGAACACGGAGTGGCGTTTTTCACCGCCGACCGGTTCACCGAGAAAGACATCGGCCGCCGCCCGCTTCCAGGAAAGGCCGCCGGGGGCGCCGTCCGGCATGAACAGGAAAAAAGGTATGATCAGGACGATCATCCAGACGGCGACAAACGGCCCCGCAAAGCGTTGCGGCGCGTTAGTTTCCCGGTCGAGCGCAATGAGCTGCTGGTCTGCCGCAAAGGGCAGTCCCGTGCCCGGCAGCAGCAGACCGAACAGGAAAAAGAACAGGATGCCGACACTCAGGAGATTGCCCGTCGAAAGGCCCAGACCTGAAATATAGGGTAGCGCGCTTGGCCGGCCAGCGGAGGGCAGCATCGCGTTGTGCAGCACTTCCGAGTATCCGTAGCAGCAATAGGCAACCGCAAGGATCGCCATCGTCGGCCACATGGTGAAGGGGCCTTCCGGGCGCGCCCACCAGAGCGCAAGCGAACATAAGGCCAGTAGCCCGATGAAGAACATCAGGGGCGGTTTGCGGCGCCCTGCCTTGTCGGCGATGACGCCCAGAAACGGCGCAGTGAGCGCCGTGACGATACCCGCGATTGTTATGGTCAGGCCGGACAAGCTGAGCGCGTCGGCGCCCCCGCCTGCAAGCACGGACGCGAAATATGGCGCAAAAATATAAATGACGATGAGGTTGTAATAGGGATTACGGGCGCCCTCGAAGATGGCCCAGGCGAGGCCCTTTACTCCGAACGGGCCGCCATCCACGTCAGGTCGCGTTGAAACCGCAGGCGCATCGAGCACAACTTGCGCCATCAGAAATCCTCCCGGCGCACGTCTCTGCGCTTATCGCTGCGAAGACTATCTGTTCGCGGTGAAAGGGGAAGCGGTCTTGAGCGGTGACCCGGCGTCAGCCCTTCAGTTTTGCCGCAAGCTCGCCCGCGTACTTCGTGATGTCCCCTGCCCCGAGGCAGACCACCATCGCGCCGGGCACGGCAAGCGCACGGACTTTCTCTGGAAGCACGGTCAGGCTGCTCAGCGCTTCGGCGCTCTTGTGCCCATGCCGGCGGATTGAATTGACCAGCGCCTCGCTCGTCACACCCGGGATCGGCGTCTCACCCGCTTCGTAGACCGGCGCAACCAGCACATGGTCGGCCGCATCAAAGCAGGTAGAGAACTCCTCGAACAGGTCATGCAGCCGCGAATAGCGGTGCGGCTGGCAGACGGCGATCAGCGTGCCCTTCCCCAGCATCGAACGGGCGGCTTTCAGCACGGCAGCAATCTCGACCGGGTGGTGGCCGTAATCGTCGATCACCTTCACGGAGGGCTTGCCCGCGACCGGTGTCCAGTCGCCGACCTGGGTGAATCGCCGTTTGACGCCGCCGAATTTGGCGAGCGCGGTGCGCATCTGATCGTCAGTCGCGCCCAGCTCCAGCGCAACGGCGATCGCCGCCAGCGTGTTCTGAACATTGTGTTCGCCTGCCATCGGGAGGGTGAAATCGCGGATCACCTTCGGAGCGCCGGCGGGGCGGCGTATCTCGACATCGAAATGTGCGCCGTTGAGGTCGGTGCGCAGATTGGTTGCCCGCACATCGGCCTGCAGGTTGAACCCATAGGTGATGCGACGCCGGTCGGTCACGCGCGCGGCAAGTGCCTGCACTTCCGGATGATCCGTGCACAGAACCGCGAATCCATAGAATGGCAGGTTCTCGACGAAAGTGTCGAAGGCCTCCCTGAGGCGGTCCATGGTGGCGTAATGGTCCATGTGTTCGGCATCGATGTTGGTGACGACGGCGCAGGTCGGCGACAGCTTGGCAAAGGTGCCGTCGCTTTCGTCGCTTTCCACAACCATCCAGTCACTCTCGCCCGCCTTGTAGTTTGAGCCGTAGGCATGGATGATGCCGCCATTGATCACGGTCGGGTCGATCCCTGCCCCGTCCAGCAGGCAGGCCACCAGCGAGGTTGTGGTCGTCTTGCCATGCGTGCCGGCAATGCAGACCGTATATTTGAGCCGTGTAATCTCGGCGAGCATGTTGGCGCGGCGCACAACGGGGATGCCGGCCGCCCGCGCGGCCTGCACTTCCGGATTGTCGCGCTTGATCGCCGACGAGATGATTACGGTTCCGGCGCCAGTCACGTTCTCCGGCTTGTGCCCGATGAAAACTTTCACACCGCGCGCGCGCAGCCGCTCCACGTTCGCACTGTCGGCGACGTCCGAGCCCTGAACCTGATAACCCATGGTCAGCATCACGTCCGCGATGCCGGACATGCCGATACCGCCGATGCCGACAATATGCGCCGGGCCGACTGAGAAAGGTGTGGGGGCGGTCATTCTGGTCTCGCTCCTAGATGGTCCGGCGTGTCAGCGACATGAAAAGAGCGGCAATTGCTGCCAGCAACATTATGCCGATGATCAGCGTCAATACACCTTCGTTGACCGATCCGCTCGCATAAGTGCGCTCCGTGCCGGAGTTCAGCGCTTCGGTATGCGAAAAGAATGACATCCAGAAGATGCCGACCGTGAAGCCCCAGGCGGCGGAAAGCAGGCGCGACGATCCCTGGGTGAGCGTGCGCAGTCCGCCCCAGATCAGTGAACCCGCGGCGACGAAGTCGACGATCCAGAAAGGCCAGGGTTGCCAGTTGCCCCAGTTGCGCACGATCTCGGCAATCGCGAGGAACAGGCCAAAGCCCAGCGCCAGAAAAGCAGAGTTGCGGATCACAGCTCGGCGATCCTTTCGGCCATGTTGGCAAGTTCTCTTGCTGCGTCTGGCTTGGCGGCAGACTTTGCCGCCGCCGCGCGGGCCATCAGGTCGTCCGGGTCCGAGAACCGCGCCGCGATCAGGGCGCCCAGCAGCTTCGGCGTCACGTTCGCTTCCAGCAGCATGTCCGCTGCGCCCACTTCGGTCAGCGCTTCGGCATTGGCCACCTGGTGATCGTCCATAGCGATGGCGAGCGGGATCAGGATCGACGGCCGGCCGACCGCTGCCAGCTCACTCACCGTGCCGGCGCCGGAGCGGGCGATCACGAGGTGCGCTTCGGCCAGCCGTTCGGGCATGTCGGAAAAGAACGGCGCCAACTCGCAGTCGATCTTCGCCGCGCGGTAGATGGCCTGCACTGCGCCGACCTGCTCTTGCCTCACCTGCTGGACCACCTTGATGCGGGCCATCAGCGGCGGCGGCAATTGCTGGGCAATCGCCAGCGGGACGATTTCCCCGATGATGCGCGAACCCTGGCTCCCGCCGGTGACGAAGATGTTCAGTACATCGTCCATCGGCGGAAAGGGCCGGCTCGCCGCCGCGAGGATTGGCGCGCGCACCGGATTACCCACGGCCAGATGCGCAGAGCCGGGGGGCAGAAAGTCCAGCCGCTGGAAACCGCTGGCAACCAGCTTGGCATGCCGGGCAAACTGGCGGTTGACCCGCCCGAGCACGGCGTTCTGTTCATGGATGATGATCGCGATTCCGGCGCGGCGCGCCGCTGCCAGGGCCGGGAAGGCGGGATAGCCCCCGAAGCCCGCGACCAGCGCCGGGCGGTGCTGTTTCAGGAGGCGGGACGCCTTGCCGATCCCGGCATTGATCTTCAGGGCGGCGCCCGGAACCGTCCAGGGCTTGCGGAAATTCGGGGAGGCCGCCTCGATCTCTTCCTTCCAGTCGGCCGGGAAGTCGGTGGCATAGCGCAGCCCGCGCGAATCCGAGATCAGCGCCGTCTGCCAGCCGCGTGCGCGCAGCTCGTCCGCGAAGGCGCGGGCCGGAAACATGTGGCCGCCCGTCCCGCCCGCAGCGATGACGACCAGCTTTTCTCGGGGTGGTCTAGCCATACGGCCCGCGGCTCCTCGTGCCTTCTCCGCGCACGAGAGCAAGCGCAAGGCCGAGCGTCAATCCCATGCCCACCATGGCGCTGCCACCGTAAGAGATGAAGGGCAGGGTCAGGCCGGTGGGCGGCACAACCGCGAGGTTGACGCCGATATTGACGGCGGCCTGGATCGCAAACAGCGCAAACAGACCGGCCGCTGCCGTGCGCACGAACCCGTCCTCGATGCGGGCCGCCGAGCGGAAGCCGCGGATCGCAATCAGACCGTAGATGGCCATGACGGCGACAATGGCGACAAGGCCGAACTCCTCGGCGATAACCGCGAAGATGAAATCGGTGTGCGCCTCGGGAATCTGCAGTTTCACCTGCCCCTCACCCGGCCCGGTACCGAACAGGCCGCCCCGCCCGATGGCCTCAATCGTCTTCTCGATCTGGAACGTATCCACCGAACTTGGGTTCAGGATCGTGTTCACCCGCACTTTCACATAAGGCAGCAGATTGTAGAGCGTGACAGCCAGCACCGCGCCGCCCGCGCCGAACCCGATGATCCAGCGCTTCGGCAAGCCGCTGACGAAGAAGGCCGTGAGGAAGGCCATCGACACAAGCGCCGCGCCGCCGACATCCGGCTGCAGCAGAAAGAGGCCGAGCGTCACGGCGTAGAAGACAAAGGACGCGGCCGCCCATGGCGCGGCCGGATACCGGTCGCGCTGGGACAGCAGCCAGCCGCACAGCACGATCAGCGTCGGCTTGACCATCTCGCTCGGCTGAACCGAGAAGGCGCTGAACCGCAGCCAGCTCTGCGCGCCGTTCACTTCATGGCCGATCAGGAGAATGACAGCCATCAGCACGGCCGATGTCAGGAAGATCACGATCGCGAGGCGGCGCGCCCATTTGCGTTCCAGTACACTGACCGACAGCATCAGCCCGACGCCGATGGCGGCATGCACCGCCTGACGATAGGTGAAATGGTAGGGGTCTTCATAGCCGATGCGCGCAGCGGCGGAGGGGCCAACCGCCAGCGACATCAACAGGCCGATACCGGTGAGCAGCAGGATGCCGGCGACGAGACCCCAGTCGAGGGTGCGGCGCCATTCGGTGAACCAAGAGGAATCCGACCGGGGCAGCAACGGTGCGGAAGCGGTATGCGTCACGCTGACTCCTTCAGCGCAGCAGGCTGCATAGCGCGGACAAGACTACGGAAGACCTCGCCGCGATGCTCGTAGTCCTTGAACTGATCAAAGCTGGCGCAGGCCGGCGACAGCAGAACGACGGGCGAGGCATCCCCCGATGCCTTGGCGTCGCGGAAGGCCTGGTCTACGGCGCGGTCCAGCGTACCGCAGGCCTGCACCGCGACCTTGCCCTTAAGGGTCGCTGCGAAAGCGCCCTCCGCCTGTCCGAAAAGGTAGGCCTTGGTGATGTTGGGAAAGAGCGGCGCGAGCGGGCCGATACCTTCGGCCTTGGGCACACCGCCGGCGATCCAGTAAATGTTCCTGAACGAACGCAGCGCCTGTTCGGCCGCCTGGGCATTTGTCGCCTTGGAATCGTTGACGAAGCGGACGCCTTCGATGTCGCCGATATTCTCCATCCGGTGCGCAAGGCCCGGGAAGGATTTCAGGCCCGCCATGATCGTCGCCGGGTCAAGCCCCAGCGCGCGGCAGGTCGCATACGCCGCCGCTGCGTTCTGGAAATTATGCCGCCCCTGCAACGCCGGGCAGTCTTCCAGCTTGCCGATGAACTCGGCCTTGCCGTTCAGGTTGTCATAGAGACGGCCTTCGACCGCGCTGACACCCTTGCCCAGCGTATAGGTGGAGGAAATCTGCGTCACGCGCTGTGGCCCGCTTGCCGAGAGGCCGATGGCGATGGACTGGGTATAGATGTCGTCGAAACCGACCACCGCGACATCATGCGGGGTCTGGTTCTGGAAGATGCGCATCTTCGCAGCCTGGTAGCCATCCATGCCGCCATGACGCTCGAGGTGGTCCGGCGACAGGTTCAGCATCACGGCGACATTGCAGTGCAGGCTTTTGACCAGGTCGAGCTGGTAGGACGACATCTCGAGCACATAGACCGCGTTCGAATGCAGCGCGGCGAGGTCGAGCACGCCGGTACCGATGTTGCCGCCAACGCGGACATCGCGGCCGGCTTCTTTCAGGACGTGGCCGGTGAGGGCTGTCGTGGTCGACTTGCCGTTGGTTCCGGTAATGCCGACGACTTTCGGACGGCCGCGTTCGGGCAGCGCCTGCACGGCCCGGGCGAAGAGTTCCATGTCGCCGATCACCGGTACGCCGGTCATCTCGGCCATGCGCACCAGGCGGTGCGGCTGCGGAAACTTATAGGGAATGCCGGGCGACAGGACGAGCGCGGCGAAGGTCTGCCAGTCACGCTTGTTGATGTCCGACAGGGCAATCCCGGCCGCTTCGGCCTTGGCGCGCGTCTCCTCGTTATCATCCCAGGCATGGACACGCGCGCCGCCGGCCTTCAGGGCCTTGGCCGCGCTGAGACCTGTGCGGCCAAGGCCGTACACAGCAACGTCTCGTCCAGCGTATTCGGTGATCGGGATCATCGCGTGGCCATCACCTCAGCTTCAGGGTGGCAAGGCCTGCGAGGGCGAAGAGAACCGAGAGGATCCAGAAGCGGACAACAACACGTGTTTCCGGCCAGTTCTGCTTCTGGAAGTGATGGTGCAGCGGCGCCATCAGGAAGATGCGCTTGCCCTCCCCGGTCAGGCGCTTGGTGATCTTGAACCAGCCGATCTGGGTCAGCACCGACAGCGCCTCGAGCACGAACAGGCCGCCGATCACCACCAGCGCGAACTCGTGCTTGGTCACCACGGCGACAACGCCGAGCATGCCGCCGAGGCCGAGCGAACCGGTATCACCCATGAACACCTTGGCGGGGTAGGCGTTGTACCAGAGGAAACCCATGCCGGCGCCGATCATCGAGCCGAGCACGACCGCAAGTTCCCCGGCCCCCGGTGCGAACTGGATGCCCAGGTACTGCGCGAAGACAAAGTTGCCGGTAAGATAGGCGATCATCGCATAGGCGGCCGCCGCAAAGGTCATCGGCACAATCGCGAGGCCGTCCAGCCCGTCCGTGAAATTCACGGCATTGGCGGCACCGACAATCACGATCATGCCGAATACGATAAAGAACCCTCCCAGAGGGAGGAAATAATTGTTGACGAAGGGCACCGCGACGCCGCCGGAGAAATCCGGATCGGCCGGCTCGACGGAGGTCTGCGGTGCGAGTGCCGCGATCCATTCGGCGAGCGGATTGAGCGGTCCCCACTGGGCATGGCCCGCCGGCGTGTGAGCGCCGTGCAGACCCATGATGATGGCGCAGGCGAGGGCGGCAATGGCGAACCCGGCGAGCAGGCGCGCACCAGCGGAAACACCATCCGTCGATTGCTTCGTCACTTTCGCAAGGTCATCGAGGAAGCCGAGAAAGGCAAAGGAGAAGGTGACAAACAGCGTAACCCAGACATACGGGTTCGAGAGGTTGCCCCAGAGCG
>NZ_JBBEBT010000034.1:0-7892 GCF_040882205.1 Hyphomonas sp.
TCGGGGTCTGGAGCCGGGGTGAATTCTTCGCCCTCCGCCCCTCGGCCTGAGGCGCACCCATGGTCTGGACAAACCTCGACGATTTCATCGACCGCGTGAACGCGCGCCTCGACCCGCCGGTCGGCCTGTCCCGGCTGGAGGAGTTCGGGGACATGGATTTCCTCACTCCTGAGGAAGTTGCGATCATCCGCCCGGCCGCTGTGCTGTTCGGCGTCATCCCGCGCCGCGGGGGGGCCACAGCCCTGCTCACCCTGCGCCCTGACACGATGGCCGACCATGCCGGACAGGTAGCGCTGCCGGGCGGAAAGGTTGACCCGCTCGATCTCGACGAGGTCGCCGCCGCCCTGCGCGAGGCGCATGAGGAAGTCGGTATCGCCCCGAAGGATGTCGACGTCCTCGGCAAGGGCGCGCCCTATATCACCGGCACGCGCTATCGCATCACGCCGGTCGTCGGCCTGCTCCCGCATGATTTCGTGCCGGTGCCGGAGCCGGGCGAAGTCGCCGCTGTGTTCGAGACACCGCTCGACTTCCTGATGAACACCGCCAACCACACCACCGGCCAAGCCTTCTACAAGGGCCAGAACCGCACTTATTACGAGATGCCCCATAACGGCTACCGGATCTGGGGCGTCACCGCCGGCATCATCCGCCGCCTCTACCAGACGCTTTACGAAAGCGATTGATCCTGCAGCGCTTTCAGGGTTCCTGAAGACCTGCGCGCCGCCTATGTATGCTCTGTAACCTGTCCGTGAAAAGGAAGCGCCGACTTGGCTGGACGCCTGCTCTTCGAACTCTTCGTCTTCTCGCTGCCCTTCCTCGTGTTCGGCCTCTACCTGCTGGCCACGCGCTCGGCGGTGGATGCCGGCCAGCGCAAATGGCCGATCCAGATGCTGTTCCTGATCGGCATTGGCCTTGCCACCGTCGCCTGGTTTGCGATGATCGCGCTGGAGCCGCGCAGCCGCGGCATGTGTATCGAGCCGGCGCGCGTCGTGGACGGCCAGGTGATCCCCGCCCGCTCTTATCCGTGCGAGCACCGGCCCCAGGATGTCGGCGTTCCCCGCCCGCGCGAAGCGCCGCCCGCCGATGACCCGGCCTGACACACTCAAAGCCGCCTGGCTTACGGCCCCGGCCAGCCGCGCCGTGATGGAGGCGCTCAACGCCGCACGACCCGGCAGCGCCCGTTTCGTTGGGGGCTGTGTGCGCAATTCGCTGCGCGGCGCGCCGTCCGACGATATCGACATCGCCACGCAGCTGACGCCGGAAGCCGTGGTTGCGGCGCTCAAGGCGGCCGGTGTGCGCGCCGTGCCAACGGGCATCGAACACGGCACGGTCACTGCCGTTCACGAAAGTGTGCCGGTCGAGATCACCACGCTGCGCCGGGACGTCGAAACCGATGGCCGCCGGGCTGTCGTCGCCTTCACCGAAGACTGGGCCGAAGACGCCGCCCGCCGCGATTTCCGCCTCAATGCCATCTATGCGGATGCTGGCGGCAAGCTGCTCGAAGTGATCCCCGGTTCGATTGAAGATGCCATCGCCGGCCGCGTGATTTTCATCGGCGACGGCGACCAGCGCCTGCGCGAGGATTATCTCCGCATCCTGCGCTTCTACCGGTTCAATGCCTGGTACGGCGCCGGGATCGATGCCGAAGGTCAGGCCGCCTGCGTGCGCCAGAAGGACGGGCTCGCGAAGATCGCGTCGGAGCGGATCTGGAAGGAACTGAAACGCACGCTCGCGGCGCCGGATCCATCGCCCGCGATGCGCGCGATGGAAGAGGCGGGCGTGCTGGACACTGTCCTGCCGGGCGCAAGTTCCCCGCTGCTGCCAGGTCTCGTCGCCGCCGAAGCCGAAGCGGGCCTTGCCGCCGATGCGATCCGCCGCCTGATGGCGCTCATCCCGCGCCGCCTTAGCGATGTGGGCGCCGCCGCCGCGCGGCTGAAGTTTTCAGGCGAGGAGGCGGCGCGCCTGCAGGCCTGGGCGCACCCTGCGCTGCTGCATGTCCTTACGGAAAACCAGGCTGCGCGCCATGAGGCCTTCTACCGGTTTACCCCGTCGGCCGTGCTGGACCGCGCCGCGCTCGAGGCCGCATCCGGCGCTTTAGGCGATCTCGCGGCGCTGGCGGCAGATGCGTCCGGCTGGCAGCGCCCGAGATTCCCGCTCGGCGGCAATGACGCGCTCGCCGCCGGCCTCAGGGGTCCGGACATCGGCGCCCGGCTCTCCGCTCTGGAAGAAGTCTGGATCGTCTCCGGCTTCAGCCTCACCCGCTCTGCGTTGCTTGGGCGCCTCAGGGCGCCGGATTGAGCACAAGTACCGAGATGTTGAGGTAGGCCGCAAAGGTCACCCATAAGAGATAGGGCACCTGCAGCAGCGCCGCGCGCGGCGAGTGGATCGCAAAGCGCAGTATCATCGTCGCAATCAGCAGCCAGAGCGCCGCCAGCACGCCCAGCGCGATGCCGGGATCGCTGAAGCCGAAGAAAAAGAGGCTCCAGCAGACATTTGCCGCCAGCATAGTGAAGTAGAGGCCCATCGCAGCGCTTGCACGCTTGAAGTTGCCCGCCTCTTGCAACACCAGCAGCGCGCCGGCGAGCATCAGCAGGAACAATACCGGCCAGATGACGGCGAAGGCCGCGTCCGGTGGGTTCAGCGGCGCCTTGCGCAGGGCGCCATACCAGGGGTCATCGCTGCCGGGGCTGAGGAAGGCGCCGAGCGCAAGCGCGCCCAGCGTCGCCGCCGCCACCAGCGCAGCGCCCGGCCAGTCGAATGTCCGCCATGTCGTCCCCATCCGGGCACGATACGCCTTCCCGGCCGCCGGATCAAAGCCATGCACCAACGAAACGGCGTCCGGAAAGCCCTGGCTGCGCAGGCTTTGGCCAGGCCGGGCCGGGCTTGTCTTCCAATACCGCCCTGCCCACGTTATAACACGCGTAGCTACAGGAGCCCCGCCATGACCCGTCTCAAGATCCGCAAGATCGGCAATTTCCTTGGCGTCGTGCTGCCAAAGGATGTGCTCGAACAGCTGAAGGTGAAAGAGGGCGATACGCTGGATGTCGTGCCAACCCCGACAGGCGTGACGCTTTCCGTGTCGGATGAAGAAGTCGATCGTCTGATGCAGATGGCCGAGCGGATCATGGATGAGAACCGCGAAGTTCTCCGGGCGCTTGCCAAATGAGCCAGCCGATCTGGCTGCCGCTCGACCTGATAATCCGCCTTCATGACCGCCAGATCGAACTTCATGGCGGGCTGCCCGGCACCCGCGATAACGGCCTTCTGCAAAGCGCCACCGTCCGGCCGCTCAATGCGTGGTCTTACGGTGAAGAACATATCTTCACGCTCGGCGCCCTCTCCGCCGCGGGCCTGATCCGCAACCATCCGTTCCTCGATGGCAACAAGCGCATCGGATTCCTGTCTGCGCTGCTCTTCCTCGAAGCCAACGGCTGGAAAATGGCTGCGCCGATGGCGGAACGTCTTGCCTTCACGCTGCAACTTGCTGCCAGAGAGATTGATGAAAAGGTCTACGCAGACTGGCTCCGGCGCAGCTGCATTGCCGTCTGATCCCAGTGGACTCTCCACACGCCCGTGTCGGCCGTTTATGGACGGTTTTTCAGGGCCATTTCACCAAGGGCGGCATCGACGAGAGGATGCTCTCGATATTGCCGCCGGTCTTCAGGCCGAAGGTCGTGCCCCGGTCGTAGAGCAGGTTGTATTCCACATAACGCCCGCGCTGGATCAGCTGCTGCTCGCGCTCGGCCTCGCTCCATGGCTCGTTCATCCGGCGCGCGACGAGGGCGGGGTAGATGTTCGCGAACTGCCGGCCGACTTCCTGCGTGAAGGCGAAGTCCTTCTCCCAGTCGCCGGTGTTGAACCGGTCATAGAAGATGCCGCCGGTGCCGCGCGGCTCGTTGCGGTGCGGCAGGTGGAAGTAGGTTTCGCAATAGTCTTTCAGGTGCTGGTAATCGACGCCGTCATGTGTGTCGCAGGCCGCCTTCATCGCGGCATGGAAATCCACCGTGTCCGGGTAGTGCTGATTGCGCTGGTAGCCGAGCAGGGGATTTAGATCGCCGCCGCCGCCGAACCATGTCTCGCTCGTCACCAGCATCCGCGTGTTCATGTGCGCCGCCGGCACGCGCGGATTGCGCGGATGCGCGATCAGGGACACGCCGCTCGCCCAGAAACGCCCGCCTGATTTGTCGGCGCCTGGGATCTGCGCCGCGAAGGCTTCGGAGAAGGTGCCGTGGACCTGCGAGAAATGCACGCCCACCTTTTCGAACACCTTGCCGCGCATCAGGCCCATCCGGCCGCCGCCAAGGTCCTCGCTGCCATCGCCGCGCAACCAGTCCTTCAACTCGAATCGCCCCGCCTCGCCGCGGTAGAGCGGCGGGGTAGCGGCGGCCTCGAGCGCTTCGAAGCGGGCACAGATATCTTGCTGCAGCG
Organism: Hyphomonas sp.; assembly: GCF_040882205.1. Lineage (GTDB taxonomy): Bacteria > Pseudomonadota > Alphaproteobacteria > Caulobacterales > Hyphomonadaceae > Hyphomonas. Next base: position 4,429 of record NZ_JBBEBT010000034.1, read on the forward strand.
ATTTGAACCAGGTGCTGGCCCGGGTCTGCCACTCAGTCAGCGGCGGTGTTTTGGTGGTCATTGTCATGGCGCGACACTGGACCGCCGGGCGCCTGTCTCGCAAGAGGTGTGTTGTCACAATCCTCAGGGCGCGCTAACGCGCGTCCGGCAAGGAGCCTTGCGTGAGCACAATTGCCGCGCCCGCGCCTACTTGCCGCAATGTGCCGGGAAGGCACCTCTAGTAAAGACAGGCGAAATTCGCCTCGACATCAGGGAACGGAGCCGTGCGTGACCGCTGAGACCACTCATACCGAAACGGTCGATGACGACCGCCGCAACTTCATTCACATCGCAACCGGCGCCGTGGCGCTGGGCGGTGTTGGCATGTTTGCCTGGGCCGCTATCGATCAGTGGAGCCCCGCCGCCGATACCAAGGCCGCCTCCTCGCTGGACGTCGATGTCTCGAAAGTCCAGCTGGGCGGCGAGATCCGCGTGCTGATCGGCGGCAAGCCCTTCTTCATCCGCCACCGCACAGAGAGCGAAATCTCGGCTGCCGAATCGGTCAACCTCGCGGTCCTGCCGGATCCTGAAACTGACGGCTCGCGCCTGCGCGCCAAGGCGGATGGCACCTTCAACAAGACGATCCTCGTGACGTCTGGCTCGTGCACCCACCTCGGCTGCGTGCCGGTCGGCCCCTCGCAGGGCAATACCGGCGACTTCGGCGGCTGGTACTGCCCGTGCCACGGTTCGCACTACGATACGTCCGGCCGCATCCGCAAAGGTCCCGCGCCGGCCAACCTGCCCGTCCCTAATTATCGCTGGGTCTCTGACTCGGTCGTCAACATCTCCCTCTGAGAAGGACACATTTAGATGAGCGGTCATGAATCCTCCTACACACCGAACTCGGCCTTCGAGCGCTGGCTCGACAAGCGCCTGCCGATCATCCGGTTTGCCAATGACACGGCGATCAGCTTTCCGACGCCGAAGAACCTGAACTACTGGTACGTCTTCGGCGGCATCCTCGCGGTTTGCCTCGTCATCCAGATCGTCACCGGCGTCATCCTGGCGATGCACTACGAAGCCAGCGTCGATGGCGCCTTCGCTTCGGTCGAGCGGATCATGCGCGACGTGCCCTTCGGCTGGCTCCTGCGCTACATCCACGCCAACGGCGCCTCTATGTTCTTCCTCGCCGTCTACATGCACATGTTCAGAGGTCTCTATTACGGGTCCTACAAGGCTCCGCGCGAAGTGCTGTGGATCCTGGGCTGCGTGATCTACCTGCTGATGATGGCGACGGCCTTCCTTGGTTATATGCTGCCCTGGGGCCAGATGTCGTATCACGGCTCCAACGTGATCACCGGCCTGTTCGGCGCCATCCCGCTTGTCGGCGAAGGCCTGCAGACCTGGCTCATGGGCGGCCCGTCGATCGGCAACCAGACGCTCCAGCGCTTCTTCTCGCTGCACTACCTCCTGCCCTTCATGATCGCCGCCGTGGTGATCCTCCACATCTGGGCGCTGCACGTGCCGGGCAACAACAACCCGACCGGCGTGGAAGTGCAGGATGTCGAGAAGGACACCGTGCCCTTCCACCCCTATTATACCGTGAAGGACGGCTTTGCGATCGCGGTCTTCCTGATCATGTTCGCCTTCTTCGTCTTCTATGCGCCGAACGTGCTGGGCCATGCCGACAACTATGTCGAAGCAAATCCTCTGGTGACGCCGGCGCATATCGTGCCGGAATGGTACCTCTTGCCGTTCTACGCCATTCTGCGCGCCATCACCTTCGACCTCGGCCCCATCGATGCGAAACTGCTGGGCGTGATCTTCATGTTCGCTGCCATTGCCGTGTTGTTCGTGCTGCCATGGCTCGACACCTCGAAGGTCAAGTCGATGCGTTACCGCCCGGTGGCCCGCCAGTTCTTCCTGGGCTTCGTGGTGGTTTGCCTCCTGCTCGGCTGGTGCGGCGCGGCCAACCCGGATGACGCCGTGATCCCGGCGCTGCAGGGCGAAGCAAGCCTCGTCGTCAGTTATAACGACGCGGCCGGCGGCCTCGCATCGTCCACCTACAGGGGCGGCGACGAAGCCTTCGAGGCGGCCGAGGCCTTCATGGCCACCCTGCCGGTATCGGCGGGCGCAAGCCTCAGCGCCGTCCCGGCACCGACTTTCGCGTTCCGTCATCTGTCGCTGATCCTGACGGTCATGTACTTCGGCTACTTCATCATGCTGTTCTTCATCGGCCTCGGCGAGAAGACCAAGCCGCTGCCGGAGTCGATCCACAAATCGGCGCTGAGGGCCCACAAGCCGAAGTCCGGCACTGCCATTCCGGCTGAATGAGCCAGGTGAGGAGAGAGACGATGAAAACCTTCCGCATCCTCGCAGCCGGTCTTGCCGGTCTGGCCATCGCAGGGCTCGCCCATGCCGCTGGCGGTTCGAAGCACGCCCACGCTCCCGAAGGCGGCTGGCCCTTCGAAGGCGCCACCGGCCAGTATGACAAGGCGTCCGTCCAGCGCGGCTACCAAGTCTACAAGGAAGTCTGCTCCAGCTGCCACGGCATGAAGCTGCTCAGCTACCGCAACCTTGGTGAAAAGGGTGGCCCGTTCTATGATGAGGCCTTCCCGAACCCGAACGACAACCCGTTCGTCAAGGCGCTCGCCGCCCAGAACGAGATCATCAGCCCGACGCCGAACGATACCGGCGAGTTCGACCTTCGCCCGGCCACCCCGGCTGACCGGTTCCGCTCACCCTTCCCGAACGATGCCGCCGCCCGCGCGGCCAATGGCGGCGCCCTGCCGCCGGACCTGTCGGTCATCTCAAAGGCCCGCGTCGGCGGCGCGTCCTATGTCTACAGCCTGCTCACCGGCTATCCGGATTTCTCGATGTACGAAGACCGGATCACCGAAGAGAACGGCGAAACCGTCTACACGACCGTCATTGACATGGCGAAGTTCGAGAAGCTCGGCGATGACATGCCGCATCATGGCCCGGCTTATCTCGTCCAGCCGGCGGGCCAGTACTACAACCCCTATATGGCCGGCGACACCAAGCCGAACTATCTGGGCGACCCGCGTCATGCTCCGCCCGGCGGTTTCCTCGCCATGGGTCCGCAGCTGACGGATGGCCGCGTCGAGTATACCGACGGCGCCGAAGCCACAGTTGACCAGATGGCCAAGGACGTGGCGCAATTCCTCGCCTGGGCCGGTGATCCGAAACTGCAGCCCCGCAAGGAAGTCGGCCTCGCAACGATGGTCTATCTCGGTATCCTGACGATCCTGCTCTGGTTCTCCTACAAGCGCATCTGGCGGAAAGTGGAGCACTAGGCTCTGGCGCACAGCCTGAAGACTGAAACAACCATCCGCCGGGCGGCCCCGGCGGATGGTTTTCTCATTGAGGCCCTCATGCGCCGCATCTGGACCGGCCGGGTATCGGCTGAATCCGCCGTCTTCTGCGAAACGCCTGAAACGGCTGCGGCGCAGATTGCCGGGCGC
>NZ_JBBEBT010000035.1:0-7856 GCF_040882205.1 Hyphomonas sp.
CGAGCTGTCATCTTCTCCTCCGCGAAGAGGAGGTTTGCGCCGATGGCGACAAAAACAGGCGAGGCGGCGGCGTAAAGCGCCGCGAGGCTGGAATCGACGGTTTCCTGGGCTGTAGTGATGAAGAAGAACGGGATGACGGAGCCGACTATGCCCATGCCGACAATGGAGACCCAGCGCTTGCGGTCGCTGAGCGGCGGGAGGTGTTTGCGGGTGACCAGCAGGACGATCCAGAGGAACATGGCGCCGATGCAGAGACGGCCAGGCAGCACCCATTCGGCAGGCAAGCCGGTGTCCAGCCCCTTCCCGACCGCCAGGCGGGTCAGCGGATAAGCCCCCGCCCAGACGAGCGACAATGCGCCGAACAGGGCCCAGTCGAGCGCCGGGCGGCCCCCGATCATTGCTTGCCCTTGCGTGTTGGTCATGCGGCGTCCTCTAACCGGATCGCACTAGGGGTCACCGGCGGGCCTGTCCACCCGCCCTGCTTGCACGTAACTTGCAGGCAGGAGGCTGGGCGACCCTCTCCTTCCCCAGCGTCAATTTCGCGGCGCGGTGCCGCACGGAATGCGGGTGGACGCGGGGGGCAGGCGCCAGTAAATGGCTGCAAAACGTGCGAGATATCTCGCCTCACAGGAGAAAACAGATGGCCGTTCGTGTTGCAATCAATGGTTTTGGCCGGATTGGACGTCTCGTCCTGCGCTCGATCATCGAACATGGCCGCACCGATATTGAAGTGGTCGCGATCAACGATCTCGGCCCCGTCGAAACGAACGCCCACCTTCTGCGCTTCGATTCCGTGCATGGCCGCTTTCCGGCAGACGTGAAAGTCGACGGCGACAAGATCGTCATCAACGGCAAGCCGATCCTGGTGACCGCTATCCGCGATCCAAAAGACCTGCCGCACCGCGAACTCGACGTCGACATCGCGATGGAATGCACCGGGATCTTCACGTCCAAGGACAAGGCCTCGGCCCACCTGGCGGCCGGTGCCAAGCGCGTTCTGGTTTCGGCCCCGGCCGACGGCGCGGACATTACGGTTGTCTTCGGCGTCAATCATCAGAACATTAAGAAAGAGCACATGGTCGTCTCGAACGCCTCGTGCACGACCAACTGCCTGGCGCCGGTCGCGCAGGTTCTTAACGCCGCTGTCGGCATCGACAAGGGCATGATGACGACGATCCATTCGTATACGAATGACCAGCCTTCGCTCGACCAGATGCATAAGGATCTCTACCGGGGCCGTGCTGCCGCGCTGTCGATGATCCCGACCTCGACCGGCGCTGCCAAGGCCGTGGGTCTGGTGCTGCCGGAACTGAAAGGCAAGCTGGACGGGATTTCGGTGCGCGTGCCGACGCCGAACGTTTCCCTCGTCGACCTGAAGTTCATCGCCAAGAAGAACACGACTGTGGACGAAGTAAATGGCGCGATCATCGCGGCCGCGACCAGCGGCCCGCTGAAAGGTATCCTCGGCGTCACCGATGTGCCGAACGTCTCGTCGGACTTCATCCATGACGCCCGTTCGTCGATCTTTCATCTCGACCAGACGAAAGTCATGGACGGCAACTTCGTGTCGATCATGACCTGGTATGACAACGAGTGGGGCTTCTCGACGCGGATGGCGGATACGGCCGTTGCGCTGGCGAAACTGATCTAGTTCCCTCCTTCGCTCACCCCCCCGGGGGGCGGGCGCAAGGCCTCAGGCGGCATGAACAACCTCACGAGATCCCCCTCTTCGCGAGGATCGCAGGAGAAACGAAATGACCTCGTTCAAACGCATCTCCGATGCCGGAAATCTCACGGGCAAGGTCGCGCTGGTTCGCGTTGACTTCAATGTGCCCATGGAAAATGGTCTGGTTACGGACGATACGCGCCTTCGTGCAGCGGTCGCCACCGTGCAGACCCTGCGCACGCAGGGCGCCAAGGTCGCGCTGCTGTCGCATTTCGGCCGTCCGAAAGGTGAGCGGGTTGCCGAAATGAGCCTCGCGCCGATTGCAGGCGCGTTTGCCAAAGTGCTCGGCGCGAATGTCAGCTTCGTAGCCGACTGCAAAGGCGAGCATGTGAAGAAGGCGATCGCCGACCTGCAGCCCGCCGGCGTGATCCTGCTCGAGAATACGCGCTTCTGCAAAGGCGAGGAGAAAGGCGACCTCGAACTCGCCAGGCAGATCGCCGCACTCGGCGACATCTTCGTCAATGATGCTTTCTCCGCAGCGCACCGCCGGCATGTCACGACCGCCGTGCTCGCCGAGATCATGCCGGCCTATGCCGGCATCAACATGGAAGAGGAACTCAGCGCGCTCGACAAGGCGCTGGGCCGACCGGAGCGTCCGGTCATGGCGATCGTGGGCGGCGCGAAGGTGTCCTCCAAGATAGACCTGCTGAAGCACCTAGTCACCAAGGTCGACGCCCTCGCCATCGGCGGCGGCATGGCTAATACATTCCTGTTTGCGCGCGGACATTCCGTGGGCAAATCACTCTGCGAACGCGACCTTGTAGACACCGCAAGGGAAATCGAAGCCATCGCCAAGGCATCGGGCTGCGACATCATCCTTCCGCGCGATGTTGTTGTGGCGAAAGAGTTCAAGGCGCACGCGGCCCACCGGGTCTGCGGCCTGGACGAAGTTGCCGATGACGAGATGATCCTCGATGCTGGCCCGCAATCGGTTGCAATCCTCGCCACTGCCATGGACGTCGCCAAAACCGTCGTCTGGAACGGCCCTCTTGGCGCCTTCGAACTCGAGCCCTTCGACAAGGCTACCGTTTCGGCCGCAAAGGCCGCAGCGGCGCGCACGAAAGCCGGCAAGCTGATCGCGGTCGCTGGCGGGGGAGATACTGTCGCTGCCATGCATCATGCCGGTGTGGCCGATGACCTGACCTTCATCTCCACGGCCGGAGGTGCCTTCCTGGAGTGGATGGAAGGCAAGCCCCTTCCCGGCGTCGACGCGCTGCGCAGCTAGGCTGCATCCAGACGCGTCCGACGATGCATCTCAGGAAAAACCCGAATTTGTGCCAAGAAACTTGTCAGTGCCGTTATCGCCGGCCTGGTGCTGGCCGCCTGTGCTACCCGGCCTGCGACTGAAGGCCGGATACTCAGCGATAACCGCAGCAAGCCTTTGCCTGGCTCAGGTACAATCCGGATGGCGGAGAGGTCACCGTAAACATGAGCGCGCCTGACGCCGAAGCCATTCAGGTCATGGCGTTGGACGCTGGCGCGCCCTGGCGCCTCTACGATTTCGACTTTGCAGACTTCAATGCGCTGACCCGGCCGCCGGATCGCGGCAAGACGCTCACCTGGTCGCCAGCCCTTGCCTGGCCGGATGCACCGCCCGAATCAATCCTGAAGTCCATGGGCGTGCTTACCGCCGCATGCCAGGGCGCCGGGCACCGGGCCGGAACGAGGGCCCACCGTCATGCGCTTTCCGGCGCCGGTTTTGATGGCGGCCAGATGCGGCCAGATGCGGCTCCGCGGCGGCGTGGACGTCATCGCGCAGGCCCCTCGCCATCCCGGATACGAGGACTTCCGGCTCACCATGACCGGCCGGTCGCAGGGCGCAGGCGCCTCGTCAGACCTCCCCGCGCAGTAGTGGGCCGGCGGCCCGGAAAACTGAGCGGGCCAACCGCCCGGCAGCGGTCAGATTGGCAATCGTCTACCGATTGCAGCATGGCAACGTTGTCTGTCTTTCCCGGCATGCCACTTGAATATATGGCAGTCAGAATGGTGCGCTTATGGACGCTGCCCTGTTTGAGACGACGTCCCGGTTTTTGGCCGTTTTGCTGTTTCAAAGCGTGACAGCTTCCTGAGCCCCAACGGGCAGCGCGGCCGGAAACTTCGAACAGGTTACCCTCAGGGGCTGAAAGCAAGGTCGGGACAATGGCAGACATAGATGTGGGGATGACAGTGGGCAATGCAGAAATGGCGCGTCAGATGTCGCAGAAGGCCGGCTTCATTGCCGCGCTCGACCAGTCGGGCGGATCGACCCCCAAGGCCCTGCGCCAGTATGGCATCGAGGAAGGTGCCTGGTCGAGCGACGAGGAAATGTACGGCCTGATCCACGAGATGCGCGCCCGCATCATCAAGTCCCCCGCCTTTGGCGGCGAGAAGGTGATCGGCGCGATCCTGTTCGAGCGCACGATGGACGGCGTCATCGACGGTATTCCGGCAGCTGAGTATCTCTGGACCAGGCGCAGTGTCGTTCCCTTCCTGAAGGTCGACAAGGGTCTCGAAGCCGCGTCAGACGGCGTGCAGCTGATGAAGCCGATCACCGGCCTTGACGCCCTGCTGGAGCGCGCCGTTGCCAAGGGCATCTTCGGCACCAAGATGCGTTCGGTCATCGACGCTGCCAATCCGGCAGGCATTGCTGCAATCGTCGCGCAGCAGTTCGAAGTCGGCAAGCAGATCCTGTCGCACGGCCTGATGCCGATCATCGAGCCGGAAGTGACGATCTCGATCGCCGACAAGGCAGAAGCCGAGGAAATCCTCCGTGCTGAAATCCTGCTCCAGCTGGACGCACTGCCCGCCAGGCAACAGGTGATGCTGAAACTGACGCTGCCGGAGAAAGCCAACTTCTACAGATCGCTGGTCGATCATCCGCGTGTCATGCGCGTCGTGGCCTTGTCAGGTGGCTACAGCCGCGAAGACGCCTGCCGCAAGCTTGCCGGGAACACCGGCATCATCGCCAGCTTCTCCCGCGCGCTCACCGAGGGCCTCTCGGCGAAACAGAGCGACGCGGACTTCGACAAGGCGCTCGCCCTTACTGTCGATGCCGTTTGCGAGGCCTCGAAGTCTTAAGTCTTACCGCTGGACGAACCCGCGATCAGGACGCCATACTGCATGCCATTGCGATGGCGGGCATTTTCGGCCGCGTCACAAACCAGAGGGTTCTCCATGAAACTATCCCGCACCGCCTCAGCGGCCTGCGTGCTTGCCCTGCTGACGGCTTCAGCCTGCACCACGCCGCTTCCGGCGGCCGATCCCGCAACCCTGGTCGCTGCGCCGGGCCTTGAGACACGCGCGACCGCCATGGTGGCCGAACTGGTCCTCGCCCCTGCCAGCGCGGAGGCGTTCACAGCGCGCTGCGACAGCGCAATCACACTCATCAACGAAATGGTGGCAGACCTTGAAACCCGCACCACGCCCGCGGGCGCGGCAGACCTCGCCTATCTTGATACCCTGAGCGCTATCGGCTGGTCTGTCGGCAATGGCGAAGCAGGCCTCGTTTCCGAAGCCAATCCCGATCCTGCGATACGTAAATCCGGTGAAGAGTGTATCCAGAAATTCTCGGACGTGTTCAGCAATATCTCGCTGTCTCGTCCGATCTATGACCGGCTGGTGTCCATCGACCTGTCCACGCTGAGCGAAAGCGAGGCCGCCGTCCTGAAGCGGAACCTGCGCGACTATCGCCGCAGCGGCGTCGACAAGAGCGAAGCAACGCGCGACAAGGTCCGTACCCTGAATACTGAGCTGTCCGGGATCAGCCTCGAGTTCAACCGTAACCTCCGGGAAATCCAGGGCTCAATCAAACTCGGCTCCGTCGCTGAACTGGAAGGCCTTCCGCAGGACTATATCGACGCGCATCCGCCCGGCGAAGACGGCAGGATCACGATCACGACCGACACGCCGGATATGGGCCCGATCTTCGGATACTCGCCGAATGAAAGCCTGCGCAAGCGCCTGCTCGAAGTGTCCGCCAACCGTGCCTGGCCGGAAAACGAAGTGCCGCTGCGCCGCCTGCTCGAGAAGCGCTACGAACTCGCCCAGACCCTCGGCTACCCGAACTGGGCAGCCTATATCACCGAGGACAAGATGACCGGCGCGCCGGAAGTGGCCGCCAACTTCCTCTCAAAAATCGAGGCTGCCGGCGCTGAAGCGGCGCGTATCGAGTATAACCGTCTCCTCGAGAAGCAGAAGCAGATCGATCCCGCCGCGACCACGGTCGGCGAGTGGAGCAGCTGCTACCTGTCCGAACAGATCCGCCTGTCGGACTATGCGCTCGACGCGCAGGAAGTACGCCAGTATTTCGCCTATAATAACGTCCGTTCCGGGATTTTCTCGATGATGGAAGACCTGTTCGGGATCGAGATCCGCGACTGGGCGGACGCGCCCGCCTGGCATGAAAGCGTGACCGCCCACGAGATGTACAAGGACGGCGTCCTGGTCGGCCGCTTCTTCCTCGACATGCATCCGCGCGACGGAAAATTCAAGCACGCCGCCGCTTTCCCCATCCGCGTCGGCCCGACGCGTGACGGCGTGCCGGTCGCCTCGCTTATGTGCAACTTTCCTGCAGGCGACCATACGACCGGTCTGATGGAGCACCGCGAGGTCGAAACCTTCCTTCACGAGTTCGGTCACCTCATCCACATGATGGTGTCGGGCCATCCCGAGTTCGCGACCCTGCACATGGGAGGGCTGGAATGGGATTTCATCGAAGCCCCGTCCCAGATGCTGGAGAACTGGGTCTGGGACTATGATACGTTGGCAACCTTTGCCGTGAACGGCGAAGGCGAGACGATCCCGCGCGAACTCGTGGAGAAGATGAACGCCGCCCGTAAGTTCGGCACCGGCGTGAACACCCTCCGCCAGCTTGTCTTCGCCGGCGTGTCGTTGAACTTTTATAACCGTCCGCCTACGGAGGTTGATTTCGGCGCGGTCTGGGAAGAACGCTCAGCCGCCCTCAGCCCGTTCGAGCGCCTGCCGGACACGCATTCCTATGCAAGCTTCGGCCATCTCGATGGCTATTCGGCGATCTATTACACTTACCAATGGTCAAAGGCGATTTCGACCGACCTGTTCACCGAGTTCCACAAAAATGGCCTGCGCGACAAGGAAACGTCTCTGCGCTACCGCGACCTCGTTCTGGCGAAAGGCTCCAGCAAGCCGGCAGCTGACCTGGTGCGGGATTTCCTCGGCCGTGACTGGACACCGCAAGCCTATGAGCAGGAGCTGATCGACGCAGCAAAGAGCGAATAGCTTTCGGGCGACAGCCCCTTGCGGGGCGTGCCGGGAGACCCATCTGAAAGGGCGCAGCCAGATTGCTGCGCCCTTTTTTTGAATCTGGAGTGTCCGCCGATGAAATGCCCTGCCGATGGAGAGACCCTTATCATGGCGGACCGTTCGGGTGTCGAGATCGACTATTGTCCGAAATGCCGGGGTGTCTGGCTCGACCGGGGCGAACTCGACAAGATCATCGACCGGTCGGCGAGCGTGCTACCCGTCCCTGCCCCACAGCCTGAGGCCCACCCGCCGCAGCATTACCGCGACGAAGACCGCTTCCAGGACCGGCATGACGATGACGACGACTGGAAATACAAGAAGGGAAAGCGCCGGGGCCGCGAAAGCTTCCTCAGCGATCTGTTCGACTTCTGAGACATGCGCTAACTCACCTCCACCGCAGGCGACCCCAAATGCTCGAGATGCGACCTGGATGCGAACGCTGCGACCGCGACCTGCCGGGGGATGAGCCGGGCGCGTTCATCTGTTCGTTCGAATGCACTTTCTGCGACGCGTGCATGGACGGCCCGCTCGACGGTGTCTGCCCGAACTGCAAGGGCGAACTGGAGCCGCGCCCGATGCGCAGGGGATCAGCGCTGGCGAAGAACTCGGCAAGCACCAAACGGGTGTTCAAACCGGCTGGTTAACGGCTTTTGGAGTCTGGGGCGCCGGCGCGAATGGCGATTCTACGAAGCGCAGGGCAAGGCGCCGGGCAATCGGCGAAACAATCAGGATGGCGGGATAGGCCAGCATGAAGGCGAGCCCCCAGGAATGCATCCAGCGGCTCAGATAGTCCGGCGGGAAGCCGATATTCAGGGCCGTGATCGCGCCCGACATCAGGAAGCTCATGAAAGTTGCCATGAACAGCCCGAAG
>NZ_JBBEBT010000036.1:0-7849 GCF_040882205.1 Hyphomonas sp.
AGGCCAAGGAGAACGGTATCGGGATTGGCCTTCCGAAACTGGCGTTGTCGGCTAGCAGCGGAAAGCTGGAAGGGGCTTTGAAAAGTGAGATCATTGGAATGGCGTCCTCTTCGACCCTCAGCGAAGTAGCCGGCGGATCAGCGACGAGCGCTGATTACGATTCCCTCGTAAAGGCATCCTCGGCATATTCTGTCGCAAATGCCCTGATGGAGTCGAACGACTTCTTCGCGGTGCCTCACGTGGTTGGGTTCGTGGATTTAAGGGGCGCCGGCTCCTGCCGGGCGGCAATGGACGCGCCTCAGGGCCCGCCCCTGTGACGCATGCCGGCGCAGACGCCCGGCAGGGTCAGGCAGCACAATTCAGTTCCGGTAAATGAGGCCGGCCCGGCAAGCCGGCCGCAGGGCAATGTCCGCATTCAACTGATTTCAGGCCCGCAATGCCAGGCAGCGATATCGAAGGGCGCAAGGTCTGCGCCGCCGATCAGGTAGCCTGCCGCACCGGGCGGTGCGCCGATCTGCCGGAGATCCTGCCAGCCTGGCCCGTAATTGAAGGCAAACTGAATGTCTCCGGCGCGCCGAAGGCGCAGGTCGCGGCCCACATCACGGCGCGCAAGGCCGGCCTCGTCACAAAGACGTCCAATCAGTTCAGTCATCAGGCCCTCACCTGGCCAGAACCCGGCATACTGGAAGCGGCCATTGCGCACCCAGGCCGGCTTGCCATCGGCAAATCGGGCGCGAACTTCCGAACCGGTTGTGATCATCTCCCGCCAACGCTCGCCGCGCAACACTTTCTCATCGATCAGCACCTCGACCGGCTCGAAGTCCGGCAAGGTCTCAATTTGCTCGACACGGACATCGAAGGCGTGCGCCAGGAGCCCCGGGGGGAGGCCTGGCGGGATTTTTCCGTCAGGTGTGCGAGACCCGGTCAGCGCGGTCGCAAAGACGAGCGCGCCGGATGATCTCAAAGCGGAACAAATCTCCTCGGTGAGGACGGGCACGCTGGGCAAGAGCACAATTTTGTACCCGTCGAGAGATGTGTCGCTGAACACGATGTCGACGTTCAATCCGAGACGCCGGCATGCGCCATAGGCTATCCGGCTGGGCTCCAGGGGGCCGTGCCGGTTGCCCTGCGGTTGGATCTCATGTTGCCAGAGGCTTGGATAGTCCAGAAGGATCGCGATATCCGCGCGGTCCTGCTGAAGGTGTGTGATACATTCCAGTTCTCGTCCAACCCGGCGAACTTCTTCAAGCACGGGCTGCGGGGTCCGGTCCGGCGCGAGAAGTCCTGCATGCATTTGCTCCTGCGCAAACGGCGCTTGCCGCCAGCGGAAATAGCTCACGAAATCCGCCCCGTGCGCGAAGGCTTCCCATGTCCATACACGGACCATTCCGGGCGCCGGCGCGGCGTTATAGGTTGCCCAGTTCACAGGACCTGGCTGCTGCTCCATGATCGCCCAGCGCGGCGCGCAGGCCCGGAAAACATCATGGTTGAAGGCGGCAAAATCCGGTTCCCCTGCTCTCAACCAGCGCGCTTTCTGGTCTGTGGGGGCCTGACTTTCGCTCAGCAACCCGATCGGGTAACTGTCCCAGGCGGCGATATCCAGTGACCTCGAAATGTCACGGTGATCGAGGCGGTAGAAGTCGCCGATGAAATTGTGCGTGATCGGCCGTCCGGGGCTGTGGCGGCGGATGATATCGACCTGCAGCTGGTTGTAGCTGCACATCTGGTCAGAGCAGAAGCGCCGCCAGTCCAGCCGGTGGGACGGATTGGCCTCCGTCACGGTTGCGCCCGGGGGGTCGATCTCATCAAAGTCATTATAGACCTGCGACCAGAATACAGTTCCCCAGGCTGCATTGACGGCGAGAATGTCCGTATACCGCTTTTCAAGCCAGACCCGGAACGCCGTGACTGCGTCCGGCGAGAAGCTTTCATCCGACCCGTGATGGCCATATTCATTGTCGGTCTGCCACATCGTCACGCCTGGATGCGCCCCGTACCGGCGCGCCAGCGCCTCGACGATGCGCCCGGTTTCGGCGCGGTAGGTCCTCGACGAAAAGCAGTAGTGGCGCCGCGATCCGAATTTGCGGGGATTTGCGTGCGCATCAAGCGGCAGAATGTCCGGATGCGCGTCAACCAGCCATTTCGGAGGGGTGGCGGTCGGCGTGCCGAGCGTGACTTCAAGTCCGGCTGCACTGAGCCCGTCAATTGCCTTGTCGAGCCAGGCCCAGTCATACGCGCCCCGACGCGGCTCCAGCCTGGACCAGGCAAACTCGCCGATGCGCACGTGCGAAAGACCGGCCGCTCGCATCATACGGGCGTCGTGCGCCCAATCGGTTTCGGGCCAGTGTTCGGGATAGTAGCAGACACCGAGCTTCATGAAGGCACTCACTGGATTTGATGGAACCGGAACAGGCGCCCGTGATAAGGTCTGCGCGGATCGCCCTGCAATCCGGACCATGCAAGCGTCTCGCCAGTCTGCACCCCGAGATCGCGGCCCTGTTCCTCGCCCAGGACGATCTCGCGTACACTATAGCGCGTGCCCGCCGGCAAGCCCGGAACGGCAATCCGGGCCAGCAGGGGATAGGCAGACATGCCGGTCCTCAGCACTCTTAGCAGGAAATCGCCCGTATCCTCGCGGCTAAGGGTCGACACGTGCAGCGCCGGGTCCGCGCCGCCCAGAACCCTGTATGTGCCTCCATGTACGAATGAACGCAGCCGCTTGTAGAGGGCAATCGTCTGGGCGAGCGTGACGCGGTCGTCTGCGTTCAGTTTTGCCGGATCGAGTTCGACCCCCAGATGCCCGAACAGCGACACAAGGCCCCTGAACGCCATGGGAAAGGTACGCCCGGTAATCGGGTTTGGCGATGGCCCCACATGGCTACCCATCATTTCCGCCGGGATGTAGCGGGAAAAACTGTCCTGGATGCGGATCCGGTCATGGGCGTCGGTGGCGTCGCTCGCCCAGAAGCGCATGACGCGCGGCAGGATCCCGAAATCGATTCGCCCGCCGCCGCTGGCGCAGCTTTCAATTTCCAGCCCCGGAAACTCCGCCTGCAGACGATCCAGAAGATCGTACAGCCCGTGTACCTGCGCCGCCGCACAGACCTTTCCGTCGAGCTTGGCCGGATAGAGTTCCCGGTTGCAATCCCATTTCAGGTAATCGATGCCGCCGGCCTGCAGGAGCTTCGACAAGGCCGCGAACAGGAAATCGCGAACCCCGGGATTGGAGAGATCCAGAACGAGCTGGTTGCGCCCTGTGGGGGCTTTTTCATCGGGGTATCCAAGGACCCAGTCGGGATGCGCACGGTAGAGTTCGCTCTCGCGGCTGACCATCTCTGGCTCGACCCAGAGACCGAATGACATGCCCAGGCCGCGGACGGCGCTGATAAGAGGCCCGAGCCCGTCCGGGAACCGGCCGCGGTCAGGGATCCAGTCACCGAGTGACGTCTTGTCATCCCGGCGGCCGGAGAACCAGCCATCGTCGAGCACGAAACGCTCGGTACCGAGCTGCGCTGCCTGGCCGGCCAGTTCGATGAGGCTGGCCTCATCAAAGTCGAAGTAGCGCGCTTCCCAGGTGTTGAAATGGACCGGGCGGGCGAGCGGCCGGACGAGGCGGCGTGCATGGGCATGCCAGACTTCGGAAAGGCCGCCGAAACCCCGCGCCGAAAGCGCCACGAGGGCTTCAGGCGTTTCAAATTCATCACCTGGCGCAAGAACGATTTCGCCGGGCTCATACAGCGCTTCCGCGCTGAGTTCGCCGGCGCCGTCCCGCAGCCGCTCCGCCTGAATGCGATGGCTTCCACTCCACGCCAGCTGGACACTGAGCGCACGTCCGGCGGTTTCGGTCGCGCCGACTTCGCAGATCACAAGGCCGGGCGGTCCATCAAATCCCGAACGCCCCAGCCGCGCAGCCTTGCCGGCAAAGCCGGCGTCAAGCGGGCGGCGCGATGCGTGGCCCTCCCGGGCCCAGGCCCCGTAGCCCGACACGATCTCGCCGGCCCAGTCCATCAGCGGCAGGAGCAGCGCGCCGCAGCGGACAAGAAGAACTGACTGGGGCCCGCGATTGCGCACCCGGGTGCGCATGTGCATCAGGCCGTACGCGAGGCGGATCTCTACCTCAGCGCTCACCCCGAGCGCCTGATCGCCCGCATGCAGGGTCATGCTGTTGCGCGATGTCTGCTGCATCGACACCGGTGCCAGCGCCGCGGCGCGCCCGTCGGTCATGCCGACCGCCTCGACGAGGGACAGGCCGTCATAACCGTCCCCCCGCTGCGCCAGGAGACGCGGGCCGGGCGGGGCATCCGGCCCTGCCGGCAAGACCGGCGCCGGGCCCGTGCCATGCTCGGCCGATGCCGGGCCAAAATACGCGAGCCTGAAACCGGACGCTTCCGCGTGAACCACTTTCAGGGCAATACCGCCCTCGGAAAGATGCAGGCTCCTTGTCATCTGTTCAGTCCCGCCCTGGCTCGCCGCCCTCTTGTTTCTATGATCAATCACGCGGACGCGGTAGCTATCTAACAGTCACTTGATTTTCATTTTGCAGAGCAGCTTGTCAGGCCCGATGTCAAACATATCGTCAATAACCCGGCTTGAAGGATCGACTGGCCCGGTCTTCCGGCGCGATCACCAGAAGGCGGATGGCCGGCGCCTGTCGCTCTACAGCTATGCGCCCCATGACGGACCTGTCCGGGAAGAGCTGCTGCGCCCGGAAACGGCGCCTGGAGAATTGCGCCGAGACCCACTCAGGAACAGCTGGGCAATCTACGCGCCCCACCGCCAGTCTCGCACCTTCCTGCCCGCAGCCGCAGCCGATCCGCTGGCGCCTTACCGGCCTGGCGCGCCGACGGAAATCCCGTTTGAGGATTTCGAACTTGCCGTGTTTGAAAACAGGTTTCCCAGTCTTGCCCCGAGCCTGGAACCGGGACACCTCAGTGACTGGGCGTCAGGCGCTGCGATCGGCCAATGCGAGGTCGTCGTGTTCTCAAAGGAACAGGTCGGCAGTCTCGCCGCCCTGAGCCAGGCGCGCCGGGTGCTCCTCATCGAAGCGCTCATTGACCGCTACCGGTGCCTTCACGAGGCCGGATTTGCGTATGTCATGCCGTTTGAAAACCGCGGCGAGCAAGTGGGGGTGACCCTGCCTCACCCGCATGGCCAGATCTATGCATTCCCGAGCGTTCCAGCACCCCAGTTGTCGGCGGTCAGTGCGTTTGCGGCGGGCTATGACCTTGTCGGCGAACACGCGTCCTGGAACGGAAAGTTCGATGTCACGGCGGACGGCGACCTGACAGCCTTTTGTCCTCCCTTTGCCCGCTTTCCCTATGAAACCTGGGTCATGCCCAGGCGGCCCTGCGCCGGTCCATGGGCAATGGACGCAGGCAGCGTCCGGTCGCTCGCCCGTCTCCTCGCCGAAGTTCCCCGCAGGCTGGACGCGCTCTTCGCACAACCAATGCCCTACATGATGAGCTTCCAGGCTGCACCGCGCGGCGCAGATGCGAACTTCCAGTTCACAGTGCAGTTCTTTCCCGTCCTGAGATCTGCGGGAAGGCTCAAGTTTCTTGCGGGTGTGGAGCAGTTCACCGGCGTCTTCACCGTCGATGTCGTGCCAGAGGACGCCGCAGAAAGGTTAAGAGCGCTATGACCACCGCCACGATACCCGGCCGCGTCAACCTGATCGGTGAATGGATCGATTTCAATGGCGGCACTGTACTGCCCATGGCGCTGTCGCAGTCGGTTGAACTGCAATTGCGCGCCAACGGCCAGGACTATGACCGGGTCCGGTCGGCGCAGTTTCCCGACTGCATCGATTTCGCCATCAATGCGCCCGCTGCAGGTCACTGGTCTGACTATGTCCGCGGCGGACTTCAGTATGCGCGCCGCCAGGGTTGGATTGGCCAGGGCCAGGATGTGACCTTGAAAAGCAACCTTCCGGTCGGCGCCGGCCTTTCGTCTTCGGCCGCAACCATCGTCGCAGCGCTCAGGGCCGCAAGCGCGCACCTCGCCGCAGTCGATCCGGTGCAGATCGCGCTGGCGGCAAAGGCTGTCGAGAACGATTTCATCGGCGTGCCGTGCGGGATCATGGACCAGATGGCCGTCGCGGTCGGCGCGCCGGGCTGCGTCCTGGCGCTCGACACGCGCGACTGTTCCTATCAGGTCATTCCTTTGCCAGCCGACTGGACCATTGCGGTGGTACATTCAGGTATTGGCCGCGCCCTGGCAGATGGTCGCTACAAGTCCCGGCGGGAAGAATGCCTTCAGGCCGCTGAAGCGCTGGGGGTAGCGTATCTCTGCGACGGCGACCTCGAAGCCTCAAGGGCGCTGACGCCGGTTCTGGCCAGACGCGCGCGCCATGTCATTTCCGAAGGTCATCGGTCCTTGCAAGCGGTAACAGTCCTTCGCGCCGGCGACCGGCAGGCATTCGGAGCCCTCATGAACGCAAGTCATGCATCCCTGCGCGACGATCTGGAAGTATCCGTCCCCGAGATGGACGCCATGGTTCGGGACGCGGCTGAGTTCGGCGCAGCTGGCGCGCGTCTCACGGGCGCTGGCTTTGGCGGGTGTTTCGTCTGCCTGATCGATACGCAACGGGCCGGGGCCTGGTGGCACGAACTGCAGGCGAGGCATCCGGGCATTCAGCGGATCGCCTGAATGGGTTTGGCCGGCGCACTCACACTGGTTTCCGGCGAATGGTACGTGCAGGTCGACGCTGCGCGCGGCGGGCAGGTCATTGCATGCCGGTGGCGCGGCCACGAAGTCTTCACGACCACAAGTCCCGGGGTCTGGCCCGCGCAGGCCGATGCCGGCTGCTTTGCGCTGGTGCCGTTTTCAAACCGGATCCGGCAGGCGGCCTTCAGCTTTTTCGGGAACAGGGTTTCCTTGCCGGCGCCCGCATTCGCCATGCCCCACGCGCTGCACGGCCTTGGCTGGCGGCAGGCCTGGTCATGTCAGGCGCCTCGTCCGGGCGAACTGATCATGGTTCACACCCATGCCGGCGGCGCCTGGCCCTGGCCCTATGAAGCAAGCCAGCACCTCTCGCTCGCAGGCAACCGCCTGACCCTGACCCTTGCCCTCAGGAATACGGGAACGCAGCCAATGCCGGCAGGCATCGGGCTCCACCCCTATTTCCCGCGCAGGCCAGATCTTGCACTTTGCGTCCAGGCTGACGGCTACTGGAAAACCGACGCTGCCAACCCCGGTATTCCGACGTCCTGGTCTGCGCTTTCTCCGGACAGGGGCGTTTTTGCCGAAGAATCTCCCGACACGGTCGATCTAGACACCTGTTTCACGGGATGGAACGGTAAGGCACGGCTCGACTACTCGGATCCGAAGTTAAGGATTGAGCTGACAGCAAGCGCTGCGTTCTCCAATCTCGTGATCTACTGCCCCGCCGGCAAAAACATTCTCTGCCTCGAACCGGTTTCACATGTGAACGACGCCGTAAACCTCGCCGATCTGAGCGCGTTGCAGCAGATGGACCGCCTCGAACCCGGCGGCTGCCTCGCGGGCACGGTCGTCATCGACGTCTGCGAACCTGGTTGATCCGGCGTTTTCAAACGCGTTCAGGCAGCCGGATTGAAACCTACCCGGTCTCCTTAGCCGGGCGCGTCTCATTTCACCGGTCATCTGCGGGTTATGGCCTGAGATTGAGGTAGCCGGACCTGGGGGCACCCCGGACGGTCGACGCGCCTGACGACCGGCGGCGACATCACCCGCGCTCACCGGATACTTCACCTGGGGCAACGGAAGCGTTTGATAGCGAAGGTGACCTGTGATCTACGCGGGTCTGGCAAAAGCTGCACCGGATCTGGGCCAGACCGCTCAGCCATGTCAGGCGAACAGGTTTGCCATAGAC
>NZ_JBBEBT010000037.1:0-7848 GCF_040882205.1 Hyphomonas sp.
TTCCCGTCCCCGTGATCCGGTTTCCGTTTAAACCATGCCTCTGCTTGGAAGGGCGGAGGCGTTCCCGCATGGGTCATCGCATCACCGTCACCGCCAGCGGCCCCTACGGCGGCAGCAGCAGCGCCGTCGCTGAAGCCATTTTCCAAACCGTCACCGACATACATGCCCGGGGCGGCGACGGGGCTGAACAGACCGGGTTCTCCGCCTCCCATACCGGAATGGGGTGGATGATGCCCGTCACCGTCTCACCCGGCGGCCCCACCAGCACCAGTGTGCGCCTCACCGCCGGGGGCGCCGCCACCATCTTCGCAAAATTCTCCGGCAAGATGGGAAACCTCCTCGGCACGGCGCAGCCCATGGTCCGCGCCGTGCCGGATAACTCGAGTTCGCAATCGCCTGACGTCATGGCGAGCCTGATGAACGCCCGTATGGCGGACATCCTCAAACGGAATGGCCGCAAGCCCTGACTGCAGAGACTCAGGCCGGCGCTTTTCTCCGCCGCAGTTTCAGAGTAGCAGGGCGCGGATGACCACCACGCCCCTCGCTCCCGCCCCGATCAAGGGCGCCAAGACGCCGAAAGTCGGCATCGTCTCGCTCGGCTGCCCGAAGGCGCTGGTTGATTCCGAACGCATCATCACGCGCCTTCGCGCCGAAGGCTACCAGATCGCGCCGGACTATGCGGGCGCGGACCTTGTGCTGGTGAACACATGCGGCTTCCTCGATTCAGCGCGCGACGAGAGCCTCGCGGCGATCGGCGAGGCGATCGAAGCGAATGGCAAGGTCATCGTCACCGGTTGTCTCGGCGCCGAACCGGACGTGATCCAGCGTGCCCATCCCAAGGTGCTCGCCGTCACCGGCCCGCACCAGTATGAAGCGGTGATGGACGCGGTGCACACGCATCTGACGCCGCCCCACAATCCGCACCTCGATCTCGTGCCCGAAAGCGGCCTGCGCCTCACGCCGCGCCACTATGCCTATCTAAAGATTTCAGAAGGCTGCAACAACCGCTGCTCCTTCTGCATCATCCCGAAACTGCGCGGCGACCTTGCCTCGCGCCCCATCCACCATGTGTTGATGGAGGCGGAGAAGCTCGTCGCCGCCGGCGTCAAGGAACTGCTCGTCATCAGCCAGGATACGTCCGCTTACGGACTGGATATCAAGTACAAGCCGGAGACATGGCGCGGCGCGGAATACGAAACGCGTTTCCTCGATCTGGCGAAGGGTCTCGGCAGTCTCGGCGTTTGGGCGCGGATGCACTATGTTTATCCGTACCCGCACGTTGACAACATCATCCCGCTTATGGCTGAGGGCCTGATCACGCCCTATCTCGATATTCCCTTCCAGCACGCCTCCGCTCCGGTTCTCAAGGCGATGAAACGCCCCGGCAACCAGACCAAGGTGCTGGACCGGATCGCGCGCTGGCGCGCCGATGTGCCGGACCTCGCGATCCGCTCGACCTTCATCGTAGGCTTCCCTGGCGAGACGGAAGAAGACTTCCAGGTCCTGCTGGACTTCATCTGCGAGGCCAAAATCGACCGCGCGGGCTGTTTCAAGTATGAAAACGTCGCGCACGCCGAAAGCGGTAAGCTGGAGAACCACGTCCCCGAGGATGTGAAGGAAGATCGCTGGCACCGCTTCATGGCGACGCAGGCGGAAGTTTCGGCCGCGCGCGCCGCCGCGCAGGTCGGCAAGAAGCTCGACATCATCATCGACGGCGAGGACGACCAGTCCCCCGGCGGCTGGATCGGCCGCTCAAAGGCAGATGCGCCGGAAGTTGACGCTGTGGTCTACGTCACGGCCAAGCG
Source organism: Hyphomonas sp. (assembly GCF_040882205.1). Lineage (GTDB taxonomy): Bacteria > Pseudomonadota > Alphaproteobacteria > Caulobacterales > Hyphomonadaceae > Hyphomonas. Next base: position 1,806 of record NZ_JBBEBT010000037.1, read on the forward strand.
CCAACTGAAGTCAGGCGATATCGTCCGTACAAAGATTACTGGCGCAGACGATTACGACCTTTACGGTGAGACAGCGTAGCGGTTAAGCCGCGTGCCGGCTTCCTTCACTTCAGCCATACGCAGGGCCATGGACTTATCCATGTTGGCGGACGTGCGCGCCAGCGCGTCGTGATCTGCCAGTTCCGGCCGCCCGCATCCGTAAGGCGGCGCCGGCGAATACTCGGCGCCGAGGGTCAGCGCCTTGGCATATCCCTCCCCTGCGATTTCGGCGAGCAGGGTGAAGGCAAAGTCGATACCCGCCGTCACGCCGCCGCCTGTGAAGATATTCCCGTCACGACGATGCGCGCAGGGTCGGGGACCGCGCCGGACTCCGTCAGCAGTCCGCGCCAGGCCCAGTGGCAGGCCGCGCGCTTGGCCTGCAACAGGCCCGCTGCGCCCAGGTTCAGTGAACCGGTGCATACGGAGGTTACGGACTTCGCGCCTGGCGCCAGGCGGCGCACCTGGCCCACGAAGGCCTCATCCAGCGGCGGCTCGGTGCAGTTTAAGAGCTGATCCGGCCTTCGCCAAAATCAAAAGACTCGGGCTTCAGGCCCGGGTCTCTCCATTTCAGCTCCATGTCTTCCATTGCGCCGCGCACGATCCGGGCGATGGCCGCATTGCGCCGCGTGCGGCTGTCGGACGGGACCACATACCAGGGCGAATGGCGCGTCGAGCAGCGGCTGACCGCCAGCTGGTAGGCTGCCATGAACTCCGCCCACCTTGAACGGTCATCCAGATCGCCGGGATTGAACTTCCAGAGCTTGTGGACTTCCTTTAGGCGCTCCTTCAGGCGGACGCCCTGCTCCTCGTAACCGATGTTGAGCATGAACTTCACCACCTTGGTGCCGTTTTCGCCGAGATGTTTCTCGAAGGCATTGATCTGCTCGTAGCGCGCCTCGATCTCGTCCAGCGGCGCGAAACCACGCACGCGCACCACGAGCACGTCTTCATACTGCGACCGGTCGAAAATTCCGACATGGCCGCGCCGGGGCACGGCATTGTGGACGCGCCAGAGATAGTCGCGCGCGAGTTCCTCGCTGCTGGGGGCCTTGAAGGCTTTCACTTCCATGCCGAGCGGGGTCGTGTCCGAGAAGACCGACTTGATGGTCCCAGACTTGCCAGACGTGTCCATGCCCTGGAGGATCACCAGCAGCGAGCGCTTGCCCTCGGCATAGAGCATGTCTTTCAGCTCGTTGATGACGGCGGCGTCCTTCTTGAGGCTGGTCCCGGCTTCGACCTTGTCGGTGAACACTTCCCGGCCGGACGTGTCCCGCTTCGACAGGTCAAACGGCTTGCCGGGCGGCGCGATGAGCGCCTTGCGGACAGCGGCAATCGAGGGAATGGCCATGGCGCGGTATCCTGAAATGAAAAGGCCGCACCAGTCTGGCGCGGCCTTCCCGAAACTTCAAGGAATTCAGATGGCTTACGAGGAGTAGAACTCGACCACCTGGGCCGGTTCCATCTTCACCGGGTAGGGCACATCGGAGAGAACCGGAATGCGCTTGAACCCGGCGGTCATCGCTTTCGGGTCGACTTCCACATAGTCCGGAATGTCGCGCTCGCCGCTGCCGAGGGCTTCGAGGACGAGGGCGAGGTTGCGCGACTTCTCGCGGACCTGGACAACGTCACCCGGCTTCAGGCGGGCGGAACCGATATTGCAGCGCTTGCCGTTCACGGTGACGTGGCCATGGTTGACGAACTGGCGTGCGGCGAAGATCGTCGGGACGAACTTGGCGCGGTAGACAATGGTGTCGAGACGCGACTCGAGGATACCGATCAGGTTCTCGGCCGAGTTGCCCTTCATCTTGGCGGCGTCTTCGTAGATTTTCGAGAACTGCTTCTCGGTGATGTCGCCGTAGTAGCCCTTCAGCTTCTGCTTCGCCATCAGCTGCATACCAAAGTCGGAGACCTTGTTGCGGCGGTTCTGGCCGTGCTGGCCGGGCTTATAGGCGCGCTTGTTGAAGGGAGACTTGGGGCGGCCCCAGATATTTTCGCCGACCCGTCGATCGATCTTGTACTTCGCGCTATGGCGACGTGACATGGTAGTACCTCAATTTTCAGCGCGGGCCGGTGGGCTCAGCTCGTTCGAGCCCACGATTACAACGGCGGCTCCGCACCACCCCGTCATGAAGTCGCGGGTAAAACACCAATCTGACGCTCGCGTCAAGCGCGGGGACTGCTAGTGTACCCCTCATAAAAGGGAGGAATACATGGGACAGGTTAACGGCAAAATCGCCATAGTTACAGGCGCCGCCAGCGGAATCGGGCGGTCTGCGGCCATCGCGCTCGCCCGGGAGGGGGCCAAGGTGATGGCCACGGATGTGGACGAGGCGGGCCTGAAAAAGACCGAGGCGATCATTGCGAGGGCCGGCGGCACGGTTGCCGTTGCGGCACAGGACGTGACCGACGAGGCGCGCTGGGATACCATTTTTGCGGAAACGACGAGCCTGTTCGGCACCCCCAACGTGCTTGTCAACAACGCCGGCATCGCAATTGCCGGAGCTCTGATGGACTATTCGCTGGCCGACTGGCAGCGTCAGATGGCTGTCAATACCGACTCCGTGTTCCTCGGCACACGGGCGGCCATGCGTGCGATGAAGACCGGCGGCGGGTCGATCATCAACCTTTCTTCGGTGGCGGGGCTGCGCGGCTCGCCGGGGGTGGCAGCCTATTGCGCGTCCAAGGGCGCGGTCCGCCTCTTCACCAAGGCGGCGGCGGTCGAGTGCGGGGCGCTCGGCCTCAAGATCCGGGTGAACTCGGTCCATCCCGGGATCATCGACACGCCGATCTGGCAGAAGGAAATCACCCGCGTCACCGAGACAATGAACGCAGAACAGGTGAGCGCCCTGACGGCCCATAGCGGCGGCAACGCGCTTGACCCGAATATCGTGGCGCTCGGCGGCACGCCGATGGGCCGCGCGGGGCGGCCGGAGGAAGTAGCGGAACTGATCCTGTTCCTGGCCTCGGACGCTTCCAGCTTCTCGACCGGACAGGAGCATGTGGTGGATGGCGGCCTGACGGCGCGGTAGCGCGCAGCATCGAAGCCCGGGCGCGCAGTGAGGGAGCGGCCGGTGCCGGGTGCCTTCGGTTTTACCGTATCGGCGCCATACCCGCGAAAGTCGGCCCGCAAGGGTTTCTTTTGCTTGAAGTTATGGGTCCGGCTTTCGCCGGGATGACAAGCTGGACGAGTTGGTTTGGGGGGCTGGATGCAGGCGTTAGTCTGTTCTTATGCCCCGAAATCTCACTTCTGCATGGCGGCTTTCAGTTCCGGGCGGTCTTCGGCGGAGTTCAGGAACTTCGGGGTGAGGCGGATGCCGCTGGCCTGTTCGTAGGCATAGCCGTAGGCAAAGATCGCGGCGTCGGTGTTCTTACCGCCCATGAAGGAGAGGCCGATCGGAATGCCGTGCACGTCGCCCATAGGGACGGTGAGGTTCGGATAGCCTGCGATGGCGGCGGCCCAGCCGGCGCCGGCCCATTCTGGCCAGACATCGCCGTTGACGGGATCGATGCGCGGCGCGACCGGGCCTGAGGGCGAGACGAGGACGGAGGTGCCGTGATCAGCGAGCAGCTTGTCGATTCCATTTTCGCGCGTGGCAGATTGGACGAGGGCGAGCGCCTTCGTGTAGGCTTCATCTGTGAGCGGACCAAGCGCGTCGGACTCCTCGAGGATATCCTGGCCGAAGAGGGCAAGTTCCGCTTCCGCGTTTGCCGTGTTGAAGGCGATGATGTCTGCCAGTGTGCGGGCGGTCACGCCGGGCGCAGCGCCTGCCAGGTATTCGTTGAGGCTGGCCTTGAACTCATATTCGAGGACGAGCAGCGAGGCGGCCCAGAAGCCTTCCGGCGGCTCAAAGGCTTCGATCTCGATGAGTTCGGCGCCCTGCCCTCTCAGGACTTCGAGCGCGCCATTGAAATGCGAAATTATGTCCGGGTTCGAGCCCTGCGCGGCGCGCAGGACCCCGACGCGAACGCCCTTGAGCGCCTCCGGCGTGAGGGCGGCGGTATAGTCGGCGTCACCGGCGTCCATTGCGTTCATCAGCAAGGCGGCGCCGAGGACGGTGGTGGTCATCGGGCCTGCGGTATCCTGGCTCGGTGAGATAGGGACAATGCCCCCCTGCGGGATGAGGCCGACGGTAGGCTTGAAGCCGACGAGGCCGTTGACATTGGACGGGCAGATAATCGAGCCGTTGGTTTCGGTGCCGACGCCGCCCGCTGCGAGCGAGGCGGCAATGGCGGCGCCGGTACCGGAGCTGGAGCCGCAGGGGTTGCGGTCCAGCATGTACGGATTGCGAACCTGTCCGCCTACGGAGGACCATCCGCTGAGTGAAAAGTTGGACCGGAAGTTCGCCCATTGGCTGAGATTGGTCTTGCCGAGGATGACGGCGCCTTCAGCGCGCAGGGACGCGGCGAGCGGGCTGTCGCGGCCGGTGATATTGTCTTTGAGCGCGAGTGAGCCGGCAGTGGTCGCCATCGGATCGAGGGTTTCGATGTTGTCCTTGAGGAGGATCGCGACACCGTCGAGGGGCCCGAGGGGTGCACCGGCCGCCCGGCGCGCGTCGCTGGCGCCGGCCTGCGCGAGGGCGTCCGGGTTCACGAAGAGGATCGATTGCAGGCGCGGGCCGGCGCGGTCGATGGCGGCGATGCGGCCAAGGTAGGCGTTCGTGAGCTCAACGGATGTGACCTCGCCGCTCGCCAGGGCGGCGGCGATTTCGGGTAATGAACTGGCGGGCCAGCCGGTTACTTCGTAGCTGGCGGCAGGCGGCTGTTCAGCGGCGGGCGTGAGTAAAGGCGGCGCTGGCACGGGGGTTGTGCAGGCTGCGAGGGCAAGCGCGCTGAGTGCGCCAGTGAGTTTGTAATCCATGACGCGGGGTCCCCGATGTCTGTGACCAGGAGACGTTAGTCGTAACACAGCGAGTGACAAGTGGCATGAAACCCCGATCTTCGCGGGGCGAGTAGATTGGAGGCGGGAAGGTCCCGGGTCAATCGGCCGTTGCGCAGCCTCTGCCCGGGACAGAACCTATCGGGCGAACTTCTTGAACTTGAGGCGTTTCGGGTTGACCGCGTCTTCGCCGAGGCGGCGTTTCTTGTCTTCGAGGTAGGAGGTGAAATCGCCCTCGAACCATTCGACATGGCTGTCGCCCTCGAAGGCAAGGATGTGGGTGGCCATGCGGTCCAGGAACCAGCGATCGTGCGAGATGACCACGACGCAGCCGGGGAAATTGTCGAGGCCTTCTTCGAGGGCCTGCAGGGTTTCCACGTCGAGGTCGTTGGTCGGCTCGTCAAGCAGGAGCAGATTGTGGCTACCCTTAAGCATCTTGGCGAGGTGGACGCGGTTGCGCTCACCGCCGGAGAGGATGCCGACTTTTTTCTGCTGGTCGGTACCCTTGAAGTTGAAGGCTCCGACATAGGCGCGCGACATGACCGTAACGCCGCCGAGGTCGATGACATCCGTGCCGCCGGAGATTTCTTCCCAGACGTTTTTGTTGGGGTCTAGCTTGTCCCGGCTCTGGTCGACATAGCCGATCTTGACAGTTTCGCCGACGCGCATGGCGCCAGAGTCCGGCTTCTCCTGGCCGAGGATCATCTTGAACAGCGTGGACTTACCGGCGCCGTTCGGGCCGATGACGCCGACAATGCCGCCCGGGGGCAGCTTGAAGGAGAGATTGTCGATCAGCACATTGTCGCCGAACGCCTTGGAGAGGCCTTCGGCTTCCAGAACGACGCCGCCGAGACGCGGGCCGGGCGGAATGCGGATCTGCGAGGTCATGACCTGCTCGCGCTCGGCCTCGGACGCCATCTTCTCGTAGGCGTTGATACGGGCCTTGGATTTTGCCTGACGCGCCTTCTGGCCTGAGCGAACCCATTCAAGTTCCTTGGCGAGGGTGCGCTTGCGGCCGACATCGTCGCGCGCTTCCTGCTTCATGCGTTTGGCCTTCTGTTCGACCCAGCCGGAATAGTTGCTCTGGAACGGGTTGCCGCGGCCGCGGTCGAGTTCGAGGATCCAGTT
>NZ_JBBEBT010000038.1:0-7818 GCF_040882205.1 Hyphomonas sp.
TATCTCGCCGGGTGGGATTAGTCGACATGCAGGAATCCGATGCTGACCTGGAGATCGGTGTCCATCTCAAAGGCGCTTTGGCCACGACGCATTTTGCATCGGCTTGGTGGCATGCAGCAGGTCCGGCGTCCGGCCGCGCTATCATCAACACCACGTCAGCCGCCGGGTTGCATCCCAATTACGGCGGACAACTCTATTCGACTTGTAAGGCCGCCATCGCCGCCCTGACCATGGGTACGGCGCATGAGTTAGCCTATCTCGGGGTCAGAACCAACGCCGTGGCGCCCTGCGCCCGGACAAGAATGGTTGGAGGCAGCGCAATTGTGAGCAGATTGATGCCGTCTACGGACGGCTTTGACCGGCATGCGGCAGAACACATTGCGCCTCTGGTCGTCTACCTTGCGAGTTCCAGATGCCGTTTCACCGGCCGAATCTTCGCTATGGAGGGTCCTGATGTTGCAACCTACAAGCCTTGGAGCGTCGAGAAGCAATACTCGCAGCCAGGAGGCTGGACTGCAGAAACGCTCGCAGAGGTATTCTCCGGACACGACGAACAGGCCGAACATATGGCCTTCTTCCCCGGAGGGGTGGTGCCTTTTCGTCTGCCATCAGGGCGCACCTTAAAAGAACTCGGTCAAGCGGGAAAGGACTGACCTATCCAGCATGCAGTGCTGCCGACATTGGAACCCTGAGGGCGCTCGGCGGCAATTCCGTCTGTCCTCAGATCACGTCCACCATTCCCGGGAGAACTTTTGGAAAACAATCTGGACGATGATGCTTCAAATTCAGGAGCAGGGACGTGGAGGCGCATTTCTTATCTCGCGCGGAAGGCTTCACTAGCGCTGATTGCCTGCCTTTTCATGACAGCCTGCATTACCAGGCGTGAACATGTCCTGGTCCCGGCTGCCAGCGGTATTGTTATCGATGCCGGAACCGATAAGCCGGTCGATGTCGCTGGCGCGCTATGCGTGGCCGGAAGGTTCAGCCTCGGTCACAACGGGGCCGGACGGCCATTTCACACTTTGAGAACACGATAAAAACAAAGCACCAATGCAGTGTGACTGGCGGAGCAATACGTTGGCATCGAGCGGGTCACAGGTTCGATCCCTGTGCCACTCCCTGCCGCCATACACCCTTAACGCGAATGAGGGGCGACACTGGCTGCCAATGCGGAACCTGCGTTTTTCTAGCCGGCCACGAGTTGCACGGTCTTGTGTTCCTGCCTCATGGCAGGGGACGATACCCCTTCCAGCAGGTTCCCGATTGCGTGCGCCGGCATCGACTTTCCGAACAGGTAGCCTTGAATGTCATCACATCCTGCCGCGGCGAGGCGAATGCGCTGCAATTCTGTCTCTACGCCTTCGGCAATGACATCCAGTCGCAGGGCCCGGGCGAGGCGAACGATGGCGTTGACGACAGCGTCGGCGCTCGGATCAGTGCCGAGATTTGAAATGAAGGACCGGTCGATCTTGATCTTGTCGATCGGATAGCGTTGCAGGTAGCTCAGACTGGAATACCCCGTGCCGAAGTCGTCGAGGGCAATGCGGAAACCAAGGGCGCGCAGCTTGGCCAGGGTCGCAAGTGCGGCGTGATCGTTCAGCACTCTCGCAAGCCAGGTCTCGCTCGTCTGATCCTGGCCTTTTTGCAGGTAGCGGGAAGCGATGAGGATCCCGAGAGCGGGGCGCCAGCGATCCGCGCCCGGCATCTCCGCTGCGCGCGCCCTTCCCATGGCAGTGTACGCATTCTCCAATTCGGCCAGACCCGCCTGCGCGTTATCGGAGAGTTCGAGAACATCGCCGAGATTGATCATCGCGTTCCAGGCAAGGGGATCGGGCGCGGTGGCCCGGCGATGCGCAGAGGCGGCCCGCAAAAGGTCGCCGGCGAAACTCATGAAGAGGCCGAGTGTCTGCCGGGCCTGGGGGTCATCGGGCGCGACTTGAACGGCGCCTTTGGCAAGTGAAATGGCATCGTCCAGCCGTGCACGGTCAATATCTGTGCGGGCGGGAAGGGCGGCGAGGATGTCCGACAGTTTCAGCGCTGTTTCAACTGCCCCGGCCCCGCGGAGCGTTCGCTGGGCAAGAGCGGCGGCCAGTCCGGCTAGGGCCGCGGCGTCTTCCGGGTCGCCGGAAGCGGTTTCGCCAATCTATGCACCGCTTTATAACGGGTCAGCGGCGGCAAGCATAGTGGATTACCCGGTGGCGATGGAGCAACCTCGGGCGGGCGTCAGGTTTGAAGGAAGTGTCTTCGTTCTGGTCAACCGGCGCAGCTATTGCAACAGCGTGGCGACGGCAGTGCTGGTCCAGGATTATGGGTTCGGAACGGTGCTCGGTGAGGAGACGCCAGACCTCGCGACGACCTTTGGCGCGATGGAGCAGTTCCAGTTGCCGGCGACCGGAATGACGATCGGATTTTAGAAAGCCCCGATCATCCGTCCGAATGGAGACGTTGCTGCGCGCTGAAACGAAATTCGTCGTTTTTCGATAAATTGTCCCTTGTGCAGTGGCAGGCCGTTGCTACGTATAGCGCTACGTTCGCGCCGGTTGCGGGCGGCAAGGGAGATTTCGATCATGGCAACAGTGACCAAGAGCCCGACGGCGCTTCAGTATCTCGACAAGGCGATGGGCGGGCTGAAGCAACTTGGCCTAGTCCCGGGCGGCAAGAGCGGTGCGGCGCCGATCGTGGCGCTACTGGAGCAGATTTCCGATCTCGAGCCGGACAAGGTGGCCGCAATTGCGCGCACGCTGGACCAGGCGAGCCTGTTCAATGACGTGGTGCGCGAGCAGGTGGCCGGCATCACGGTCGGCGAGCGGTACGAGGACGTGACCAAGGCGTTCAACACGATCCGCGACGATGCCAAGTCGCTTGTGGATCAGTATGCCGATGGCAAGATTTCGACGATGGAGCGCGTCTCAACTGCCTGGATCAAGGTGACGCGCGGCGATATCGCGAGCCGGTTCGGCAAAATCAAGGACGTATATCTCGAGGTGCAGGCTGAGACAGCCAACCAGATCGACCGGGAGCGGAAGATCCTTGAGGCCTATCTCGATTTCCGCGGCGCCATGAAACAATCTGAAGTGCTTGCGCTGGAAGTGCTTAAGACGGCGGAAAGCAAGCTGAATGCGGCGCGCGGCGAAGTCGGCGAAGCAGTTGCGGCGCTCGAAGCCTACGCGGGCGCGGACCCGGCCGAGCGCGCGACGCTGGAACTGACGCGCGACGAGAAGCTGCGTTTCCTGCAGAACGAGGAGAAGCGCTACCAGATCGCCAAGGATCTCTCCGACAATATCACGATCGGTTACAATACGTCAGAAGTCGTGATGGCGCGCCTTGTGCAGACGACGACGGCGAAAGACCGCGTGTATGCGCAGTCGGTCAGCTTCTTCTCGACCAATGAAGTGGTGCTGACCGCACTGACGGCGAGTTTCACTGGTATGTACGGCCTGCATGAAAGCACGCAGACACTGGAAGCGATGAAGAAGGGTGTGAATCAGAGCCTTGAAGTGCTTGCCGAGATCGGCGGCAAGGTGCAGGAGGCGGCCGTTAAGGCAGGCTATGGCCCGACCGTTTCGGCGGCGTCCGTCAAGATGCTGGTCGACTCGGTTGTCTCCTATCAGGAGCGTACACAGACGATCATCGCCGAAATGCGCAAGCTCTCGACTCAGAACTCCGAAGAGATCCGCGAAGCGGTTGAAGACGGCAAACGGCGCCTGACGAAATTAGTCCAGGAGGGCGCGACGCTTGCGCTGCTTCCCAAGCCGTGAGCGACACCGCAGTTCCGGCTGTTCGTGACAAGAGCAAGCTCGACGATGTCCTCCTCGCGATGGACGTCGTGGACACGCTGCGTCACCGCGAGCAGCTTGTCCTGACTGAGCTGGATGCCGGCGCCCGGGAAGCCGCACTGCTGGAGCGCTTGAAGGACATCTATGCCGCGCAGGGCATAGATGTGCCGGAGCGCATCCTGAAGGAAGGCGTGAAGGCCCTGGAGGAGAAGCGGTTCCTGTATGAGCTGCCAAAGGCCTCGCTGGGGGTAAGCCTCGCAAAGATCTACATCACACGCGACCGCTGGCTGGCGCCGGCATCGTTTGCGCTTGTCGCGGCGGCGGCGCTGTTCGGCGCTTATCAGATTGGTGTTGTGGCGCCGGCGAAAGCAAACACCGCGCGGATGCAGATTGAACTGGCGCAGACGCTGCCGGCGGAACTGACGCGGCTATATAAGGAGATCCGCGCGGTTGCGGTTGAGGATTCCGCAAAGCTGCTCGCTGATGCGCTGCTCGCTGAAGGCCAGCAGGCTGCGGCGGCGCGGGATGCCAAGGCGGCACGCGGCGCCGTGGAGGCGCTTACCACCTTGCAGAGCGACCTGACGACAATTTACCAGGTGCGTGTCGTGTATGGACCGGGTGAAGAGTATACCGGGGTGTTGCGTATACCGGATGATGTGCCGGGCGCGCGAAACTACTATCTGATCGTCGAGGCCGTTGACCCGGCGGGCCGCTTGGTCGAGGTGCCCGTGACCAGTGAGGAGGACCGGCGCTCGGACCGCGTCTCACGCTGGGGGCAGCGCGTCAGCGATGCAGTGTTCAACGGCGTCGCCGCCGACAAGGGCGATGACCAGATCATCCAGAATGCAGTGATTGGCCAGAAGAAGGTCGGTTATGTATCCCCGCAGTACGCGGTGGAAACGCCCGGCGGGGCGATCCTCGAATGGTGACCGCATGAGCACCCCCTTGAATGGGCGCGATGCGCTCGCCTTGCTGGACGTTGAGCTGGGCAAGCTGCGCCAGTCTTTGGCCGTGGCGCTGGCAGACGCAGACGGCGTCGAATCGCGTCGTGGGACCATCCAGCGTGAGCAGGCGGCGACCTATGGCGCGCTAGCGGCGATGCGGCTCGATCTGATTCAAGCTGGTGGCGAGCGCGCGGAATTCGGCAAGCTCGAAGCAGCTGCGCGCGTGCTGACGGAGCGGCATGCGGCGTTTGTCTCAGCAGAGAAGGCGGCGCTGGAGGCGGTTGCCGCAGAACTAGCGGCGCTCGAGGCGAGGCGCACCGAACTTGCGGCGCGCCATGACGCGGCGATTGTAAGCTACGAGACGCGGGTTGCCGGGGCCGAGGCGAGCCTCAAGGGAAGCGCCGCCTATCTAGCCCTTGTCGATGCGGCGGAAGGCGCTCGCGCCGTGACGCTGCGCGCGCAGGAGAAGCTGGATTTGGCGCGCGCCGATCGCGCTGAGAAGGGGGGGCCTTACGAACATGATCCGCTGTTCAGCTATCTGTGGAAACGGAAGTTCCGGTCGCCGGATTACAAGGCGGGCCCGATAATCCGTATGCTGGATGGATGGGTGGCAAAGCTTTGCCGCTATGATCTGGCTTTCCTGAACTATCAGCGCCTTACGGAACTGCCCGACCGGATTGCAGAGCACTCGGTGTTTGTCGCAGGCCTTGAAGACAAGGCCGAGGCGGCTCTGGTCGCCGCGGAAGAGGCGGCTATGCGCGAGGCTGGCGTCGAGACGCTCAAAGCAGGCGCGGATCTTTTGAAGGCGGACATTGAGGCGTGTGACAATGACATCGCGGTTGCGGAAGAAGCGCACCGCGCCAGGGCCCAGCGCCATGAAGCGGCGTTGAAGGAGGAGGCGGGGCCTGCGGTCGAGGCGCGGGACTTGCTGGCGGCGGAGCTGCGCAAGGCGAGCTTTCCGGATCTGCGGGTGCTGGCGGCCGAAACGGTTCAGGTTGAAGATGACCGGCTCGTGGACGCGTTGGTGCGCCTGCGCGCCGAAGAGATGTCGCTGGATATCGAGGCGGGCGCACGCCTGATGCGTCCGCGCGGTTTGCGCGAGGATCTGGCGCGGATGGAGGCACTGCGCCGGCAGTTCAAGGAAGCGCGGTTCGATAGTCCGTATGCGCTCATGTCGCGCGCAGCATTTGACGAGATGATGTCAAACCTGATGAAGGGCGCCATGGATGTACGCGATACGCTGCGCGGCCTCAGCCGTTCGGTGCGACGGGCTGAGGCGCAGGCGCATCCGGATTTCGGTGGAAGCAGCCGTCGCGACACGATCGGCCTGCCCGATATCATGGGCGGTGTGATCGGCGGCGTTCTGGGCGAGGTGCTTGAGGAAGTGATTCGCGAGACGACGCGCGGTAGCGGCGGCTATGGTAGCGGGCCGATCTTTCCGGGACCGCCAAAACGGCCTTCGCGTTCATCCTCTTCAGGCGGACGGTCTTTTCCCAGTGGGGGAGGGCGCAGCGGGGGAGGTGGTCGCCGGCGCGGCGGCTTCAAGACTGGCGGTGGATTCTAGAGCCCGAGCTGGCCCTTCGAGAGACTGCAGCGCTTGATCTCGTTAGAGCCTGCGTGACCGCGCCAGCGCGGTCATTCAGGTTTTTCGCACTGACCTTAACCGCGCTTTCGGGGCCGACGAAGGGCGTGTTGGCGCCTTCGAAGCCGGGGACCTGGCCGCCGGGCTAGGTGTGGTGCGGCTGGAGCGGCGCAGCGTAGGCGCCGGCGATTTCGAGGCCGAGTTCGGTGAGATGCTGGCTAAGCTCTGTGCCGCGAACCTTTATTATCGAGGCTTTCAGGCCGGGCGTGCCGCCGCCAGCGGGTTCGGACATCATCTGCAGTTCGGCAGCTTCCAGCGTCTGCGCTTCGGTTTCAGCCTGCTAGAGCTTGCGGGCGAAGCCCGCGTCTAGCAGGCCTTCCCCGGCGGCGATCTGGCGAAGGCTGCACAGGTGCGCCAGCAGGCGAAGGCCGCAGGACGAGCCGCCACGCTCGAACTCAAGCAGGTGTTTCGCGACCGTCCAGCCGTCGTTGACCTTACCGATGACATTGGCTTTCGGTACGCGCACATCGGTGAAGAAGACCGCGTTCGGGATACGCTCGCCGCACAGCATCACGATAGGATCGACGCGCACGTCGGGTGAGGCCATGTCAATCAGGATAAAGGTGATACCTTGCTGCTGCTTTCCGAGGAGTCCGACCGTACGAGGCAGAACATCATGTTGGCTTCGTGGGTGTGGGTCGTTCAGGTCTCGGAGCCATTGCAGATATAGTTGTCGCCGTCCTCGACGGCGGACTTGGTTGGGGCGGCAAGGTCCGAGCCGGAATGCGGCTCCTAATAGCCCTTGCACCAGAAGTCTTCGCCGGCGAGGCTGCGCGGCAGGTAACGGTCCTTCTGCACCTTGGAACCGTGCCCGATCAGGGCGGGGCCGCACATGCCGGTGCCCATGGGCGAGAGGGGCGGGGCGCCGGCGCGGGCCATCTCGACGTCGAAGATATAGCGCTGGGCGACAGACCAGTTGGTGGCGCCGTATTCAACCGGTCAGGAGGGCGCAGCTCAGCCCTGTTTCACGAGGATGCGTTGCCACTCCATCGCGATGGGCTTGGGCGACTACACGCTGGTCACGCGCCGCGCATAGGCGCGCAGGTCGGCGCTGAGCTTCCTTTCGAGGAAGTCGCGGACTTCTTCGCGGAAGGCTTCTTCGTCACGGGTGAAGGCAAGTTTCATGCGGAGGGCATCATCGAGAAGGAACTCGCCGTTGCGCCCGAACGCGTTCCAATCTTTGAGGCGCTGATGCAGGCCCGGCGTGACATCCTGGCCCGCATTGCTGCGCTCGATAAGCAAATCCAGGCTGCTGCCAGAAAGAATAAGACAGTCCGGCTGCTGATGACAGCTCCGGGTGTCGGGCCGATCACCGCCATGGCAGTCGTTGCTGCCTTCGACGATGCTGCACGGTTCCGCAGGTCGTCTGGCGTGGGCGCTTATCTCGGCCTCACGCCGAGGCGATACGAATCCGGAGAGGTCAGCCGGAACGGCCGGGTGTCGAAACGCGGAGACA
>NZ_JBBEBT010000039.1:0-7818 GCF_040882205.1 Hyphomonas sp.
CTTTTGCAGTAAAAGCCGCGAAAGCGATGGGAGAACTGATGCGGGCATAAAGGCCCCCTGGCCATGGCCCTCATCCTGATCGAAGTCGAAGAATGAGCCAAAAAGAGTAAGCCTGCAGCTGCCCATCCTTCGGCTTCGATCAGGATGGGTTCCTAATTATTGCCGCGACAAAGTCCTAAAGCGGAATGTTATCATGCTTTTTCCAGGGATTGCTGAGCTTTTTGTTCTTCAGGGTGCGGAGCGCTTTTGAAATTCGGCGGCGGGTGTTGTGGGGCATGATGATGTCGTCGATATAGCCCTTCTTCGCGGCCACGTAGGGGTTGGCGAAGTTCTGCTCGTATTCCCTGGTGCGGGCCGCGAGTTTTTCCGGGTCGCCAGCTTCTTTTCTGAAAATAATCTCGACGGCGCCCTTGGCGCCCATCACGGCGATCTCGGCAGTCGGCCAGGCATAGTTCACGTCGCCGCGCAGGTGTTTCGAACTCATCACGTCATACGCGCCGCCATAGGCCTTCCGTGTAATGACGGTCACTTTAGGCACGGTGGCTTCGGCATAGGCGAAGAGCAGCTTGGCGCCGTGCTTGATGAGGCCGCCATATTCCTGCTTGGTACCTGGCATGAAGCCCGGCACGTCCACGAAGGTGACGAGCGGGATATTGAAACAGTCGCAGAAGCGCACGAAACGCGCGGCCTTGCGGCTCGCATCGATGTCGAGCACGCCGGCCAGGGTCATCGGCTGGTTGGCAACCACGCCGACCGTAGAGCCTTCGATGCGGCCAAAGCCGCAGATGATGTTGCCGCCGAATTGCGGGCTGATTTCGAAGAAGTCGCCCTCATCGAGCACCTTGGTGATCAGCTCCTTCATGTCATAAGGGGTGTTCGGGTTCGGCGGGATCAGCGTGTCGAGGCTCATCTCCTGACGGTCGAACACGTCATGCACGGGTCGCAGGGGCGGCTGCTCGCGGTTGGAGGCGGGCAGGAAATCGATCAGGCGGCGCATCTGCGTCAGCGCCTCGATGTCGTTCTCAAAGGCGCCGTCGACCACGCCGGATTTCCTGGCATGCACCGAGGCGCCGCCGAGGGTCTCGTGGGTCACTTCCTCGTTGGTAACCGTCTTCACCACGTCCGGGCCGGTCACGTACATGTAGGACGTATCCTTCACCATGAAGATGAAGTCGGTCATTGCGGGCGAGTAGACATCGCCGCCGGCGCAGGGGCCCATGATGACGGAGATCTGCGGGATGACACCGGAGGAGAGCACGTTCTCCATGAAAATGTCCGCATACCCCGCAAGGCTGTCTACGCCTTCCTGGATGCGGGCGCCGCCGGCATCGAACAGGCCGATCACCGGGGCGCCATTTTGCACAGCCATCTTCTGGACCTTCACGATCTTCGCGGCGTGGGCGAGGCTGAGCGAGCCTCCAAATACGGTGAAATCCTTCGAGAAGACATAGACGAGGCGGCCATTGATGGTGCCCTGCCCGGTCACGACGCCGTCGCCGGGGATCTTCTGGTTCTGCATGTCGAAGTCCGAGCAGCGGTGCTCGACGAACATGTCGTATTCTTCGAAGCTGCCTTCATCGAGGAGGACGGCGACGCGCTCGCGCGCGGTCAGCTTGCCCTTGGCGTGCTGGCTGTCGATACGGATCTTGCCGCCGCCCAGCCGCGCCCGCTCGCGCCTGGCTTCCAGTGCCTCGATCACGTCCTTCATGCCCGGCGCTCCTTCGGAATCTCGTGTGAAATCTGCCGGGGAGACTGATTACCCGCTCGCACGGGGATGGCAAGCTGGGAGGGCGTGACAGATGACCCTGCCGCCGCGCAAACAAGCGCCCCGGATGTGCAGTGCGGGGCGCGGTTGGCGTTGGAGGGTTGACGCCGGGTTACCAGCGGCCGCGGGGCGGTTTGCCTTTCGCCGGGCGCGGGAGGCCGTCGATGCCTGTGACGCGGCCCTGGCGAACCTCACAGGTGACCCAGGTTTCGACATCGCGGCGGCGACCTTCGAACTCGACGTCATCAAAGCGGACGACAAAGCCCTGACGGGAGACCTGGCGGGTGCGGTGGTCGTTGTCGATGTCCACGCCGCGGTAGCCAAGCTGGCGGGCTTCGTAGCGGACGGCCCGGGCACAGGCCCGCGCGGCCTCGCGGTGCAGGGCGCGGGCTTCGCGCTCGGTCTGGCCCCAGTGGTTCAGGCCGCGGCGCCAGTCGTGCGAATCGCGGCGGTGGCTGTCATAGCCGGACGAGCCAATGGCCAGGGTCAGCGCCGTGCTGTCGCTGATACGCGTTTCGAATCTGGCAACGCTGCGTGTGTCAGCGGCGGCCGGGAGGGTGAGGAGTGCCGGCGCGGCAAGCGCAACGACGGCGGCTCCAAGGGTTCTGATGGATTGCATCATGGAAACAGCAATAATCGCTCCTGGCAAAACGGGGACTGAAGCGGGCGTTCATTCCCGGTTTCGCCAGCGTTCATTCCGTGCTGCTCCGCAATTTGTGAGCGCTTGCTTGCATTGCCACATTTCTGCCTTAGTTAAATGTGAGTGAGTGATTGCTTGCAATATTGGAGACCGGACAATGACCGCCCGCCTGATGACCCCCTTCTGCTTTGCCTCGCTGCTCGCCGCCGCGCTGATCGCCGAAGGCGCGCTGGCTCCTCATATCCCCGCAGGAACAGTGCGCGCGGCGCCCGCCGCCGATGAACCCGCGACCTATGTCGACCTCTACCAGCTTGAGATGCTGCGCGAGGACAACGAGGCATGATTTAACCCTGCGCCCCTGCGGAACTTTCATGTGTGTAATCCGTTGAGCACTTAACCAGGCGGCACATGATGGGCATGGAGCAGGCCGGGGCGCATGTTTACCCTTCGTTAGGCAGGCCAGGTGCATCCGTGCGCACGTATTGGGCAACGTGATTAACCCTGGAAAGACGCGGACGCCGAAGGCGATGCAAACCCTGAAATTCGAGATGGCAATTGCCGGCGCGGCGCTGTTTGCGCTGGGCGCGTTTGTGGCCACACGGCCGACCAGCGCTGAGGCAGCGGGCGGGGAGCCCCTGCCCTTGCGGGCCTTCACACAAGCTGACTTTGCCGCCTTCGACCGGGGCTTCGTCTTGGGTGAGAACCCCTGCACCGTAGGCTTGGAGCGTTACAAGATGTGCTTCTCGCCCGCGCCGATTGAACCGCGGCTGGAACGCGGCATGCAGGTTCCCGAGGACGTGCCGCTGGTGGCAGCGGAGTTCCGCATCATCGTGGTGACTGACCTCAAGGCGCCAGACCTCCAGACGGTGCGCTTTGGCCAGACGCTGGCCCTGGTCGACCCACAAACCCGCATCCTCGTTGACCTGCTGGCGCTGTCAGCCAGCGCAAGCTGAGGCTTGGCGCGGCCCGTGCTCCGGCGTAAGCGGGGCGGATGACCGATGCCCGACCCAAACGTTTCTACAAGGTGGCCGCTGCCGAGCGGCTGGGCGATGGCTGGACCGTCGCGCTGGACGGACGCACCATCAAGACGCCTGAACGCGCCGCAATGGCTTTGCCCACGCGCGGGCTCGCCGAAGCGATTGCCGCCGAATGGGACGCGCAGGGCGCGCAGATCGACCTTCTGAACCTGCACCTGACACGGCTGACGAATGTCGCCATCGACCGCACGCCCGAGGTCCGCGACGCGATGGCCGACGAGGTAGCGCGCTTCTGCGAGACCGACCTGATCTGCCATGTCGCGGAAGAACCGGAAGACCTCGTTGCGCTGGAGGAAGGCCATTGGGCGCCCGTGCGCGACTGGGCCGGCGATGTGCTGGGTGTGATCCTTGTGACCACCGAAGGCGTTCGCGCGGCGCCGCAGCCAGATGCCTCGCTGGAGGCGGCGCGGGACTATGCGCTGAGCCTCGACAATTTTCGGCTGACCGGGCTGGTCTTTGCGTGCGCGCTGTATGGCTCGGCGCTGCTGGCGATGGGGGTATGCGAGGGCGCGCTGGCGGCGGAGGAGGCGTTCGAGATGTCGGTGCTTGACCAGACCTGGCAGGCCGCACGCTGGGGCGAAGATGAAGGGTCGGCGGCCGCAATCGAGGCGAAGCGCGAGGAAGCGCGCGCACTCGGGCGCTGGTTCCGCGGGCTTGCAGGGTAGTGTCTTGATGCTGCGATAGTGTCGGCGGGGTACGCGGAGGGGTTATCCTGGCAAAAAGACCAGAGGCAGACGGGAGGAGTTTGCCATGGCGGGGGATATGCGGTTCGTTCTGGAAGTGCCGGGACAGGCGGGCCAGCCGGTCTCCCCGCAGCGCACGGCCTCGGCGAAGACGCGCGACTGGCCAGCAGGCACGGTGATCATCTCCGCCGACAGCCACATGCTCGAAACCGATTGCTGGATCGACTGTTTTTCCCGCGCACCTGCCCGCGCACCTGCCCGCGCACCTGCCCGCGCACCTGAAGGACAAGGCGCCGAGGATGGAATTCAGCGACGGCGGCTGGCACTTCACTATCGGCGGCAAACCGATGATGCGCCCGCATGACATTGTAGCGCTGTGCGAAGCGATGGAATGCCATCCGGGGCTGACGGGCATCGAGGCGCGACTGAAAGATCTGGATACGGAAGGTGTCGACAAGGAGCTGATCTTTCCGCAGCGCCTGTTCGAGCTCTATATAATGACCGACATGGAAATGCGCGCGGAGATTTTTGGCGCGTCTAACGGTTCGATTGCCGAGCCGTGCGCGAAGGGCCAGGGGCGTCTGTTTGCAGTGATGGCGCCAAACTACTGGAACATGAGCGAGGCGGGCGCCTCGGTGCAGCGCTGCAAGGAGCTGGGCGCGCGGTGCCTGATGGTGGCGATCAATCCGCACAAGGACCTCGACGGCAAGCAGGTCCTCTGCAATGACCCGAAGATGGACGCGCTGCGGGAAGCGATTGCCGATAGCGGGATTGTGCTCTGCTTCCGCATTGGCGAGAATATTCCGACCGCGGCGCCGGGCGCGACGGGCACGTTCGTCCTGACACAGATGGGCGGCTTCCGGCAGAACTGGGGGATGCTGAACTTTGCCGGTGTTTTCGACCGGTTCCCGGGGCTGAAGGTGGTGTTCGTAGAGGCGGGCATCTGCTGGACGGCAAGCATGATCCATGATGCCGACATGATCTATACACACTTCCCGGCGCAGGTTCAGCCGAAGCTGAAACATCCGCCGAGCTGGTACTGGCACAACCACTGCTACGCGACGTTCATGACTGCCCCTGCGGGCCGAGAGCTGCTGCACCGGATCGGCGCAGGCCGCGTGACGTGGTCGTCGGACTATCCGCATCAGGAGAGCACGTTCGGCTATACGCGCGGCGCGATTCAGGCGGTGTTCGGTGCAACCAGCGCGGAGAATGCGCAGATGGTTCCGGGGAAGACGGCGCAGACGCTGTTCCGGATGTACTAGGCCGGGGCGAAGGCGAGCAGGCTGTCCGCCAATGTGCGGAACTCATGATGCACCTCGTCGGCTCCGGCTTCCTCCAGTTCTTCTGCACGGCCAAAACCCCAGCTGACGCCGAGGCAGCGCACGCCAGCGGCGCGGCCCATGGCAATGTCGTGGATGGCATCGCCGATCATCAGCGACTGGCCCGGGGCGCAGCCGAGGGCGCGCATCGCCTGTTCGACCATGAAGGGATGCGGCTTGCCGGGGCCGTCATCGGCGCACCAGACGGTGTCGAAATAGGACTTGATGGCGTGCTTGGCGAAGAGGCCGTCGAGTCCCCGGTGCGTCTTGCCGGTGGCGATGGCGAGGCGCCAGCCGTCCTGCTTCAGCCAGTCAAGCACTTCGAGGGCGCCATCATACATGGGCTCGTGATGGCCGGGCGCGGCGCGCTGGACGGTGAAGGCATTGCGGTAATGATCGACGAGGATTTCGAGACGCGCCGGGTCAATATCCGGGGGTGCAAGGATCGCCAGCGCTTCGACGAGGCTGATGCCGATGACGCGGCGGGTGGCGTCATAGTCCGGGGGCGCAAGACCGGTCTGGCGGAAGGCGGCCTCCATGCAGGACTGGATGACCGCGCGGGAATCGACAAGCGTGCCGTCAACATCCCAGATGGCAAGGCGCGGCTTCGCCATCAGTTGAAAGGCGCCAGCGGGTCTTTCCCCGCTTCCTGTTCGAGGAAGCCGAGGGTGGCGAAAGTCTCAATCATGTGCGGCGGCAGCGGCGCGACAATTACGGTGGGCTTGCCGCGTTCACGCGGGATAACAAGCGCACGGGCGTGCAGGTGCATGCCGCCGGCAAGTCCTTGCGGGATCTCGCGCCGGGACTGGTACTTGTAGTCGCCGAGTATCGACGTGTTCATTTCCAGCATGTGGAAGCGTAGCTGGTGCATCCGGCCGGTTTCGGGGCGGAGCGCAACCCAGGCCGCCTTGCCGCCCGCCTGCGAGATGACCGTATAGTCGGTGATGGCATGGCGAGCGCCTTCGACGCCCTGCGCCGAGCGGATCATCCGTTCACGGTCCACATCCCGCCGCTTCGATGTGGATTTCGGATCATAGGGACGGTAGCCCGAGGGTTCGTCCGCATCCGGAATACCCTTGATCATCCAGCAGCGGATCTGGCCCATCGGCGGATTGGGCACACCGACCGTGATGGCCCAGTAGACCTTGTCCATCTCGCGGCCCTTGAACATGTCGGCCAGCTGGTGAGCAGCGCGCGGATGCTTGGCAATGAGCAGGACGCCGGAGGTTTCCTTGTCCAGGCGGTGGACGAGGACGGGGCGGTGCTCCTCGTCGGCATAGACGCCCATCAGCAGGCCGTCGATATGACGCCCCTGCCCTGAGCCGCCCTGCACGGCGATGCCGGCGGGCTTGTTCAGGGCCATCATGTCGTCATCCTCGTAGATGATGATCGAGTCCAGAAAGGCTTTATCGTCGGCGCTGGCGCGCGCGGTATGGTGAGCCTTGGGGGCCATGGTCTCTGTGCTGAAGATCGGCAGGCGGACTTCATGGCCGGCTTCAAGGCGGGTGTTCGCCTTGGCGCGGGCGCCGTTGACGCGGATCTGGCCGGTGCGCAGCATCTTCTCGATCTGGCCCTGGGTCAGCTGCACGCGGCGCTTGATCCAGCGATCAAGGCGCGCGCCGGCTTCCTGGTAGGAAACGGTTTCGGTGATTATCTGGCCGCTCATGCGAAGGCCCGCCTTGCAAGCCAGAGGCCGAAGGCCAGCGCGGCAACGCTGAGGATGACCGACAGGGCAGCATAGGCAAACGCTTTGCCGGCCTCCCCGCCGCGGAGCATATTCAGGGTTTCCAGCGAGAATGCCGAAAAGGTGGTGAAACCGCCGAGCACACCGGTGGCGAGGAAAAGGCGCAGGTCATGGCCGCCTTTGGCCGCCTTGTAGGCGAACCAGCCGGCGACGAGCCCCATCGCGAGGCCGCCGATAAGGTTCACCGAAAAGGTGGCCCAGGGCCAGTTGGCCGGGAAATGGCGCACGCTCAGGAGACCGGCGCCGTGGCGCAGGGATGCGCCGATGGCCCCGCCTGCGGCGACGAGAAGAAAGCTGTTCATGGCGGGCCGTTTACACGGGGCAAAGGGATGGCGCCAGTGCGGAATGGCGGGACTTGTGCAAGCACGCGTTCCGGCTCAAATACGCGGTGCACGCGGGTGTAGCTCAATGGTAGAGCAGCAGCTTCCCAAGCTGACGACGGGGGTTCGATTCCCCTCACCCGCTCCAGGTTCCGGTGGTCCGGTCGCTGCTGGCATCGTCGGCGCAGACAATCGCGCGGGAGGACACGAGCAGTTCGATGACCGCCACCGCGGCGCCGAAGAACTTCGCGCGAACAGCCGCTGCATTGAACATCGCCGCGATCAACGGCAATTCTGTCACGGAAAT
>NZ_JBBEBT010000040.1:0-7795 GCF_040882205.1 Hyphomonas sp.
CACCGGCGACTGGAGCGACAGGTTCAAGGGAACCTGTGTGCGCAGGGCCGGCAAGCTAGAGCCGCACCACATCCCCAAACGCCGCGCGCACCTGCCGAAGTCCCGCCACCTCTAGTATCCGTCCCCGGATCATCACGGGATCGGCCACCTGCGAAATGATCTCTGGCCCGAAGGCCCGCCCGCGCTCATTGAGCAATAGCAGCGCCGTCTTGCCGTCCGCGCAGCGCCCCGTCTGCGCAAAGGCGAGCGGCAACCCGCCCCGCGCGCACAGCGCCGCGCAGGCCTTGTGCGTCTTGCCGTGCCCGGGCCGCATCGCGCCGAACCAGCATTTCGCATCAAGGATCTCGCCGGTCAGCACGGCCTCGCCGAGGTCCTTCTCCGGCCCCGGCCGCACCCGTCCCGGCGCCGGATCGCGATAGACCCCGTCGACCGCCATCATCGCATGCTCGCCCCGCTCGATCAGCGTGCCGGTCACCGCCGCGCCGGTAAAGGTCAGCGCCGGGCGCACACTGATGCGGTTCTTGCCGGCCCCGACGAGGAAAACCGCGCGCACGCCGTATCCGAGGTCCTCCGTGAGCAGATGAAGGTAGGGTTCCGGATAGATCGTGCCGGTCACTGCGACCTTCTTGCCCTGGTCCCAGACGCCCGGTCCCGGGACGGGCGACGCCGCACCAAGTCCCAGCCCCAGCGCGCCCGCGCCCGCCACCAGCCCGGCGCCGGCCGCCAGCATCTGGCGCCGCGTCGGCTGCGGCGGCGCATCGCGCCATCCGGCAAAGAAGGGCTCCTGCGCCATCAGGCCGCGCCCTGCGAAATCACCGAAGGCGGCAGCGCCGTGCCCGGCGGCTGCGCCAACCGGTGCACGAAGACGCGGCCCCCGATGATCCTTGTCCGGTAGGTTGGCACTCTCTCCGTGAACGGCGCCGGCGAGCAGCCATCCTCTGGACGGTACTGATAGCCATGCCAGGGGCAAACGATGCAGCCATCAAGGATGCGGCCCTCGCCCAGCGGCCCGCCCTGATGGCGGCAGGCATTGGCGAGCGCAAACACGCGCGCGCCTTCCCGGAACACCGCGATCCGCTCGCCCTCCGGCGGCGCCAGGATCACCGCCCGCCCGTCCGGAATATCGCCCGCCAGTCCCGCATCCAGCCATCCTTCGGCCTCGGCAGCCTCGGCTGCACCGCGCGCCGTCTCGCGCCGCCCGGCTGCAATGTGGAGGCCCGAAACCAGCAGAGCCGACCCGCCTGCCAGCGCCGCCGGCGCAAGGCCTGCCTCGCCCTGCGCGGCGCCCAGCATCACATGCGCCACCAATAATCCGTAGGCGGCATAAACGCTCATGTGCAGCCACTTCCACAGGCGCGGGCCCAGCACGCTGTTCCAGAAATCATGGCTCGTCGCCGCCATCACGAACAGGATCAGCAGCGCCGCCAGCCCCAGGCTCTCGAACGGAAACCCGCCAAAGGACGCATAGCGCGGATTGGAAACAAGCAGCGAGACGAACGCATTCATCTCCGAGAACCCGTGATACCACAGAACCACCAGCCCGCCGTGCATCAGCGCAACGAGGAAACACACGACGCCCATATGCCGCCGGTTGTAAACCAGCGGCAGCGCGCGGCGGCTCAGGCGCGCGAGCGGGCCGAGGCAGAGGATGACCGTCAGCAGGCTGAAGGCCGCCGCCCCGCTCGCGCGGATCAGCATCTGGATTTCGCTGGGGTGCTGGCCCGCCGGCGCCGAGAGCCAGCCCGCGCCGAGATGCGCCGCGAAGAACACCGCAAGGCCCGCCAGCAAAACGCCGTCATAGGCCCGCTTGAACCGGTTCCAGCCGACGAGGGTAAAGCGGGCCGCCATCAGCCGGCGTCCACTTCGGCGTCCACTTCGGCGGGCGCCTCCGCGGCCCGCCCGCGCTCGGCCAGTCCGCCGAGGATCACACCCGCCAGCAGCACCGCCAGGAACGGCCAGAACAGCGCATGCGCCTGGCGCTGCCCGCGCGTCACGCCCGGTCCTCCGGCGCGCGAAGGCCGATCAGCCGCATCAGCACCAGAGGCCACAGCGCCGCAAGCCCGGGAAGGATCAGCAGCCGCACCCGCACGGGCACCCGCGCCGGTGTCATCCGCGCCATGGCGAACAGGATCACGCCAATTGCGATCACCGCGCCAATGCCCAGATAAAACGCCAGCCCCAGCCAGACCGCCTCCGCCAACGCCACACTCATACCCAAGCCTCCAGCGCTCACGGTTATCCCTCCGGCAAAGCTGCGCAAGTCACGTTATTGTGGCGAGTTGGTAATCTCGCGCCGGGAAAATTTCATCCCGCCTTACCCTCATGACAAGCGCCGCAACTCCTACTAAATGCTCGATATGAGCAAAAATCTGAAAATCCTGGCGGCGCAGCTTAATCCGGTGGTCGGCGATATTGCCGGCAACACGGCGCTGGCGCGCGGGGCGGTGGCCGAGGGACGCGCGCGGGGCGCCGATCTGGTCGTGCTGTCGGAACATTTCATCCTCGGCTATCCGGCGGAAGACCTGGTGCTGAAGCCCTCGGCGGTGGACCTGTCGATGGCGGCCATCCGCGCCCTCGCGCGCGAAAGCGCGGCCGGCCCGGCCGTGCTGATCGGGGCGCCCTGGTGCGAGGACGGGCGGCTGCACAATTCCGCGCTGTTCCTGGAAGGCGGCGAAATCCGCGCGCGCCATGACAAGCGGGAACTCCCGAACTACGGGGTGTTTGACGAGAAACGCCACTATACGCCGGGCGACGGCGCGGCGGTGGTGGTCGAATTCAAGGGCGTGCGCCTCGGCCTCGCCATCTGCGAGGATATCTGGTTCGAACGCGTGCCCCGCGCCGCCAGGGCCGCCGGGGCGGACGCGCTGCTGGTGGCGAACGCCTCGCCCTGGCGCCGCGCAATCCAGGCCGAACGCGCCAGCGCCTTCGACCGCTGGGCGGACCTGAAGCTGCCCTATCTCTTCGTCAACCAGATGGGCGGCCAGGACGAACTCGTCTTCGATGGCGCCTCCTATGCGACCAATGGCACGCACGGCGCGCGCTGCGGCCTCGTCGGCCAGTTCGAGACGGGCTATGCCCTCGTCGAATTTGATCCGTCCACCAAGCAGTTTGCAGGCCTCGGCAAGGGCTGCGCGGCAGACCTTGAAGGCTGGGCGGCGGAATACCGCGCGGCGATGCAGGGGCTTGGCGACTATGTGCGCAAGAACCGGTTTCCCGGCGTCGTGCTCGGCATGTCGGGCGGCATCGACTCGGCGATCACGGCGGCCATCGCCGCAGACGCGCTGGGGCCGGACAAGGTCTGGTGCGTGATGATGCCGTCAAAATATACGTCTACAGACAGTCTGGAAGACGCGAAGGCCTGCGCCGAGGCGCTGGGCTGCAAGTATGACACGATCAACATCGCCCCGGGCGTCGGCGCGCTTGGCGAGATGCTGGCGCCGGCGTTCGAAGGCAAGAAGGCCGATACGACGGAAGAGAACATCCAGTCCCGCCTGCGCGCGGTAACGCTGATGGCGCTGTCCAACAAGTTCGGCCACATGGTCGTCACCACCGGCAACAAGAGCGAGATGGCCGTCGGCTATGCCACGCTCTATGGCGACATGTGCGGCGGCTACAATGCGCTGAAGGATTTCTACAAGACCGAAGTCTTTGAACTGACGAAATGGCGCAATGCCAACGTGCCGCCAGGCGCCCTCGTCAGCCACGCAGATGTGATCCCGGAACGGATCATCACCAAACCGCCCTCGGCGGAACTGCGCGAGGACCAGAAAGACGAAGATTCCCTGCCGCCTTACGAGGTGCTTGACGATATCCTTCGCGGCCTCGTGGACCTCGAAGAGGACGTCGACGACATCCTCGCCCGCGGCCATGATGCGGCTACTGTGCGGCGCATCGAACACCTCGTCTACATCGCCGAATACAAGCGGAGGCAGGCCCCGCCGGGTGTGAAGGTTGGCGGGAAAAATTTCGGGCGCGACAGGAGATATCCGATCACGAACCGGTTTCGGGATGATTAGGCAGCAAGCCCCTCCTCCCCCGGGAGAAAGGGCTCAAGGAAAGAGCTACTCCTCCGAAGGCGGCGTGATTTCCTGTTCCTGCGCATTTACCCCGAACGCGTCCGTCGCGATGGCCTCGCGCACGGTTTCCGCATCCGCCGGGTCGATGTCGGCAGCGTCGCCATAGCCGGTGATCGGCGAGGGGTAGATGCCCGGCTCCTCGATCACTTCGTCGAACATCAGCCAGGCCTGTTTCCCGCCGAGGCAGGTGACGCGGACCCACAGGTCTTCGTCCAGCGAGGTGTTGGCAATGTCGGTGACATTGGTGAGCTCGCCCTCGTTGATCTCGTACTCCCGGTCATTGAACAGGAGCACAGTCACTCCCTCGCCGATATAGCGCAGATAGGTCATCTGCTCGCCGGTCTTCAGGCTTAGCGTCTCCATGCCGGAAGGGCCGGCAAACTCGACCTCGGCGTCCTCGAGCACCGTGACAGGCACCTTCTTCGTCGCCACGAAATATTCGAGCTTGTCGGCTTCGTTGCGGGGATTATTCCACAGCTGATAATTTGCGTACTGCGGGAGGATGCAGGTGATGTCCTGCGGGTCGGTGGGATTGGGCCGCGCCCGGGCGGGCACCTTCACATCGGGGTCCAGCACGGCAAAGCCCGGCGGATACTCGCTCGGCCAGCCGGGGCTGAGAAACCAGCTTTCATTATAGCCGGAGATCGCGGCATAATCGAGCGATGGGCGCGCGGGTGGTGCCGCCTGCGCCTGATCGGCGCCTGCCGGCAGCGTTCCGGGCGCCGCCGCTTCCGGCGATGCCCCGTCTTTCTGCCCGCAGGCCGCAAGTAGCAGCGCTCCCACCAGCACCCAGCCGAATCTCATGACCGTCTCCCGGAATTTCCTCTAGGTAGATGCTCGTTAAACAGAACAATAGCAAGAATGTGGCCGAGGCGCTTGGCTTTTGTCCCGATTTGATGTCGAAAGCGCCTTTCCCAACCCCGGAAGGCCCTGCCGCCATGACCGCCCCGATCGTCCGATTCGCCCCCTCGCCCACTGGCCGCATCCATGTCGGCAACGTGCGCACGGCCCTGGTGAACTGGCTGTTCGCGCAAGGCCAGGCGGGCAAGTTCGTCCTGCGGATCGACGATACCGACCTGGAGCGCTCCACCAAGGAGAGCGAGGAGATCCTGAAGGCGGACCTGACCTGGCTCGGCCTCACCTGGGCGGAAACGTTCAACCAGTCCGAACGCTTTGCCATCTATGACAAGGCCGCCGACAAGCTGCGCGCGATGGGCCTTCTCTATCCGGCCTATGAAACGGCCGAGGAACTGGATGTGAAGCGCAAGATCGCCCAGTCGCGCGGCCGGCCGCCGGTGTATGACCGGGCGGCGCTGAGCCTGACGGACGCGGACCGCGCGGGGCTCGAAGCCTCCGGCCTGAAGCCGCACTGGCGGTTCAAGCTGTCGGGCGCGCGCGTTGAGTGGAACGACCTCGTGCGGGGCCCGCAGAGCATCGACACATCCTCGGTGTCGGACCCGGTGCTGATCCGCGAGGATGGCAGCTATCTCTACACGCTCCCCTCGGTGGTCGACGATATCGAGGCCAGCATCACGCATGTCGTGCGCGGCGAAGACCATGTGACGAATTCCGGCGCGCAGATCGAGATCTTCATGGCGCTTGGCGGCAAGGCGCCCGAAATGGCGCACATGCCGCTGCTGGTCGGCGCGGATGGCTCGGCCCTGTCGAAGCGTATCGGCTCGCTCTCAGTCGGCCAGCTGCGCGAGCAGGGTATCGAAGCAATGGCAATCCTCAGCTATCTCGCCAAGCTCGGCACCTCGGACAATATCGAGCCGCGCAGCAGCGTGACGGAGCTGGCGGCAGAGTTCTCGTTCTCGAAGATCGGCCGCGCGCCGGCCCGGTTCGACGAGGCCGACCTTGAAAACCTCAATGCCGCGCTCGTCCATGCAATGCCGTTTGCCGAGGCGCAGGCGCGCCTGAAGGACATTGATCCGCATGCGGACAATGAAGCTTTCTGGCTGGCTGTGCGCGAGAACTGCGCGCGCGTGAGCGATGCGGCGAACTGGGCGCAGACCGTATTCGGCGCGCCCTCGCCAGACATCGCCGCCGAGGACAAGGACTTCATCGCCGGCGCCGCCGCGCACCTTCCGGCCGGCGAGCTGACCACCGCCAGCTGGAGCGAATGGACGAACGCCCTGAAAGCCGCCACCGGCCGCAAGGGCAAGGGCCTCTTCATGCCGCTGCGCAAGGCGCTGACCGGTATGGAACACGGCCCCGACATGGGCGCCGTGCTGGCGCTGATCGGGCGCGCGAAAGTGCTGGAACGGCTGGGTTAGTCACACCCCTCCGCCGCACAGCTCACATTCTCCACATCCCGCCCCTCGGCGAGATCGCGCACCCAATCGGCCGCCCGCACCCCGCCGGTGATCGTTGTGTACAGACGGTCATAGCGCAGCAGCGTATGGTCCTTTCCGGAGGCGGAGAAGGACCGGAAATTCGGGATCTCCGCCGCCAGCTCATCGAGGTTTGCTTGCATCAGGCCGCGCACCGGATCTGCGGCGCCCATCAGGCCGAGGAACATCTGTTGCACCTCGTCATCGACATTGTTGAACTGGCTCATCCGCATGCCGGGATGGCGCGCGGCGGTGACGCGGAAGAAATCCTCGGTGGTGAACGTCGCGCGGTCGAAGCCGGCGAGTTCCTGCCAGTCGGGCATGTCGTTGAAGGCGCCCCAGGTTTCCAGCAAGCCAGGGACAGCGCCGGCGCGGTAGCCGCCGGCCCCGCCGCCATACTGGATAACCTCCGCCTGCGGATAATGATCGGCCACCAAGCCCGCATAATACGGCGAGGCAATCGCCCCGGCGCTGCCGCCGCCGACGAAGATGCGGCCTGGGCCCGGATAGTTCGCGTAGACCCAGTCGAGCGCCGACTGGACATTGGCCTTGCCCCGGTGATGGATGGTCAACGCCTTTCCGGCGCTGGTCGTATAGGCGGCGTCCGCCGCGCCGAGATGCGCGTCGCCGGTGCAGTAGGACACGAAGACCTGCGTCCAGCCGGCGAAGGGATTGTCGGCGTTCGCCGCATCGAAGGCGCCGGCCTTGGTGGCGGCATTGTTGGCGTCCATGTCCGCCAGCGGCGTATAGGCATTAGCACCGAGCGAAGGATCGCACAGGTCGCCGGACCAGCAGGCGCCGCCGCCGTTCAGGAAGAACATCACCCGCTCAGGATCGGCCGGTCTGACCTGGAACTGGTAAGGCGTTCCGGTGGCGCAGAGTGTATCGCCGCCGGGCGTGATGGTGGTCCAGGCAGCGGGCGCCTGCGCGCCGGCTTCGGCGGGCGCCGGTTTGCCTTCGGCTGCCTTGCACCCGGCAAAGATTATCATGGCGAGAGCCGCCGTGAACACGAGACGCATGATAAGTCCTCCATCGGCCTCTGAGGGGCCGCCGCCCGGACAAGCCTAGGCCTGGGCGCGGAGGCTGGCAATCGGGATGGGGAGGTGCGCGGAGCCCCTCACTCCCCATCGCTGGGCGCCGGTCCCCACCTCTCCTGCATTCCGGGAGCGGCCCCAGGGGCGTTTGCGGCAGCGAGGTGAAAGACCCTCTCCCATGAAACCGGAGAAGAGGGGACCGGCGCGAAGCCGTGGGAGGCGAACGCCTTTAATCCGGCAGCCGATCAATCAGGCGGCGGCCGCAGGCGGAACCGCAGCTTGCGCCTTCTCCGCTGCCTCTTCGGCTTCACCGACTTTCAGGAGGCGGCCGACAAGGCTGATGGTGGTGGAC
>NZ_JBBEBT010000041.1:0-1349 GCF_040882205.1 Hyphomonas sp.
AGAAAGGGAGCGTGCGCCATGACAAATCCTGCTCCGCGAGGCGCAGGTTCGGGTAGCGGGCGAGGAGTTTGAGGAAGGCGTGGCGCGCTTCGATGCGGGCGAGCGGGGCGCCGATGCAGATATGCGGGCCGCCGCCGAAGGCGACATGGCCGGCGCGTTTCTTCGTGATGTCGAAATCCTGCGGGTCGGCAAAGACTTCCGGGTCGCGGTTGGCGGCGGCGAGCGACATGAAGACGGGCTGGCTTTTGAGCATCGGGTAACCGGCGACCGTGCGATCTTCCTGCACGATGCGGGAGGTGACCTGGACCGGAGCCTCGTAGCGCAGCACTTCCTCCACCGCTTGGGCAGCAAGGTCCGGGTTTGCGCGCAGGGCGGCGGTCTGCTGTGGATGCGTCAACAGGAGCCAGATGCCGTTACCGATGAGATCGGTTGTCGTCAGGTTGCCACCGACGAGGAGGGCCTGCAGGTTGAGGCAGACTTCATCGTCTGCGACATCTGCCTCGCCGCTGGCCTGCAGCTGGACCATGTCGGTGACCAGATCGTCCTGCGGCGCCTCGCGGCGGGCCTGCATGAGTTCGGCGAAATAGGCATCGAGCGCTTCGCCGCCGGAGACGACGCGGGCGGTTTCTTCCGGCGTGCGCACAGGGTTCAGACCGAGGATGACATCTTCCGACCACTGACGGAAATCCGCAAGGCGGGCTTCATCGACCCCGATGATGCGCGCGATGACGAGGACCGGGACCGGCACGGCGATCTTTTCCATCAGGTCAAAGGCGCCGCTTGCGGGGGCGGCATCGATCACCTTGTCGACCATCGCCTCGATCTCCGGGCGCATCTTGTTGATGCGGGCATAGAATGCCTTGGCGAGAGGCTGGCGGATGCGGGCATGGTCTGGATCGTCGAGGAAGAGGATGCTGGTGCGCCGCTCCCTGCCCTCCTCGACGAGGCGGGCGGTGATGGATTCGGGGTCGGCGTTGAGGGGATGGCGCACGAAGGTGCGGTCGTTGACCGTGTCGCGGATGTCCTTGTGGCGGGAGAGGACCCAGACTTTCGCCGCCTCGTCGCGCATCACCGGGCAATGGGTCTGCAGGGATTGCAGCAGCGGATGGGGATTGTCGCGCGCGGCGGGATTGAAGGCCGAGAGTTCGAGGACGGACCGTGGCACCGGTTGGGGTACGCCGGGCGGTGTTTTCGGATCATCGGCCATGGGGGCTCCTCCCGGGAAGTTATTCTTATGGCACTGGTATAGCCGATATTCTGCGGCGTCGCGCGGGGATTTTCGGAGGAACTGGAACTGCGGTGCCTTCGCCTGCCGCTCATCCCGGCGCCGGGAAAAGCGGCAAACGGAA
>NZ_JBBEBT010000042.1:0-7720 GCF_040882205.1 Hyphomonas sp.
CGGAACCGGCGTCCAGGTCCGAACACGTCGGACACGAAGTCGAGGCTCCAGCGCTTCGACGGACCATCCGGCACGGGCATAGGCTCACGCGTTCCGGTGGCGCGTTTGCGGCCACGGCGGCGTTTCACCGACAGGCCTTCCTCTGTGTAGAGACGTCTCAGCTTCTTCTGGTTCATCACAATACCTTCTCGTTCGAGCATGATGCCGATACGCCGGTAACCAAACCGGCGGCGTGTCTCGGCGAATTCCCGCATACGTTCGCGGATCTCCGGATTGTCCGGTTCTGGCTCACGCCGGACAGTTTTCGGATCGACGCTGACCAACCGGCAGGCGCGGCGCTGGGAGATGTCGTACTTTTCGATCACCTTCAACGCCGCGTCCCGCTTCGATTGGGGCGTCGTCAGTTCTTTCCCAGCAGGTCTTTCAGGATCGAGTTGTCGAGCATGCTGTCAGCCAGAAGCTTCTTCAGCCGCCCATTTTCGGTCTCCAGAACCTTCAGCTTGCGGGCATCCGACACGTCCATGCCGCCGAACTTCGCCTTCCATTTGTAAAAGGTAGCGGAGCTGACTCCGTGCCGTCGGCACACGTCTGCCGTGGCCATGCCACGCTCCTGTTCAGCCAGGATCGCGATGATCTGCTCGTCGGTAAATTTACTCTTTCGCATCGTCTGTCTCCATTGCGACAGACTCTCTATTCAAATGCGGGACCAATCGGGTCTCAGGTCAAGCCCTATGATTTCCCTTCTGCCATCGGTATTGGCCGCGACGGCTATTATGGCCGCAACACTGACGGTCCGTCCGCCCTGACGGACCTTGAGGTAAGTCGCATCGAGCCAGACATAGGGCCATTCGCCTTCCAGCGGTCGTTCCAGGAAAGAGGCCACTCGCTCGTCGATTTCTTTACACAGTTTCGAGACCTGGCTCTTCGAGATACCGGTCATGCCCATCGCCTGCACCAGATCTTCAACGCGGCGCGTGGAAACGCCATTGATCCGTTCGGCGGCAAATCGATCCCCCGGATCGATTTGTTTCCCGCCTCACCCTGGATGACCGCGGTGAGCGCCTTCTCAAGCAGCCTGCGCGGCTCGAGAATGAAGCCGGGATAGTAGGACTGGCCGCTGCGGAACTTCGGGCTTTTCAGGTCCAGGGCGCCGACCCGGGTCTCCAGAACCCGGTCGCGATACCCGTTGCGGTAAGTGGTCCGGTCAGCTGACCGCTCATGGCGAGCGGCGCCGATCGCATTCTCTGCGTCCTTCTCGCGGAAATCGATCCCCCGGATCGATTTCTTATCGCTCGAAGTCCATCAGCCGGTTGAGCGTGGTCTCGGCCAGGGTACGCAGAAAATCACCATCATCACTGTTCTGGATAGCGGACAGAAGTTGGGGCAGAGTATTGTCGGTCATCGGATTCGATCCTCGTTTGGAGTCGCGTGTCGCAACACAACCCTAACCCGGATTCTCCGATGACCACCCCTCCCGCCAACCGCGCCCCGGGCGCGCGCAGACTCTTACGGTCCGCGCGCCCGAAGCGCTCCGTCAGCTAATTTCCACCACTCCAGTGGACGCTACCCGTGATCTCGATGCGGACTGCAGAAGGGAAATCATAGGGCTTTCGATCGGCGACAGCGAGGCAATGGTGTTCTGGATGGAGTTCCTGCGCAGTCTCGTGAAGCGGGGCCTCAAAGGCGTAAAGCTTGTTATCTCCGATGTGCATGAAGGCCTGAAAGCGGCCGCCTTCAAAGTCTTTCAGGGCACGACCTGGCAACGCTGCCGGGTTCATACGACAAGGAACCTGCTCGCGCGCGTCCCCAAACCGCAGCAATCGCGTCTGGCGACACTGCTGCGCGATGCGTTCACTGCGCCCAATGCTGAAAAAGCTCACGCCACCTGGCGTGCCATCGCAGATCAGGCCCGCAGCGCGCATCCGAAGCTGGCCGAAGCGATGGAAGGTGAGGCGGACCGTGGCCGAAGGCCGCGTAAGCCGCCGAACGAGAATGATGTACTCGCCTACATGGACTTCCCCGCTGCACACCGGGTGAAATTGCACTCAACAAACGGCCTTGAACGTCTCAACAAGGAAGTGAAACGCCGCGCCGACGTTGTTGGCGTTCGGGCATTCCTTCGAACCCTTGGCAGTCATGCCCTCACTCCCCAATGAGGCCTCGATCGTGAGGCTCGTCGGCGCCGTACTCCTGGAGGCAAACGATGAATGGCAGCTGCAGCACCGCTACCTGTCGATAGAGGCGTTCGCGAGCGTGGATACAGTCGATGAGGAAATCGACCGGTTCGCTCTTGCGCCGCCAGCAGCATCGCAGATACTTACACCGCGCGCGGCCTGAGCCGGTACACCGCTTGGCCGCCCCAATTTCCACCACTCAGGTGGACGTGACCAAAACAAAGCGCATTACTGGTCGGCACTATCTTGCTGTTCTGTGGACAACGCGCCGGCAAGGTGCGCTTGTCGACGGCGCCCGGCGTACCTGCGGCCGAGCAATACCGACGCCGGATCCCGTTCTCATTATCCTTCGAACAGCACAGCGCGCTCAAACTGGCAAGGGTCCGAGGAAAAATGAACCAGTACGCGACGTGCCTGATCTACGCAGGCTTCGTCGTTCTCGATTCTAAGGTTGTGGAATCGATGGAGCATCGATTTCCCACCGACTGGGTACCTGCCTAAGTGTCGTCTGCAGACTTCACTACAATGAGATTGTCATCGGAATTCCGATCAATCCGCTTCACGTAAGGGTCTATCCCGGCAAAGAGCGGCTCCGGGCCGTCCGGCAGGACCAGCGTCACCGTCTGCGTCCCGGTCTTCAGATCATACCGCTCAAAGGCGAGCACGTCGGCGCGGGAGAAGCCCTGGCTCTCCGGCTTGCGTGTGAACACACCGATCTCGAAGGGCTCATTGAGATCTGCCTCCGTTTCCTGGCCCTGACCGTCTGCATACAGCTTTCTGGCCTCGATGGTCAGCGCGACTTCCCAGCGCCCGTCTGGCAGACGCTGCCGCGTCGCCTGCAACATCTTGGCGTCGTACAGGGTGATCCGCTCGAACAGGTCGGTGATCAGGTCCTGATGCTGGGGGCCGGCTTCCTCACGCAGCAAGCTGACGAAATCCGAGCTCGACGGATACGGCGCCGGTTTGAAGGCGTATTCTGCGAGCAGCCGGTTAAGCGCCCGGTTCACAGCCTCTTCGCCGACCTCGTTGCGCAGGAAGTACATGACCAGCGCGCCCTTGTTGTAGTGAATGTAGTCCTGATTCTCCACCCGGATCAGAGGCAACTCCTCAACCACTTCGCCGCCGCGCGCAGTGAGATAGGCGTCGAGTTCGACCTTAAGGAACTGGCGAACCTGCTCCGGCCCCATCAGGTCTTCCATGACAAGCATGGCGCTGTACTGGGCAAAGCTCTCGGACAGCATCGTCGCACCTTGCTTGTCCGCGCCGATGACCTGGTGTGCCCACCATTGGTGAGCAATCTCGTGAGCTGTGACGAATGTGACGAGATCAACCTTGTCCGGATCGCGGTTTGCCTGAAGCCAGCCGATATCCTCCGAGAATGGAACGGTATTGGCAAATGCCTGTGCAAAGGTCGCATAGCCGGGGAATTCGAGAATCCGCATCTGCCGGAACTGGAACGGCGAGAACCGCTCCGAAAAGATCCGGACCGAGGCCTTCATCGCGGTCTCGATGCGCTCGAGATTCTGCGTGTGCTCGGGATGGTGATAGATTTCGAGCTTAACCGGTCCCAAAGGCGTATCGACGCTTGCCGTACGCAGGTCATAGCGTGCCGACTGGATCGAGAAGAAGTGCTGGATCGGTGCTTCTGTCTCGAACCGGCGAGTGATCCGTCCGTTCGCTTTCTCTTCGGCGACCTGATATCCTGGCGCAATCGGGATCTGGTCATCATCCGTATGCACCGTAATGTCGGACGTCACCCATTCGCTGTCAGGCCGCAGGTAGTGTTTGCCATTCGCTGAGCCGTCTTCCAGCTTCGCCATGCGACGCTCGGGATCGAGCTCATAATTACGCCGTCTGGCGCGGTCAGTGAGCCAGAATCTCTGCGACACGCCCAGCATGGGGGTCAGCTCGAAGTTATCGATGAACGTGCCATTGCCAATCACCCGCCATTGGCCGGCGGTGTTCGAGAAGCCCGGCCGGCCATAGACGGTCGTAAAGTTGATGGTGCGTGTTTCGCCAGGCTGTAGAGGCTTTTCGAAAGCCCAGAGCTCCGACTTGAATTCCGGCCATGACTGTTCGAGCTTCGCAGCCCCTGGATCGAAAGCCTCGACGCGGACATCCCGCGGCCAGACAACGAGCATCCTCGCAAGCGGTGCACCGGTTCGGTTCTCGATGACATAGCTGCCCTTGGTGGTGGCCGTCCGCGTTTTCGGGCGGAGGTCCGCATCAAGCACCACGTGCGTGATTGTGGGGCCGGGCGCGCCTTCAAACTCTGCAAGCGCCTTTTCCATGTCCGCCAGCTGTCGCTCCACGGCGAGGGAGGATTGGTAGATGTTCAGCACGTTGGTGTTGTAGAAAATCCAGCCGCCGACACCCGCGAAGCCCGCGAATGAAAGCGCCAGCACAGCGCCTGTCGCGCCAGCCATCCGGCGCGGGAAGCGGCGAAGGCGAGGCATGAGGCGCGTCTCGGCGCCGCGCCGCCAAAGGCCATAAGCTGCGATCACGAGGATGATGCAGAAGAAGCCCCAGTAAAGATCGAACCAGGATCGGGCGATCCAGAAATGCCCCATCCCGTTGAAGGCCGACAGCGGTACGCCCGGGCTGCCTCCAAATTGGTAAAGATTGTGCTCGAAGCCGAGATTCGAGAGCGTCAGCGTGCTGATCAGATAAACGATGATCAGCCCCCAACCCATGAACTTGTTCGCCGAGATCGTCTGGAAGAAGACTGACAAGACGGCCAGTTGCGCCGCGCTGATCGTCATCGGGATGACCCACCAGAGCAGGTATCCACCAAGCTCGAAGTTTGTGTAGCCTTTCAACGCCTGGACTGAAATCCCGGCAATCGCGCCCACCAGCGCCGTCGAGACGAGCACAAGGAAGATCGCGAGCACCTTGGGCAGCACAAAGGCCCAGTCGGCAACAGGCGCGGCATCGATGATTTCATGCATGCGCCGCTCACGGTCGCGCCAGACAAGATCACCGGCATAATAGGCCGCGATGACCACAGGGATGATACCGAACGAGCCCTGCAAGGCACCAACCATAAGGCGCGTTACGGGCTCGATCGATGTGTTGCGGAATTCGTTGGCAAACCAGAGCGCGCCGGAGGCATTGAACAAGCCGATGACCAAAAGAATGAAGAAGGCCGGGCTTTTCACCACGGCCTTGATATCAAATACCGTCCGTGCCCAAAGCTGCCGGCGCGCGGTTGCGGCCGTGAAGCTAGCCTTGCGGTCCGTCCGCGCGGGCAGGTTCACAGAGGCGACGCCCGCCTTACCGGCCATCACCTTCTCGGGTTTAGGCGCTTTGGCGCTTTTCACGTCCGGGCGGTAGAACGTATAGGCCAGCACTAAGCAGGCGATCGCAAAGCCGAACCAGACGGCGCGATTGAGCAGGAAGCCGCCCGTCAGCTCAGGCAGGCGCGTGTTGCGGTCAGCCGCGGTCCAATACTCCATCTGCTCGGCGAGCGCGGCGAAGCCCGACGGATCTATCATCGCGGCAGTTTTTTCCAGGCCGGGCTGGTCCAGCAGGATGCCGCTGACGACCCATCCGACAAGGATGGCGATAAGGCCCAGATAGGCGCCCATCATGGAGCGCGTGGCCGTCGCGAGCGCAAACAGCATGGCTGCAAACACGAACAGCGTCGGCAGCGCGATGACGAAATAGGCATAGGCGTAGTGGCCGAAATTTGTCGGCCCGAGCGTTTCCGGATCGAGCCAGGGCATGGCGCAACCGATCAGGATGGCGGCGGGCACAGCAAGGAAGCCGATGGCCGCAGCTGCGTAGGCGCCGGCAAACCGGCCATAGAGATAGGGTGCCTTCTTCAAAGGTGTAGCGCGCAAGATCGGCCCATAGCCTGTTTCGTCATCGCGCGTGACGCTGTTGGCAACGAAGGCCGCCACTGCAAACAACGCAAAAATACTCATTACAAAGACGGTCTGGACAATCGCGAAAGGCGAGTTTTGCTTGATGTTTGAGGTATCTCCGATCTGGATCTGGTCGACGGTCACAGCGCCAAATGTCAGCAGGAAGAATATTCCGAAGCTGACCCACAAGACCGGATTGCGCAACTGGTAGCGGGCTTCGAACCCCAAGACGGAAGCAAACATCTTGTGTCTCCTGCGTCAGGCGGCTGCGCGGGTTGCGGCAAGGGTCGAGAAGTAGACGTCTTCGAGGTTGCCCTCGACCGGCGTGAAATCCGGCTCCGGCGCCGCATCGCTGAGCACGTTGATTAGTGTCGCTCCGCCCGCAAGGCGCGTCGAGATTACGTTGAAGCGCTGCTTGTAGTCCTCCAGCGCCGCCCGTGTGATCTGCTTGCGCCAGATGCGGCCGCGCAGGGCCTGTGTCAGGTCGCGCGGCGCGCCCTGAGCAACGACGCGGCCGCCAGCGAGAATGGCCATGCGGGGGCAGAGATCGGCGACATCCTCGACGATGTGGGTCGACAGGATGACCACCACGCCTTCTCCGATTTCGGCGAGCAGATTCAGGAAGCGATTGCGCTCTTCCGGGTCGAGGCCGGCGGTCGGCTCGTCAACGATGATAAGCCGCGGATTGCCGATCAGCGCCTGGGCGATGCCGAAGCGCTGGCGCATGCCGCCGGAGAAACCGGCTATCGCCTTATTGCGGACCGGCCAAAGGTTCACCTGGTTGAGGAGGCCGTCGACGACCTCGGCGCGATCGGAGGCTTTCGAGAAACCCTTGAGGATCGCCATATGGTCTAGCATGTCGCGGGCGCTGACCCGCGGATAGACGCCGAAATCCTGAGGCAGGTAGCCGAGGGTGCGCCGCAGCTTTTCGGGCTCCTTCAGCACGTCGATATCGCCAAACCGGATGGTGCCGCTGCCCGGGCTCTGCAGGGTCGCGATGGACCGCATCAGGGTCGATTTGCCTGCGCCGTTGGGGCCAAGCAGGCCGAACATCCCGGCGGGAACATCGAGGTTTACATTGTCGAGTGCGCGGACGCCGTTGGCATAAACATGGGTCAGTTCCGCGATGTGTAACATGGAGATTCCTCGATAAACATAACAAATGTATTGATAATCAATAATGTTTGAGCCTGATGTTTGTCAACCCGTCACGCATCCCCTGAGTTCTTGACGGCAATTCCAAACAGCGAACCTCGCTTACCCGGCCTCTTCAAAAGGCCGCACGGTTATGTCGAACACCCAGAGGCTACGAGATAGCTCACACGTTGATTGGCGCGAACGCTCGTGCGGCAGTGCTGTATCAGTGACCGTTATCGGCGATCTGCCGCGGCGTTACGGCCCGACATCCCGATGACGGGAATCTGGTAACTCAGCCGGTCAGGGAAACTGCCGATCGTAGCCAGCTTGGCCCGTTCCTGCTGGCCTGATAGATGCAGTGGGAGAGGATAGCGCATGCACGAAGATCGCCTGACCTTCCGTCGAGAGCAGGATTAGGACCTGCCAATGCTTGGCCAATGGCTTCTCACTCCTGCCGTTGCTCGATGGTATACAGATGCGGACTACATCGAAGACCTGGAAGATCAATTGGGCGACCTGACCTCCTGATGGATCATCCATTCA
>NZ_JBBEBT010000043.1:0-1330 GCF_040882205.1 Hyphomonas sp.
GTGAAGGGCGAGAAGACGCTGGCCGAACTGGCGCAGTTGTATGACGTTCATGCGAACCAGATCACGACTTGGCGCACGCAGTTGCTTGAGGGTGCCGCTGGTGTTTTCGGCGCGGACAGCGCCACCGAAGCGGCGGAACCTGCGATCGACGTGAAGACGTTGCACGCCAAGATCGGTGAGTTGACCCTCGTGAACGATTTTTTGGCCGGCGCGCTCGGGAAGGCCGGTCTGTTGCCGGGCGCAAAACGATGATCGACCGTTCGCACACGCTGCCGCTTGCGCGGCAGGCGCGGGAACTGGGGATCAGCCGGGGCAGCGTCTATTACTTGCCCAAGCCGGTGTCGCCGACCGATCTGGCCATCATGCGGCGGATCGATGAGTTGCACCTTGAGTTCCCGTTTGCGGGCAGCCGGATGCTGCGCGACCTGCTCCGGCAGGAGGGCACCAAGATCGGCCGACTGCACGTCGCGACCTTGATGAAGCGGATGGCGATCGAGTCGATCTACCGTCGCCCGAACACCTCGAAGCCGGCGGCGGGGCACAAGATCTATCCCTATTTGCTGCGCAAGCTGCCGATCGTGCGGCCGAACCAAGTCTGGGCAACCGACATCAGCTACATCCCGATGGCGAAGGGCTTCGTCTATCTCGTAGCTATCGTCGACTGGTTCAGCCGCAAGGTCCTGTCCTGGCGGGTGTCGATCACGATGGATGCCGATTTTTGTGTCGAGGCTCTCGAAGAAGCCCTGGCGCGCTTCGGCAAACCGGAGATCTTTAATACGGACCAGGGTAGCCAGTTCACGAGTATGGCTTTCACCGGTGTGCTGCTGCGCGAAAAGATCGCCATCAGCATGGATGGTCGGGGCGCCTGGCGCGATAACGTCATTGTCGAGCGGCTCTGGCGCTCGGTGAAATATGAGGAGGTCTATCTACGCGCCTATGGCGGGGTCAGCGAAGCCCGCGCATCGATCGGCCGGTACCTGAGTTTCTACAATGGCAAAAGGCCGCATTCGAGTCTGGCTGCCAAGACACCGGATCAGACATATTTTGACAACCTGCCCGTGAAGATGGCAGCATGAACATGGCCGTCGATATGGGGCGTCACTCCGGTCGGGCTACGCCCTCCCTGCATGACGCCCCATATCGACAGTTCAACCAAGCAACCGGCAGACGATCCACTTATCCCTTGCCGATCCCTGTGCAGACAAACCGAGCCACCTCTCATGCCCTCCATAACCAGAGGGTCATTGATTCAGACTTTCACCGCCTTGGGAAGCCCCCACGTGAGTCAAATCCCACGCAGGTTGGTATTAGCGGCGGTTACGGAACAATC
>NZ_JBBEBT010000044.1:0-7593 GCF_040882205.1 Hyphomonas sp.
TGCAGGGCGCGCCGCTCTGGTGGGCGACGCGCGAGGCGGACGAACTTGTCCTCGCGGGCGCCGTCCCGGGCGAAGCAGATCGCCGGGCTCTGATCGCGCTCGCCAAGCGCGGCTTAGGCCGCGAAGTCCGCGACGAGATGGTCGTGGCTGAGACGGCGGCGGCAAACTGGATGGACGGGGCGAAAGCCGGGCTTGCGCATTTTGCGGCGTTCCGTTCTGGCAAGATGACGTTCGATCCGGCTGTCAACGGTTTCACCTTTGAAGGCGACGCGCCGGCGAGCACCTTGCAGTTCCTGAGCGAGGACATGGCGCGCACGGCCGGGCGCTGGCGCGTGGTGATTGCCGCCCTGCCAGTAACTCCCGACGTTGAGCTGGATGGAGACGCCACATGCGCGGAAAACATCAACCGGATGCTGGATAGCGAGGCGGTGAGCTTCGAGCCGGGGCGCGCCGAGTTCCGGCGCGGGGATGCCGGGGCGCTGGACCAGCTGGCAGCGATCGCGCGCCGGTGCGATACGGGCGCGAGCCTGGAGCTGGCCGTAGATGGGGACGCGCTGGCGCAGGCGCGCGCCGCTGCACTGGCGGACTATCTGGAACGCGCGGGCGTCTCCCGCCCGCCACTTGCTGCAATCAGCTATGGCCCGGGCAGGGAGGTCGAGGGTATGGAATCGGGCGCGGCCCCGGGCAATGACCGGCCGCTCGAATTAACTGTACGGGAGCGGAGCGCACGATGACCTGGCTGATGACGCATATGTGGATCGCGCTCGCCGCAACCGGAGCCATGACGCTGCTGCTGGGCTGGTCGATCCGCGGGATGATGCTGTCGGGCAAGATGCGTCAGGCGATGGTCGAACGGGACATGGTGAAGGTGGAACTCGGCGAAGCGCGTGAGGAAGTCGAACGCCTCTTCGCCGCGCAGCGCAAGCTTGCCAGCGGAGAGGCGCCCGCCGCCGGGCCTGATCCGATCCTGACACGCAAGGTCGAAGCGCTGACCGCCGAACTCGCGCGCAAGTCGGCCGAAATTGATACGCTGAAAGCCGCTGCGGCGACGGTTGGCGTTGCGCTTGGGTCGGCGCCAGTCGCAGCACCTGCAGCGGCAGCTGGCGGGCAGGTCGAGGACACTCTGGTCTGGCGCAACCGCCATCTCGAGAGCCGGGTGGTGCATCTGGAATCCGAGCTGGCGAAAGCGCCGCCGCAAGTTGGGGCAGTCCCCGTAGCCGCCGCCGAGGCGCCGCCGCCGGCGCCGGTCGATGCAGCGAAAAAGGATTGGCAAATCAAGTATCTGCGCACGCGGGTCGACGCCTTGCAGGCGGAACTCGCCGCCGTTCCCGCGCCCCTGGTGGCAGCAGCCGCGCCGGCGCCGGCTCCCGTTATTTTAGCAGAGCCGGAGACCACAGCGCCGGTCGAGGAAGAAATTGCGCGCCTGCGTTGGCGCGTGCGGTTCCTGGAAGGTCGCCTTGCCTATTTTGAGGGAGATGCCGCCGCAGCCGAGGCCGAAGACGCACAGCCCGAGGATGCGCCATCGGAAAACGCGCCGCCCGAGCCTGCGCCCGCACCGAGCGCCGCCGAAGCGATCCTGGGGCAACTCGAAGCAGCGGACGAGCGCGCCGAAGCAGAAGCGGCGCAGGACATTCTTCGCGTGCGCCCGATGGCGCTCGAGCGGCCGTTCACTAACGCGCCGGATGACCTGACACTGATTGGCGGCATCGGCCCCAAGATCCAGGATGTGCTGAATTCGCTCGGCATCTTTCATTTCGACCAGATTGCAGAATGGACGTCCGAGAATATCGCCTGGGTCGATGAGTATCTCAGCTTTTCGGGCCGCATCACGCGCGAAGGATGGGTTGAGCAGGCCGCCGTGCTGGTGGGCGAGGCAGCAGAGGCCTGACACGAAAGAGCATTCAGGACGGGTTCACGGGTCGGTTCCTAAGCTGCGCGTGAACGCTCCGTCTGTTTGCAAACAGACCGGCGGAGAGTAGGTTCAGGCAAAACCCGGTCACAGGAGATGGACCAGATGACGCATCAATTCGAGTTGGGGGAGAAGTTCGACAGCGCGTTGCTGGCGAATGCGCCGCGCGTACGCTTGTCGCGCCGCGGCATTATCATGGGCCTCACATCCGGCAGCGTGTTCCCCTTCATTTCAGGATGCGCAACAAATCTGGCGACCGGTGAAAGCCAGTTCCTGATTGTCGATGATGCTGCGATTGCCAACATGTCGGCGACCGCCTGGACGGACATGAAGGCCCAGACGCCGCAGACATCGAATTCCAAGCTCAAGGGCCGCGTCCTCAACGTATGGGACCGTACGATCGAGGGCGCCGTGAAAGCCGGACACATAAACCCGAACGAGCAGTGGGACGTCGCCGTGTTCGACACGGATGATGTCAACGCCTTCGTCATGCCGGGCAACCGGGTCGGCGTTTACCGCGGCATCACGGAGCTGACCGAAAACGATGACCAGATTTCGTCCGTACTCGGTCATGAGACCGGCCATGTCGTCGGCAAGCATGCGGCCGAGCGGTATTCGGTGAACATCGCATCCCAAGTCGGACTGATGGCCGGCCAGATCGACGTGGCCTCGTCGGAAGAACTGTCGAAATACGGCTCGGCGATTGGCGCCCTCGGCGGCGCCGCCGTGCAGTTCGGCGTTGTGCTGCCTTACAGCCGGAAACACGAACTCCAGGCCGACAAGCTCGGCGTCGATTACATGCACAATGCCGGGTATGACGTGAAACAGTCGGTGCGGCTCTGGGAACTGATGGCTGCCCAGTCCGAAGGCCAGCGGCCGCCCGAGTTCATGTCCACCCACCCGGACCCGCTGCGCCGGGCCGAGGAGCTGCGCAGCTATATCAACGCCCGCGGCTATGCCCTGATGTAGCGTCGCCAGTCTCCTCGTTTTCAAGCCCGGATGGCCCCGCCGTCCGGGCTTTTCACTGCAGGGCGCTTGACCGGGGCGGGGCGCTGCGTCATATGCCCCCTTCTGCGGGAGGCGCCAGCCGGACCGCGGAGCCTCGATACCAACCGGGCGGATCGAAAGACCACCGCCCCTCCGCCAAAGTTGTGAGGACAAAATGGCTAAGAAACTGCTGGGGCAGATCAAGCTCCAGATTCCGGCCGGCAAGGCCAACCCGTCGCCGCCCGTGGGCCCCGCCCTGGGCCAGCGCGGCATTAACATCATGGAATTCTGCAAGGCTTTCAACGCCCGTACCCAGGGCCTTGAAGAAGGCATTCCGACCCCCGTCGTGATCCAGTATTATCAGGACAAGTCGTTCACCTTCGTCACCAAGACGCCGCCGGCTTCGGTGCTGCTGAAAAAGGCCGCTGGCCTGAAACTTGGCAAGAAACCGGCTTCGGGCTCCAAGAAGCCGGGCTATGACACGGTCGGCAAGGTCACGATGGACCAGGTCCGCGAGATCGCGAAGGTCAAGATGAACGACCTGAACGCGAACGACCTCGACGCCGCCACCAGGATCATCGCCGGCTCTGCCCGCGCGATGGGCCTGCGGGTTGAGGAGTAAGGACCATGGCCAAAGGAAAACGTACCCGCGCCATCGAGCAGACGATCGACATCACCAAGACCTATTCGATCGCCGATGCCGTAAAACTCGTGAAATCGAACGCGAAAGCGAAATTCGACGAAACCATCGAGATTGCCGTCAATCTTGGCGTTGACCCGAAATATGCCGACCAGCAGGTCCGCAGCGTGGTCAACCTGCCGGCTGGCACGGGCAAGACGATCCGCGTCGCCGTGTTCGCCAAGGATAAGAAAGCCGACGAAGCCAAGGCTGCCGGCGCAGACATCGTCGGCGCAGAAGACCTGTTCGAGAAGGTCAATGGCGGTTTCATGGACTTCGACCGCGTCATCGCGACCCCGGACATGATGGGTCTGGTCGGCCGTCTCGGTAAGGTGCTCGGCCCGCGCGGCCTGATGCCGAACCCGAAAGTCGGCACAGTCACCCCGAACGTCGCCCAGGCCGTCAAGGACGCCAAGGGCGGCGCCGTCGAGTTCAAGGTCGAAAAGGCCGGGATCGTGCATGCCGGCGTCGGCAAGGCGAGCTTTTCGGATGCCGACATCGAGAAGAACGTCACGGCGTTCCTCGGTGCACTGGTCAAGGCCCGCCCGTCAGGCGCCAAGGGCACCTTCGTGCGTAAGGTCACCCTTTCGTCCACCATGGGCGGGGGCGTGGTGATCGATCTGGCGGAAGCCAAGGGCTGATCCGCGCAGGCTGAGGCGCGTCAAATCAGGAAACCCGGTGTCTGCGCCCGCAGATGCCGGGTTTTTTGCTTTTCTGCGTGTGTACGCGATCGGCGACATGACCTCCAGGATCGTAAATCTCAAGAACCAAAGGACTGAAAGAATGAAGGCGCTACTTCGCACGTCTGCCGACATCGGTACGGTGATCAGAGCGCGCCGAGAGGCAATGGGACTCAATCAGGCGGAACTGGCCCGGCTGGCAAGCTTAGGCCGACAATGGCTGATCCAGATGGAAAAGGGCAAGCCAACCGCTCAGATCGACCCGGTACTCAAAACATTTGAGGCACTGAACCTGAAACTGATGGTGCTGAATGAAGTAGAGCGCGAACAGGAAAATGGACAGTCAGCAAATCCGATCACGGCTGAAATCAACAGCATAATCGAAACGCTCGCGGACAAGGGTCGCCGAACGTGACCGAACTCGTCGTAATACTTGATGGAATAGAAGCAGGACGCATTCATCAGAATGCGGGACGTCTGAAATTCCGCTACTGTGAGAGATGGCTGGCGTTGCAAGGAGCGTATCCGGTCTCAACGGCCATGCCGCTGTTGATCCAGGACCACAGCCACGCCAGAATAGAACCCTTTCTATGGGGCCTGCTGCCCGACAACGAGCAGACTTTGAGCCGGTGGGGGCAGTACTTCCAGGTATCGCCTCGCAATCCCTTCGCACTGCTTTCAAATGTGGGGAGGACTGTGCGGGAGCCATACAATTTGCACCGCCCGAGAAGCTCGATAAGCTGCTTGGTGCAACAGCTTCTGAGGATGTCGAGTGGCTGGACGAACGCGCGATTTCCGACAGGCTCAAATTGCTGAAGAACGATGCTGGAGCTG
Source organism: Hyphomonas sp. (assembly GCF_040882205.1). Taxonomy (GTDB): domain Bacteria; phylum Pseudomonadota; class Alphaproteobacteria; order Caulobacterales; family Hyphomonadaceae; genus Hyphomonas. The sequence continues at coordinate 5,090 of NZ_JBBEBT010000044.1, forward strand.
GGCGCATAGCGCGTGATAGAGGCCAGTTCAGTTTAGCTGGTGCACAGCCAAAGACGGCGTTTCTCAGAGACGGTTCGCAAGATCGGTGGGGTATTCCGAGCGGCCGGACGCCAACTACGCATATATTTAAACCCCCAACAGGTGAGTTTGACGGCTTTGCGGAGAACGAACATCTATGTCTGGCAGTGGCGCGGCAGATAGGTCTGGTTGCCGCCAGTTCAGAGATACTTACGTTTGGCGATCAAATCGCCATTGTTGTTGAGCGATACGACCGGCGAAGACGTGGCCAGACGAATAAGGTAAGCCGAATTCACCAAGAAGATTTCTGCCAGGCCCTGAATGCGGCGCCAACGAAAAAGCACCAGAATCAGGGCGGGCCAAGTCCCCTGAACATTCTGCAGCATCTTCGCTCTCATATTCCGACTACAATCGAACGCGGTTCTGATGTAGTGAGATTTTGTGATGCGCTGATTTTCAATTGGCTGATCGTCGCCAGCGATGCTCATGCCAAGAACTACTCCATACTGATTGGCGCAGAAGGGAGCGTCAGGTTCGCGCCTCTACATGATGTGATAAGCCTGCTGCCTTATGGTGATCAAAATCCGTTGCGAGCCAAACTCGCCATGAAGATTGGTGATGAGTACGCTGTCGATAAAATCACCAACGCTGAATGGGCAAAATTTTCGGCTTCGGCCCGGGTGTCTAAGGATAAATTGTTTGAAAGAATAAAAGAGCTATCCCAAGCACTCCCGGAGGCTTTTGCCAAACAGGCGGCGCGCATGCGTTTGCAGGGATTGGAACATGGTATCCTGGAGGGGCTGACGGATGCCGTCGCTGATCGTTGTACGCGTGTCTTGCGTTCAATGTGAACACGCCGGATCAGCTCAGACACACACCAGCATCGCCTTTTTCTGGTGATGGGGGGTTGCGGACCAGTAGAAAAAGCGTTAATGCCCGCCGCTTGACGGGAGTTCACCGATGTGTATTCGGGGGACTCCCGTTTCCTGTCACAGACCATAGGCCTTTCCGTTACCGGAAAGCCAAGGGCCGCAAGGCCACCTATGCAGACGGGGTGAGGCATAGATACGGTTCGGATTTTCCTGGAATTCTTTCCCGGAAAGGCGTGCCGGGCAGGCCAATCCCTGGGCAGGCGCTGGAAGCCGGAAGGCGGAAGGCGAACACCTAGGGCTGCCGGATGGTCCGGACGCCTCAATGGAGACCCGCAATGGACAAAGCTGGAAAAAGCGCTGCTCTGGAATCCCTGAAAGGGGTTTTCGAAGGAGCGGGTGTGGTCGTCGTGACCCACTATACCGGTCTCACCGTGGCGGAAATGACGAAGCTGCGCGCTCTGCTCCGCAAGGACGGCGCGCACTTCAAAGTGGTCAAGAACCGCCTGGCGAAAATCGCCCTCGGCGGGGTTGGCGGCGACATGGCACAGGCGCTTTTCCAAGGCCCTGTGGCGATCGCTTACTCGCCGGACCCGGTGTCAGCTGCGAAAGCGGCAGACCAGTTCTCGAAGGAAAATTCGAAACTGGTAATCATCGGCGCGGTGATGGGCGAGCAGGTGCTGGATGCCACTGGCGTCGAAGCACTCGCGAAGCTTCCTTCTCTCGATCAACTGCGTGGCAAGCTCATCGGCCTCCTGCAGGCTCCGGCAACCAAGGTTGCAGGCGTCATCCAGGCCCCGGCTTCGCAACTTGCCCGCGTGGTGGCCGCTTACGCGTCGAAAGACGCGGCTTAAGCTACCCGTTTTCGCTATTTACGACCTTAACAACCGAACCAAACAACAGGACACACAATCATGGCAAATCTGGACAAGATTGTCGAAGATCTCTCGGCTCTGACCGTTCTCGAAGCGGCTGAACTGGCGAAACTTCTCGAAGAAAAGTGGGGCGTTTCGGCTGCTGCTCCGGTGGCAGTTGCTGCCGCTGGCGGCGGCGCCCCTGCGGCCGTCGTTGAAGAGAAAACCGAGTTCGACGTCGTTCTCACCGATGCCGGTGCGAAGAAAATCGAAGTCATCAAGCTGGTCCGCGAAGTCGTGCCGGCGCTCGGCCTGAAGGAAGCCAAAGACCTCGTCGAAGGCGCTCCGAAGACCGTGAAGGAAGGCGTCTCGAAAGCAGACGGCGAAGCCCTGAAGAAGAAATTCGAAGACGCTGGCGCCAAAGTCGAACTGAAGTAAGCGCCTTCGGGCGTGTATCCGGGCGACGTTCGCGCGAGGCGTCGTCTGTAGTGGATTAGCGCGGCGGTCTCTTCATGGGGCCGCCGCGTGCTCGCGTTTCAAACTCCGGCATGCCGCATCTCCGTGCGGCGCCGAAAAAATGGGAACTTGGGATGGCACTCTCCTTCACGGAAAAGAAACGTATCCGCAAAAACTTCGGCCGCATTCCCGAAGCCATCGAAATGCCAAACCTGATCGAGGTCCAGCGCGAGTCCTACGAAGCCTTCCTCCAGATGAACACGCCGCGCGAAAAGCGCACGGATGATGGTCTCGGCGGTGTCTTCAA
>NZ_JBBEBT010000045.1:0-7545 GCF_040882205.1 Hyphomonas sp.
TAGAGACCCTGTTCAAAAGGCGTGCTGCCACCTTCGTTGATAGGACCCGCAGGGCCAGGCAGAGTGTTGATCGCTTCATTGAAGGCGGCGGGCGACTGATGGCGAAGGCGTAAGGACTGCGCAGCACCGTCGCCGAGCGATCCGATGCCGATCTGCAACGTGCCGCCATCCTTGATGAGACGCGCAGCCCGCAGGCCGATGGCATGGCTAGCAAGATCAACGCGCGGTGCCGGCAATCCGGCAAGATCATAGCCGCCGGCATCCAGCAGAATGTCGAATTCTCCGGCAGGCACCTCGGCATCGTTGGGCATGAACGGCAGCTGGTCGTTGATCTCGCCGACAACGACGAAACCTTGGCGGCCGGCCTTTTCCCGCATCAGCGGGATAAGGTCGAGGCTGATATCAGTATTGCATGCGAGGCTGAAGCGATCCCCGCGCTGCGCGATCATCTGCCCGATGACATTCACCTTTCCGGCAATGATGCGGCGCATCGCGTGCGTATAGTTGACACTGCTGAAGTGACGCTGCGCGTAAGCGTTACCGAGCAAGGTGCCTGTTGCCAAAAAGAACTCCTCGACCTCGACGTTATCGGGAAGCCTGCCCTTCGCGCGGTCGACTGCATAAGTGAGGTCCGGATTGTTGCCAAACAGGCGTTCGATGACCGGCCCGCCAAAGCGCTCGGCAAGGCCTTCCGGGAGCTGCGGCCTGATGAGCGAGAGCGCTGTAAAGATCGTCAGCCGGACCGAGCTGTCCGTTCTGGCACGTTCGTAGAGGGCATTGACCAGACGGTTCGCCTTACCAAGGCCGAGCGGCAAAGCCAGGCGAATGTCCTTGCCCACGCGTTCGATGACCTCCGCAGCGCAGGCGTCCGCCGAATCAAACTTCGCCGGCGCAAGTCCCGCCTGCCCCTGTACTGTTGCCCTCATTCCTGTCTCGCAGTTCCTGACCAGTTAGCTTCCGCATCTAGGTAAAGAAGCGGCTGAGGATTTGCAAAGGCTGGAATTTTGCGACGCCCGTCAGGCAGTCTTTGCCATGAGGCTCGCATTGCCACCGGCGGCGGCGGTGGTGATATAGGTCTATACTTCGTTGCACAGCCAGTCTGCGCGGCAGGCCATTCCAGCGGCGCAGTCGGACGTTCGGGCGCACTGGAGGGTTACAACGGCGCCGGATAAAACTGCAAGTTCGTGCTGCAGCGCGGTGACGTCCTCCGCGCTGCCTTCCAGCAGGGCGGCTTCAAAGGGGTTCGTCTTGTGTTGCTGTCAGCGTGGAGGCGGCACCATCCGGCAGGCCCTCCGCAATTGGCAGGTCCGATACATGGGCGCGGTTTCCCGTAGCCAGAACAGAAGCAATTTGCCGGAACAACCCGTGCTCTGTCTGTGGACGGATCAATACAGTTGCCTTCGGCTGCAAGGCATAGGGTTTGCGCTCGCCGGCGGGGCGAGGTAAGTCTGCAACGCGGCCGGCAGGTGATGTTGCGCCATGCCTCCGGGCAATCGCGGCAGCAGGGGCGTGGTTCCTGGCGACAGGTCCGCCTGCAAAGGCAGCCAGCGCAAGGCCGGGGCTATTGTCCCCGGGACACAAGGGGCACGCCGCGTCCAGTGACAGGCTGGACAGCTAGAGCGGCGCCGGACAGGCCATGCCCGCCAGGGGGCTGCACGCCTAAAACAGCGCCGACTGTTTCGAGTTTCACATACAGGTTGCCGGCACGCATGCTGCCGGGAGCCTCCTTAATGGCGGAACAGATCCTTGTGTGCAGGCTAAAAGTCAGGCCGAACGCCGGCGGCGTTGATGCCCGCAATCAGCTTGCTAAGCGAGGCCCGGCGGGCCCGGAGAACGTGCAGCAGGGGCCCGAAAAATTTCGCTGCCATTGCCGCGATGTGATCTGCGATCATGTCTCTGGCTTCGGCATGGATCCCGGGGCCGGCATCGGCAGAGAGAAGGTCCGCGGGGCCGGCCGGCAACTCTGACAGCGCGCCTTTGAGCATCGTCAGGCTAGGGCCGGCAATGTCTTTCCAAAGGCGCAGGATATCCAGCGCCGGGCAGCACTGGCAAGCTTTCTGGCCCGGTAAAGGGTCCGGCCCCGGCGCGGCGGCGGCCTCCGGCAGCAGCCCGGCATGCTCCTGCCAATTTCAGGAGCGATGATCGCAGCCGGCGTTGGTGAGAGCCTTTCAGACACGATTGCCACAAATCCGGCGCGGCAGAACTTAATCGGTGCAGCCCGGCTTTGGGGGGCCGATCCGTTGCCCTTGAGCCGGTTGCGGGAAAAGGTCACCAGCCCCGGCGGCACAAGGGCCGCCGGGGCTGGGCGCGGTGAATGAGGCATTTGCCGCGGACACCCTGGCGCGCGCTCTGGTCAGCGCTGCTGCCAGGCGCCCGCGCGAGCTGGCTGCGCAGGCCTGAAATTGCGCTTCCCGGGCGCCGGCCAGATTTGCTAGCCGCTGCGCCGGCTCTTCATCAGCGGCTGGATGCGCGTGCCGAAGGCCTCGACGCCTTCTAGGAAGTCATCGAATGTCAGCAGGACACCGCCGGTGTTCGCCACCTCGGCCATCTCGTCCAGCATCCTCGCGATACTTTCATAGGAGCCAACCAGCGTGCCCATGTTGATGTTCACTGCGCCTTCGGGCGCCGCCAGCTGGCGCACGTTCGTGTCCTTGTTCACGGTATCCCTGGCGCCCTGATCGGCGAGCCAGGCAATCGCCTCCATATCGACGCCGTCATTGTAGCTCTTCCATTTCGCATGCGCTTGCGCGTCGGTCTCCGCCGCGATGATCATCACGAGCACGAAGACCTGCACATCGCGGCCGGTTTTCTCAAGGGCGCCGGCGAGGCGTTCATTGTTGAATGCGAATGCGGTCGGTGTGTTGACGCCTTTGCCGAGGCAGAAGGCATAGTCCGCCCACTTGGCCGAAAAGGCGAGGCCAGCATCGGACGATCCCGCGCAGATGATCTTCATGTCGCCGCCAGGCTGCGGGCGAACACGGCAGTCTTCCATCGTGTAATACTTCCCCTTGAAATCCGAGACGCCCGTTTCCCACAGTTCACGGAGTATATGCGCATACTCGTCCAGCATCTGGTAACGGTTGCGGAAATGCTCGTCGCCGGGCCAGATACCCATTTGCGTGTACTCTGGGGGCTGCCAGCCGGTGATCAGGTTCAAACCAAACCGGCCATGGCTGATCGAGTCTATGGTATTGCACATCCGCGCCGCAAAGGCCGGCGGGATAACCAGTGTCGGGCAGGTCGCATAAATCTTGATCTTCTCGGTAACAGCCGCAAGCCCCGCCATGAGCGTGAAGCTTTCCAGCCCGTATTCCCAGAACTCGGTCTTGCCGCCAAAACCGCGTAGCTTGATCATTGAGAGCAGAAAATCGAGACCGTACTTTTCCGCACGCTGGGCGATCTCCTTGTTGAGATCGAAGCTGGGCTTGTATTGCGGCGCATTCTCGCTGATCAGCCAGCCGTTATTGTTGATAGGTATGAATACGCCGATCTGCATTTCAGGACTCCTTGCGTCGTTCGCCGGCAAGCCAGGCTGGGATGATACGGTTGAACTCTTGCGCTTCGGTCACGTTGCAGGCGTGTCCACCGCTCTCGAATTCCAGTTTCAGGGCATTTGGAAGGCCATAAGCCAACCGGTCACCTGCCGATGACGGTACGAGAATGTCGTCGCGCGACGTGACCACCAGTGCCGGCGCGTCGATCTCGTTCAACCGGGCGTCAATATCAAAAGCCGCCAGCGCGGCGATCCGCTTTTCCATGGTCTCCGCGCCCGGAAATTGCGCCATCTGATGAGGCAGTTCCGCCTCCAGTTCAGCATGGTGCGCCGAAATCCAGTTTGCCGGATAGAGGAAAATCGGTTGAGCCCGGAGATAAGCTTCCGTCCCGGCTTTTCGCAGCAAGGCGAGGCGCGTCTCGAAGCAGCGCAGGAAGTGCGGGTCAGGACGGGACCAGCCATTGACGATGACCAGCCGGTCTACCCGATCCGGTGCGTTCAGCGCCAATGCAAGGGCTGCGATGCCGCCGGCGGCATGTCCCAGGACGCTCGCCTTGCCGGCGCCGGCCGCATCGAGTACGGCCATCATGTCACCGGCGAGGTCGTCCACCTTCACTGAAACAGGAAGTGCCCGGTCGCTCCTCCCCGTGCCGCGATGGTCATACGTGATGACGCGGTGTGTCGCCGCAAGGGCACTCAGGTTTGGGCCCCAATAGCTCGCTGAGCCGCCCAGCCCTGAAGAGAGCAGCAGCGGAGCGCCATCCTCCGGTCCCGATACCTCCCAATGCAGCCCGGCCGCGACTGCCATCACCCGATATGCGCGACCGAAGCGACTTCCACCAGGCAATCGGCTTTCACCAGTTCCGCCTTCACGCAGTAACGCGCAGGTTTGTTGCCCGGAAAATACTCCGCATACACCTTGTTGAACGCCGCATAGTCGGCAAAGTCCTTGAGAAAGATATGGTTCATTGCCACGTCCGCCATCGTCGCTCCGGCGGCTTCCAGGGTTATCCTGATCGTATCCAGAACAGCGCGTGTCTGCGCAGCAGCGTCGCCTACATGCAGCACGGTCCCGCCCTCACCGAGGGCCAGCACGCCGGAGACATACACCGTGTTGCCAGCTTTTGCGCCGGCCGAGTAAGGCGCAATAGGTTTTGGCAATTGCGGCGGGTTGATCGGTTCAAAGGCCATGCCTGTCTCCTTCAGGAAGCTGTCCAAGTGTGCTGCGGAACTCCGCGACCGTGCTTACCCAGCCAAAAAACGTCTCGATATTGTATAGGGTTGCCTGTTGCACATAATCCGGGCCAAGATGATGTGTTGCATCGTGCAGCATGACGCTGAAATACTCGAGGTGGAACGCGTCGCGCAGGGTGGACTCGACGCACACATTGCTGGCAATGCCGACAAACACAAGGGTGCGGATGGCGCGCGCCCGCAGAACACTGTCCAGCTGCGAGTTGAAGAAGGCGCTGTAACGCGTCTTGTGCAGCCGGATGTCACCCGGTTTGGGCTGCAGCGCGTCCACCAGCTCATAGTCCCAGCCGCCGCGCGCCAGCAGCTTGCCCTGCAAACCGGGATGCGCGCGCATGGTCTTCAGGGCATTGGACTTGTGCCAGTTCGGAGATCCAGGCCCGCCTGCTTCAACATAGTCCGGGTCCCAGCCGTTCTGAAGGAATACGACCTGAATGCCGGCTTTGCGCGCGGTATCAAGCACCTGCGCAACTTGCCCGATGACGCTGGCGGCGCCGGAAATGTCGAAACCAGCAAGGTCCACATAGCCCCCGGGCGACGCGTAAGCATTCTGCATGTCGATCACGACGATGGCCGTGGTCGCAGGATTGACCTCGATCGGCTCTGGCCGGGCGGGCAGCGTGACCGGAGGCACGTTGGGGAAGGCGGGGCCTGCAGGCATCTGTTACCCTCCTGAATTAGCAGGGATATGTTTCCCCACTGACACCTGCGATGCAAGAGGCGATCGTGCAATCGGGCATAACCTGAAAACCCACTGCCATTCTTCCAGGGGTGGCAAATCAAGCCTTCGTGCCGTTTACATCATCACACCCGGCGGCAAATGCCCAAGTTCTGGCCGGTTAGCTGTTTCAGGAGATGTAATTCAGGGTGCGCGGCGACCAGTTCTGTGGAAGCAACCTAGGACTGGCACACATAAAGACAGGACGAGAGCAAAATGACCATAATTGCCGGTGTCCGCCACCTTACCCACTACCGGTATGATCAACCGGTGAGCCTTGGGCCGCAGGTTATCCGTCTCCGCCCGGCGCCGCACTCCCGGACGCGGGTCGTCTCCCATTCCCTGAAAGTGTCGCCGGCCGAGCATTTCGTGAACTACCAGCAGGACCCCTACGGCAACTGGATGGCCCGGTTCGTGTTTCCAAAGCCGGTCCGCGAACTGAAGATAGAGGTCGATCTCGTTGCTGACATGACGGTCTACAACCCGTTCGATTTCTTCGTGGAGGAGACTGCCGAATCCTGGCCCTTCATCTATCCCGAAGAGATCGCCGATGATCTCGCTGTTTATCTGGAACCGGATAAGCCCGGCGCATTGCTCAAGGACTGGCTGGCGGGCTTTTCGCGCGAACCCCGCAATACGGTCGACATGCTGGTCGCCCTGAACGCGCAGCTGCAAAGCGAGATTACCTATGTGATCCGCATGGAGCCCGGCGTCCAGTCGGCTGAGGAAACGCTCCGCCTCGCGCGGGGCTCCTGCAGGGATTCTACCTGGCTCCTGGTCCAGATCCTGCGCCATCTCGGCATCGCGGCGCGGTTCGTGTCTGGCTATCTGATCCAGCTAAAACCGGACCTTGTGTCTCTCGATGGCCCTCCCGGTACGGATCATGACTTTACTGATCTCCACGCCTGGGCCGAAGCCTACTTGCCTGGTGCCGGTTGGATCGGGCTCGATCCCACTTCCGGCCTGCTGACAGGGGAAAGCCATATCCCACTCGCCGCGACGCCGCATTATCGCAACGCCGCGCCAATCTCCGGAACGCTGGCTGGAAACCCGCAGATCGAGTTCGCGTTCGACATGAAAGTCGAGCGCCTTTCAGAACATCCGCGCATAACCAAGCCATTCTCGGATGAGGCCTGGGCCGATCTCGTCAGCCTCGGCCACCAGATCGACGAACGCCTGAAGGCAGGCGACGTCCGCCTGACCATGGGCGGCGAGCCGACATTTGTGTCCATAGATGATTTCGAGGCGCCGGAATGGAACACCGCCGCAGCCGGCCCAACCAAGCGCGACCTTGCGGACAAGTTGATCCGCAGACTGCGGGAACGCTTCGCCCCCAGCGGCTTCCTGCATTACGGTCAGGGCAAGTGGTATCCTGGTGAAAGCCTTCCGCGGTGGACCTTCTCGCTCTACTGGCGCCGCGACGGAAAACCCATCTGGCGCAATCCGGACCTGATTGCCCCGGAACGCGCAAACACCGGCGCCGGCCCCGTCGAGGCTGAGGCCTTCCTCACGAAAGTGGCGGATCTGCTTGGTGTTGACACGGACATGGTCGCGGCAGCCTACGAAGACCCCGGCGAATGGCTGCTGAAGGAAGCAAGGCTTCCAGACAATGTGACGCCGGATAATTCGAAGCTTGAAGATCCGGAAGAACGTGCCCGAATCGCGGCGGTCTTTCAGCGTGGGTTGACGAAGCCCTCGGGCTTCGTGCTCCCGGTTCAGCGCTGGCAGGCGCAGGCGCCGGCGAGCCAGCGGTGGCGGTCTGAAAAGTGGAAACTCCGGCGAGGCAAGCTGTTCCTCGTGCCGGGCGATAGTCCCGTCGGTTTCCGCCTTCCGCTGTCCGCCTTGCCCTGGACCCCGCCCGCGCTCTACCCCTACATCCACATCGCTGATCCTAGTCTGCCGCGCGGTCCCTTGCGCGGCATTGACACCGATGCGGACGCGCGCGCTCTGCCAGCGGCGAGCATGACGACAGCCGAAGCCGGGCAGGAACAGGTGGGGCAATATCTGGATACCGAAGCAGGTGTCGTGCGCACCGCCATCAGCGTCGAGCCGCGCGGGGGCCGTCTGTGCGTGTTCATGCCGC
>NZ_JBBEBT010000046.1:0-7535 GCF_040882205.1 Hyphomonas sp.
CTTTGACGGCCCGGTCGATACCGCGCGCATGGCGATCTCGGCGACGCGCGAGGTCGACGGCTTCTCGGTCCGCGCCGATGTCAGCGGCGCGCCGGCGCGGCCCACGATCGAGGTGACCAGCAACCCCTCCCTACCACAGGATGAAATCCTGTCACGGATGCTGTTCGGCCGATCATCGGTAGACCTGACTGCGCTTGAAGCCGCAGAACTCGCAACGTCAATTGCACGCCTGGCCGGTCAGGACACCGGCCTTGATCCCATCGGCGCAATCCAGTCCGGTCTGGGCATCGACCGCCTGCGTTTCGGGATCGATAATGCCGGAAATACAGAACTCGGCGTCGGCCAGTATCTCGGCCCCGATGTCTACGTGGAGGTAACAGCGCAGGGCGCAGCTGGAAACTCGGTCGAAGTCGAATGGCAGCCCCGCTCGCAGGTGTCTGTCTCTTCGGAGACAAACTCGACCGGCGAAACACGTGTGTCCGTTCGTTGGAAAAAGGACTACTAGCCGAATTCGGCGCACCGCTGAACGCGCGGGTGCCCGTTCCTGCATAAGGAAGGGATCGATAGTTCACCGTTTTTTTTGGTACCGTAATGATTGACTTTCACTTCTCGTCGAGGACTCTGATAATTGTGGCTGAAAAAGAAGACAAAAGATAGAAAAATGCTGGAAGAGTCCCGAATCGCAGGATCGCGTTCCCCAACCCGTATTGACCAGATGGTTGGCGAAAAAATCAGGGAACTGCGTACTGCCCAGAATTTCACCCTTTCCGAGTTAGGACAGGAGCTTGGGATCAGTCACCAGCAGTTGCAGAAGTACGAGACCGGCACCAACCGACTGAGCGCGGGTATGCTTGCGAGTGTCGCCCGCGTCCTGCGTGTCCCTATTGCTGAACTGTTCCAGGACACCGAGGGCGCCGCCGCCGACAAACGCGACCCGGTGACTGAAGCGCGTGCCCGTTGTCACACGCTGATCGACCGGACCAATTCAGTCGTCAAGCTCGAATCGATGGCGAAGGTTCTGCGCGCCCTGTCGTCAGACTGAGCGCTCAGCACTCAACGACGTTGACTGCGAGGCCGCCCTGGCTCGTTTCCTTATATTTCGAGGACATGTCGATGCCCGTCTGGCGCATTGTTTCGATCACCTGATCAAGTGACACCTTCGTCTGTTCCAGTGAATGCAGCGCCAGGCGCGCCGCATTCGCGGCTTTCACAGAACCGATGGCATTGCGCTCGATGCAGGGAATCTGCACGAGGCCCCCGACCGGATCGCAGGTCAGGCCCAGATTGTGTTCCATCCCGATCTCGGCAGCATTGCACACCTGCTGCGGTGTGCCGCCCCAAACGGCAGCAAGTCCTGCAGCCGCCATCGAACAGGCAACACCAACTTCGCCCTGACACCCCATCTCTGCCCCGGAGATCGAAGCGCGCTGCTTGTACAGAAGGCCGACGCCTCCGGCCGTCAGCAAGAACTTCCGGATCCGGACGAGCCGGTCTTCGGCGTCCCAGCAATAGTACCGGATCACTGACGGGATGATTCCCGCCGCGCCATTGGTCGGCGCTGTCACCACCTGCCCGCCTGCGGCATTCTCCTCATTCACGGCCATCGCGTAGACATTCAGCCAGTCAAACAACTGCTCGCGCTCGTTCGAGGGCGGACCATTGCGCAGCTTGTCCCAGATTTCCGGCGCCCGGCGGCGCACCTTGAGACCGCCCGGCAGCGTGCCCGTGCGCGTCAGCCCACGGTCGATGCATGCCATCATCACGCCGGCGATCCGGTCGAGCGCCGCTTGCGTCGCCTCCGGGGCGCGCTTGGCCGCTTCATTTGCCATGATCACAGCATCAATCGTCAGCGATCCGGAATGACAGATGTTGAGAAGCTCCGCCGCCGAGATGAAGGGATAGGGGACCGCTGGCCCCGTCGGCACGATGTCATCGCGCACAGGGCGCTCCAGCTGGCGCTGGGACGCGATGAAGCCGCCGCCGGTCGAGTACCAGGTATTGTCGGCAATGAGGTCTCCGGCGCTGTCAAAGGCGCGCAGGCGAATACCGTTCGGGTGCAGCTTGGGGATCACGTCATAGGCAAACCGGATATCGCGTTCGGCCGCGAAGGGAATCGTCCGGCCGTTCGCCAGCCGCAGCGCCTTTGAATGCTCGAGCAGGCTGACGCGGTTGTCGGCGTCTTTCGGGTCCAGTGTCTCCGGATCAAGGCCGAGTAATCCCAGCATGACCGCCTTCGGCGTCGCGTGCCCTGCGCCCGTCAGCGCGAGTGACCCCTGCAGTTCGACTTCAATCCGGCCCACGCGGTTCATTACGCCGGCCTGTTCGATATCTGCGAGGAAGCGCGCCGCAATCCGGATTGGCCCCACGGTGTGGGAACTCGACGGGCCGATCCCGACGCGAAACAGGTCCAGGACTGAAAGCATGCACCGTTTCTCCGTGTTTCCTGTTTTGTGTGGCTGGGAGTTCAGGTGTGCGTGCCGGACATGTCCGTTACATCGTGAGCATAGATCCAGTCATATTGACCATGTGCAAACGACGGCAGGAACTGCCCGGCCATCCAGATCGGTCCATATGTGGCCAATTGTGTAAACGGGTCACCCCGGTGAAACAGGGATGCATTCCGGCGCGCACCCTCCTGCACACGTGACGTTCGTGGCTTGCGAGCGGATTCGTAGGTCGTAAGCGCGCTTGGCAGGTCCGGCTTCTTCGAGGCAAGCTGCGCCAGTACATAAGCATCCTCGATCGCCATTACGGCCCCTTGCGCCAGGAAAGGCAGCATCGGATGGCAGGCATCGCCGAGCAGGACCACGCGCCCGTCCGACCACTTGTCGAGCGCCATCCGGTCAAACAGAGCCCAGCGGTTCAGCACGGGCGCTTTTGTCAGGATGGCCTGGATGACCGGAGACCAGCGCCGGAAGTCCTTCAACGCCTTCTCGCGTGAGCCCGTAGTCGTCCAGGATTCCGCTTCCGGCTCTTTCGACTCCACCACCGCCACAAGGTTCGCGAGGCTCCCCCGCCGGAGGCGATACGTCACCGCGTGACGCTTTGCGCCAACCCAGACACAGGCCGATTCCGGCGGCGCATCCGCGCCTAGCTCCGAAACTGGCACCACAGCGCGCCACGCCACATGACCCGTGAAGCGCGGTTTGTCCGGCCCCAGCATCTGCGCGCGGATTGCCGAATGGATGCCATCGGCGCCGACCAGCAGATCGCCTGAAATCGAAGTTGCGTCATCCAACTGCGCAGTCACCGCCGCTGCACTCTGCACATACGATACGACCCGCCGGCCAAACTGCACGGCGTTCGCTTGCCGGTCGTCCAGAGCACTGGCGAGGGCCTGCACAAGATCGGCGCGGTGGACGTGCAGATACTCCGCGCCCCACCGGGCCCGCGAGGCATCGCGCAGCGGGATCGATAAAATCCGCCCACCGCCCTTGCCGAACCTGAGCTCCTGCGCCCTTGGCCGGAACGCATCCTTCTCGACCCGGGCGCTGACGCCGAGCGCTTCAAACACGCGCATCCCGTTCGGACTGATCTGCAGGCCTGCGCCAACTTCATCGAGGAAGGGCGACTGTTCGAGGACGGTGACCTGATGACCGAGCTTCTGAAAAGCCAGCGCGGCGGTCAGCCCCCCAATCCCTCCGCCTGATATCAGGACATGCATCTTGCCTGGCCTGTTCAGCGCTGGATCGGCTATTTCGGACGCGAGGGGTCGTCGCGCCCGCCGATCAGCACGAACCGGCGGTCGCAATACTTGCACTCGACGAAATCCTCGTCGCCCATCTCGTACCAGACCTTGGGATGCCCGAGGGCGCCGCCGCCCCCGTTGCACGAGACCTTGCGGCTCGTGACCATCGAGATTTCCGGCGGCGTGAAGACATCGCGCTTGAGGGGCATGCTGGAACTCCGACAGGACCTGACGCGCGGGGCCGCTTGCCACGCCACGACCTGACCTCTAACTAGAGTCTGGGCTGCCGGCTTGCAAGGCGTGCCGAATGACGCGACGAAAGACCGCCATGCCAGTTCCCGAATTTGCCATTGAAGTGCGCGACCTGCGGAAAACCTATGCTGCGACCGGCAAGATGCCGGAGAAGCAGGCGCTGGACGGTATTTCGCTGGAGATCCCCACCGGGTCGATTTTCGGCCTTCTCGGTCCGAACGGCGCCGGAAAGTCCACTTTTATCAATATCCTGGCGGGCCTTGTGAAGAAGACCGCCGGCTCTGCGAAGATCTGGGGGCTCGATATTGACGCCAATCCGCGCCAGAGCCGGGCGGCCATCGGCGTTGTGAACCAGGAAGTCGTCGCAGACCCCTTCTTCACCCCGTTCGAGATGCTCGAGCTGATGGCCGGTTTCTACGGCGTACCGAAATCCGAACGCAGGTCTGTGGAAATCCTGACGGCGCTGGGCCTGGCAGACAAGAAGGACGCCTATGTGCGCCAGTTGTCCGGCGGCATGAAGCGGCGCCTGATGGTTGCCAAGGCCCTGGTCCACAACCCGCCAGTTCTGATCCTGGACGAGCCAACGGCCGGCGTGGACGTCGAACTGCGCCGCCTGATGTGGGACTATGTGCGCGAGCTGCATGCCAACGGCACGACAATCATCCTGACCACTCACTATCTCGAAGAAGCCGAGGAACTCTGCGACACCATAGCCATCGTCGACCGTGGCCGGATTGTCGCGTGTGAGCCGACGCCCCGGCTGCTCTCGCGTCTCGACTACAAGACACTGATCATCACGCCGCGCGAGCCGATCACGGCTATTCCGTCCGAACTCGCCGTGCATGATCCGAAACTGCGTCCCGACGGCACGCTCGCCATCACATTCAAGACAGCCGAAACCGGCATCGGGCGCCTCCTGGAGAAGACGCGCGCTGCCGGCATCAGTATTGCGGACTTATCAACGAAATCACCCGATCTCGAAGACGTGTTCATCTCGCTGACGGGCGACCAGGCCGCCTGAATTGGCGGTTCAGGACACCAAAATCAGATAGACTGGGAAATCCAGTTGGCGAGCGCCTGACGGTTCATTGCGCCATTGTGCGTGGCCGCTACCTTGCCCTGCTTGAATAGCAACATCGTGGGCAGGCCGCGCACACCGTACCTGGCGCCGACCAGCGGATAGTCATCCACGTTCAGCTTCACGATCTTCACCTTGCCATCCATTTCGTTGGCAACGGCTTCGATATGCGGCGCCATCTGCTTGCAGGGTCCGCACCATTCGGCCCAGAAATCGACGACTACAGGCACATCCGACGCGCCGAGCAGTACATCGAACTCGTCATCACTTATATCTATACCAGCCATGGTTCCGGCTCCTTCTGCGGCCCGAATTGGGAGCCTGATACATAGGAGTTCTTTTGGGGTGTCAAACTGCCCTCAAGGCAGTGATGAGAGATTCTGACAACATCGCCTCGGGAATGCGCATCATCTTTGGGCCGTCTGTCCAGCACAAAACGGCCACCACCTCCCGATTCGGGAAGGCTACCTCCAGCACGGCTGCATATGCGGCCATTTGCGTGATGTAGCTTTCCGCGACCTGCGACACCTCGTCTGGTGCCGGCTGGTCGGTCTTGAAGTCGATGACCAGCACCCGGGACGGCGTCACCACGAGCCGGTCCACCCGGCCATTGATAACGAGATCCGGAGGTAGCCTGGACGATGTGCCGATCACGGCGGCCTCCGCCCTGCCCCCCGGCTGGAACAGCTCCGAGAGCGCCGGGTCGTTGATAATATTCTCTGCTGCGCTCAGCATTTCTGCCTTCTGCGCCCTGGTCAGCTCCGGCTCCCGCGCGAGGAAGGCCTTGCCGGCTGCCTGCCGCGCCGCAACCGGGAGTTCCGGCAGGTATTGCAGCAGGCTGTGGATCAGCCGGCCCCGTTTCAGCCGGGCTTCTCGTTTCGGGTCAAACGGCGCGACCACGCGTGTCTTCGGGCCGAGCAGGCTGGTCGGCGCTGTCAGGCGGCGTGTGATGACATCCGGCGGCGGCGCCTGACGGGCCCATTTCGGCAAAGTTCGCGGCGCTCCAGCCAGAGCAGCCGGCCCTTCCAGCGCACGCAGCGCACGGCCGAATTGCAGCGTGCCATCTTCCCGCTCCGCCGCGTCCAGCTGCTGCATCGCTTTCTGGCAGAGCGCGAACCAGGAGTCGTCGTGATATCCCTTGGCGGCCTCGCCATCAGACCCGTACCAGTGCCCTGCAATCAGCAACCGGTCCTGCGCCCGCGTCAGCGCAACATAGAGCAGGCGGCGATGCTCTTCGTGGGCCTTTGCCTGAGCAACCATCCGCGCGCGTTCTGCGGGCTCAACATCCGTCTCCCTGCGCGGCGACCAGATCAGCGCGCCGTCCACGGACAATATCGTTTCGCTCGTCAGCTTCGGCTTGGTTGTCGTATCCGGCAGAATCACAATTGGTGCCTGCAGGCCCTTGGCGCCGTGCACGGTCATCACACGGACTTCCTCGCCCGCCTCGGAAAGGTCACGCTTGATCTCGACCGGCGTCGATTCCAGCGACGCCGTGAACAGCTGAAGCGAAGACGGCCCTGACGCGTCATGCGCCAGCGCGGCCGCCAGCAGCGCCTCGATGGGATCACGCGCCGGCGTGCCTAGTCGCGCATTCAGCCTTTCCCATCCGGTCAAACCGTCAGTGTCCGGCAGATCCAGGACCGAAGACAGGAACTCGAACGCAGGCCACCCTGCCTTGTCGATCAGCGACTGAAGTAACGGGCGCAGGCGCGCGACATCCGGATCGTCACTCGCCAGGACCCGCGACCACAGCGTCTCTCCCTGACGCCGCCCTGCCGAAAGCTCGAACAGAAAGCGGTCATCATCCACCAGTCCGCCGAACGGGCCGCGCAGGATTTCCGCGAGAGTCAGATCCCGCGAGGGGAGGATCGCGAACCGCATCAGGTTCAGGCAATCCTGCACGCCGATATAGTCTGCCAGCAGCAACCGGTCCGCGCCCGCCACAGGCACACCCGCGCTTTTCAGGGCGTTGATCACTGCCTCGAACAGGCCCCCGCGCCGCTCCCGAACAAGGATCAGCACATCGCCGGGCCTGGCGGAGCGCGGCCGGCCGTCCCGCTCCCACACCGCCGCGCCGCCCGTCACCATTTCGCGCACAGATCTCGCGATCGCGCGCGCCAGCTTCACCTTGGGCGAGGTAACCCGCAGCGCGTCCACCGGCCGCGCCCATGCGTCCGTTTCCGGTTCTTCATCGCGGGGTACGACTGGCCACAGCTCAACGAGGCCCGGCTCATTCCAGCGCCGTGCGGTGTGCACAATTTTGTCGGACCTCAATGGCGGAGCATCCGCAGACGGCACATCAATCTCCGGCGCCGCATTCCAGACCGCGTCGACATAGCTCAGGATTTCCGGACTCGAACGAAATGACATCCGCATGTCCGCCTGCGCCACATCCGTGTCACGCCGCGTCAGCGCCTCTGTCTCCTTCAGGAAGCGCGCCGGATCAGCCCCCTGAAAGGAGTAGATGGACTGTTTCTCATCGCCTACCATGAAGATCGTGCGCGGATCGCGCAGCCG
>NZ_JBBEBT010000047.1:0-7524 GCF_040882205.1 Hyphomonas sp.
ATTTACCCGTCGGCGGCCACAACCGTAAACACCGTAAACCGCTACCAGATGCGGATGCGCTCTTCCGGAGCCAGGTAAAGTGCATGATCCGGGCCGATGTCGAACGCCTCGTACCATTCATCAAAGTTACGTACCACGCCGTTGACCCGGAATTCCGGCGGCGAGTGCGGGCCCTGCTGCAGCTGGCGGCGAAGGGCCTCGTCGCGGTACTTGGCCCGCCAGATCTGCGCCCAGCCCATGAAGAAGCGCTGGTCGCCGGTAAGCCCGCCGATCACCGGGGCCTCCTCGCTGGCGCTGATCG
Organism: Hyphomonas sp.; assembly: GCF_040882205.1. Lineage (GTDB taxonomy): Bacteria > Pseudomonadota > Alphaproteobacteria > Caulobacterales > Hyphomonadaceae > Hyphomonas. The sequence goes on from NZ_JBBEBT010000047.1 coordinate 302, forward strand.
TGCCGTCGCCGTCCGTGTCGAGGCTGAGCTTGTAGGCCTTGTAAGACATCGAGAGGCCGCCGAGGTCGCCGATATTCTCGCCCAGTGCGAGGCGGCCATTGATACAGGTCTTGCCGTCATCGAGCGGGCAGAAGGTGTTGTACTGGCCGGCCAGCGCGTCCGTGAGGCCGCGGAAATTGGCCTCGTCCTCGGGCGTCCACCAGTTGCGCAGCTCGCCCGTGCCGTCCGACTTGGAGCCCTGGTCGTCAAACCCGTGCCCCATTTCGTGACCGATCACGCCGCCGATGCCGCCATAGTTGACGGCCGGATCGGCGCTCAGATTGAAGAAGGGGGGCTGCAGGATGGCAGCCGGAAACACGATTTCGTTGCGGCCCGGCGAGTAATAGGCGTTCACCGTTTGCGGCAGCATGCCCCATTCGGTCCGGTCGATCGGCTCGCCCAGTTTCGAGATCATGTCCTCGTACGCCCAGTCGCCCGCCGCGTCGGCATTCCCGAACGCGCCGGCGCCGACCATCAGCGTGTCATACGTCTCGAACTTCTCCGTATAGCCGATCTTCGGCGTGAACTTTGCCAGCTTGTCGCGGGCCTCCACCTTGGTCGCCTCGCCCATCCAGGTCAGCCCGCCCAAATTCGACGCCATTGCCGTGCGCAGGTTCGCCACCAGCTTGTCCATCTCGGCCTTGTTCTCGGCCGGGAAGTAGCGCGCCGCATAGACCTTGCCGACGCCTTCACCGATTGCGCCTTCAACCGCCGCGACACCGCGCCGCCAGCGCGGGCGTTGCTCGGTCGTGCCGGTCAGCGCCGTGCCATAGAAGGCAAACACCGTGTCATCGATGCTCTTCGGCAGCACATCGGCATGGGTGCGCAGATAGTTCGCCGCGAGCCAGGCCTGCCAGCTATCGACCGGCGCCTCGGCCATCAGCTTGAAGATGCCTTCAACGCCGCCGCCGGACACCTTGGCGGCATCCTCCGCAGACAGACCATTCTCGGCGATCTCTTCCGGCGTCGGCGTCAGCTGGCGCACCACGACCGCCGACTGGTCGCCGATGCCGTACTTTTCCAGCATCAGCGCAGTCGGAAAGGCGCCGCCGAGGGCGACCAGTTCGGCCATCGTCAGCTTGTTGTAGGTGAGGTTCCGGTTGCGGCCGAGTGCGCGGTCCCAGTGGGCCCTCGCGATATCTGTCTCAATCGCCATCACGCTCGCGGCCGCCGCCGCCGGATCGGCGTAGCCGGCCCCGGTCAGCAGTGTCGTCAGCATCGCCGCATAAGCGGCGCGCAGCTCGACATTCTTCTCGCTGTCGACGAGGTAATAATCGCGGTCACCCATGCCGAGGCCGGCCTGGCTGACATAGAAGATGTATTCATCCGGCTTCTTGGAATCGACATCGACAAAGCCGCCGAGAGGCGAAGAGACGCCGTTTTCGGCGAACAGCGCCGCAAGATCCTCGCGCGTTGCAGCCGCCTTGATACGGGCCAGCATCGGCTCAGCTGGCGCGAGGCCGGCCGCCTCGATGGCGCCGGTGTCCAGATAAGCGTTGTAATAGGCGGCGACCTTGCCTTCGATCGTACCGCCAGCAGGCTGCGCAGCGGCCAGCTCCTCGATGATCTTGCGCACGCGCTGCTCGGATTTCTCGCCAAGCAGGTCGAACGAACCATACCGTGTACGGTCTGCCGGAATCTCGAAGGTCGAAAGCCAGGCGCCATTGGCGTAGGCATAAAAATCGTCGCCGGGGTGCACGGACGTATCGCGCGTCTCGAGGTTCACGCCCCAGTCGCCCCACACATCAGCCGCTGAAAGCTCCAGGCCCTCCTCGGTCAGAAACTTTCCGGGCGCTGCGGCCTTTTCCGGCACCAGCGTTTCGGCCACCGCGGTGGCCGGCGCTTCCTTGTGGTGCGCGCAAGCCGTGATGAGCGCGAGCGAGGCTGCACTGAGCAGAAGTTTCTTCATGGACATTTTTTCCCTGCATGGCCCCGCCATCGGGGCGGGGCGTTTCTAAGACTGGTCTTGGCTTACTCTACTGGGCCGGGGCCCGGTTATTCGGCAGGTGCCGGGCGGCCGATGCCGTCCCCGGCGCTGGTGCCGATCAGTTCGTCTTCATCAATCGTGACATGTCCCGAATAGCCTTCGCCGATACTGCGATAGGGCTTGCCGCCCCATGTCCAGGCGAAGATGCGCCCGATCTCGGCGCCGATGGCATACATCGCCGGCACCATCAGCAGCGAGACGAACAGCGCAAAGGTCACCGCAAAGGTCAGCGACACGACCATCGGCTGAAGGAATTGTGCCTGTACGGATCTTTCGAACAGCATTGGCGCAAGGCCCACGAAGGTCGTCAGCGAAGTCAGCAGGATTGGCCGGAAGCGCGACACCCCCGCATCGACCAGCGCCTGCACGGCGCCCGCGCCTTCATCCCGGCGCCGGTTGACATAGTCCATCAGCACGAGGTTGTCGTTGATCACGACGCCGGCGGCGGCCGCAATCCCGAAGAAGGCAAACATCGCCATCGGGGTACCGGTCAGCGCGAGACCGAGAATGGCGCCGCAATAGGCAAAGGGCAGGGCCATCATCAGGAGAATCGGCTGGACATAGGATCTGAAGCCGATGGCCAGAAGGATATACATGGCCCCGACGGCAATCAGGATCAGCCTCACGATCTCGGCGAAGAATTCCTGCTCCTGTTCGAAGCCGCCGGCCTCGCCGCGCTCGACGTCGGGGAATTCCTGCTTGAACTGAGGCCAGAAGTCCTTCTCCATCGCCTCCATGATGCGCGCGCGTCCGCCGTCGCCGAGCACTTCGGCAGAGACCGACACTGAGCGCAACCGGTTGCGGCGAACAATCCGGTTGATGCCCGGCGCATACTCGAAGTTTGCAACTTCGGTCACCGGAATCTCACGCCCGTCAAGGGTCCGTATACGGATTGAGGCAAGGCTGTCGAGGTCATTTCGCGCTTCGATCGGCAGGCGCACACGCACTTCCACGTCCTCGCCGTCCCGCGCCATCCGGTCGGCCAGTTCGCCGAAATAGGCCTGGCGCAACTGGTTCGACACATCCGCCAGCGAGATGCCGAGCGTTTCGGCGCCGGGTTTCATCGTGATCTGGATTTCCTCGGCAGCCGAGGAGAGGTTGTCCGTAATGTCATACACCTCGGCATATGTGGCCATGTGCGCCTTCATGTAGTCTGCGGAGGCGCGCAGACGGTCGAGGTCAGGATGGCTCAGCGCGAAGGTCAGGCCGGTATCGGGCTGGTTGAACGTGAACTCGAAATTGATCTCTTCCGCGTCCTGAATTTCGCCCGTGGCCTTGCGCAGCTCGTCAGTAAGGTCTTTCGACCGGACGTCTTTGGGCCTCTCTTCCGGCGGCACCAGGCTGATCCAGGCCTGAACCTGGGTACCCGAGGCCACGATGGACGCATCGCGGATCAGGCCGCCCGCAATTTCCGGGTGCTGATCATCGGTTGCTTTCGTTGCGCCCACGACGCCGGCCTGCAGCTGGTCGCGCACCTGCATCACGCGCTCGAACGGCGTTCCGTCCGGCATCTGGATGCTGACCTGGATAAGGTCCGCCTCGATTTCCGGCATGAACTTGAACGGCACCACGCCGCTCGATTGAAGCGAAATGGCAATCGCCAGGATCGAGAAGAAGAAGGCAAGCGTCGCGTACCGGAACTTGATCGCCATTTCGAGCACGGGCCGGTAGAGATTGTTGGCAAACCACAGCAGGCTGTCGGCAATGCGGCGCTGGAACTGCATCAGCGGACCGGTCGGGCCTTCGAATTTCTGCTTCTTCATGTGCGCGAGGTGTGCGGGCAGGATCAGCAGGCATTCGACCAGCGAGATCGCCAGCGAGATGACGACCACGAAGGTGATCTGCTGGGTGAACATCCGCGTCGGACCTGTAACAAAAGCCCAGGGCAGGAAGGCAATGATGGTCGTCAGCACGCCGAAGATGATCGGTTTCATCACCAGCTGTGTACCGATGACCGAGGCATTGAGGCCTTCGCGCCGTCCGCTCTCGACCTCCTTGTGGATATTCTCGCCGACCACGATCGCGTCATCCACGATCACCCCGATCACCAGCAGCACGGCGAAGGTGGAGAGGATATTCCAGGAAATACCCGCCGCCGGGAACAGCATGATGCTGCCGGCGAAGGCCGCGAAGATGCCGATGGTCACCCAGAAGGCGACAATCGGGCGGAGGAAGAGAAGCAGCACGATCATCACGAGGATGGCGCCGGAAATCGCCGACGTGCTGATCAGGTCCATGCGCGCCTGGAAGGTCTTGGAATCGTCCCAGAGTATGTCGATCTTGGTGCCTTCCGGCAGGATGCCGTTGGCCGGATTGTTGGCGCGCTCGATATAGTCGCGGAAGCCTTCGGCGTAGCGCGTGATGTCCATGCTGTCAGGCTCGGGCACCATCACGAATGTCGTCGTGCGGCCGTTGAAACTCGCCTGCAGCTTGTCGCTGACGAAGCCGTCCACCACGGTTGCCACATCAGCCACCCGGACCGCCCCCTGTTCGCTCGACTGGCGAATGATGATTTCGCCGAACTGGTCGGCCGTATCCGCAAGGTTGCGCGCGGTCAGGGCCACGTCCCCGACAGGTGATTCAATCCGCCCGCCGGAAGAATTCAGCGATGTCCGGCGCACTGCATTCGCCACATCCGACATGGTCAGTCCGAAACGGCGCAGCGCCTCTTCGGATACCTCGATACTGACCTGTTCCGAAAGCGTGCCCTGCAAAACGGCCAGTTCGCCGCCGGGCATGGCCGCGATGTCGTCGCGCACCTTGTCGCCGATCTTGCGCAGGGTGCGCGCGTCCATATTGCCATGAACCGCTATACCCATGAACCAGTTGCGCCGTTCCCAGCGCTGGACCTGCGGCTGAAACGCGGCTTGTGGAAGGTTGTTGATCTGATCGACGCGCAGCTTCACCTCGTCGAGGAAGGTGTCCATGTCGATGTCGTCGCGGCCGCGGATGTTGACCACGCCGAAGCCTTCGCTCGAGACCGACGTGACGCGGTCCAGGCCGTTGATGTCGGCCACCGCTTCCTCGATCCGGGTCACGATCTGGTCTTCGATGTCGCGCGGGCTCGCGCCGGTCCAGGCCACCGACACCGAGGCACCGGAAACCTTCACGACCGGGAACATTTCCCGCTCCATCGCGAAGTAGCCGAAGACGCCGCCCGCAAAGAGAATGAACATCAGGAGGTTTGCGGCAACCGAGTTACGGGCAAACCAGGCGACGATTCCTTTCATTGGGCGGCTCCCTCGCCAGTCGTGTCAGCTTTTGCCACTTCCGTTTCACCAGTCTTGGCGGCCTTGGGCGGATTATGAACTTTCACGGTGCCGTCTTCCATCCGCTGCATCACGGTCAGGCTCATGCCGTCGAATGGGGCCTGGATCGGGCTGACGATTGCCAACTCGCCGACGTCCGCGCCCTCATGGAAATAGGCGCCGTCGCGGTCCGAAAACTCTATATTGACTGTGCGGATCGACAGCTTCCCGGTGTCCGGATCGCCTATATACAGCTTGTCATCCCCGCGTAGCGCCGAGCGCGGCGCCACCATCACGCGGTCGAGGCTCTTGCCCAGGATCTGTGCGTTCACGAACATTCCCGGCGCCATCGGTGCGCCATTGTCGGCGCCTGCACCGAAAGGATCGCGCAGCTCGGCGATCACGTTGATCTGACGCGTCTGCGAATTGACCGCGGCGCCGGTGCGTACGACCTTTCCCTTCCAGGTGCGCGGCTCGCCGCCCACCGTTCCAGTGAACACCACTTCCGGCCCCGGCGTGGTCTCGCTGTCGGCGAACGCGATCGGCAGGCCAAGACGGCCAAGCTCGGCGTCCTTCAGGGGCAGGGACACTTCCACGATATCATTGCCGAAGATCCGGCCGAGCGATTGTCCTGGCGCGACCACCTGGCCGATATCGACACTGCGTTCGCGCACGCGGCCATCGAACGGCGCGATCACGGCGGTGCGCGCCAATGCAAGCTCAGCGTCCTTCAGCTGCGATTTCGCCGCGTCGAGCGAGGCCTGTGCCTCTGCCAGCTGCGGCTCGCGCCGGGCCAGCGGCGAGGCATCCGTCATGCCGAGGTCTTCCAGATCCTGCAGCGCCAGTTCGGACTCGGCGATCTCGCGGGCCAGCCGCTGCTCGGCTGTCGCCACAAGCGAACGCGCCCTCACCACGCCCAGCTCATAGTCCTGCGCATCAACGCGCACGAGCACCTGGCCGCGGCGGATGAAACCGCCATCGATGAAGTCCGGCGAGACATAGGCGATCCGGCCAGACGTCTGCGGGGCCACCACGATCTCGGTTTTCGGCCGTACCTCGCCCTGCGCGTCCACCTTCAGCGTCAGCGAAACTTCCTTCACGGGCTCGGCAAACACATTGAGGCCGGCGCGCGGCTCTTCGCTCTTCTCCGCTTCGGGTTTCATCCCCTGGACGGCGAGAAACCCGCCGATCCCCAGGAAGAGGATGATGGCGATCGGGGCGATAATGGCAATCAGTCGTCCCATGGGGATATAGCTCCTGCCGCTTACTGCGGCGTCTGGACTTCGGTGGGGGCGGTGGTGGTGTCTGCGGCCGGGGCAGGTACGCCGCCGCCGAGCGCGAGATGGTAGGATACGCGGTTTATAGCACGGCTGGCGCGGGCTGAAACCAGCTGGCTTTCAGCTGTCAGGCGGCGCGTCTGTGCGTCAATCAGGTTGAAGATGGTGATGGTGCCGCTGATATACTGGCGCTCGGCCAGCTCCTCGGCATAGCGCGCCTCTTCGAAAGCAACGCCCTGCGCGGTTTCCTGCTGCGCCAGCAGCACGTCCGCCGTCAGGGCATCTTCCACTTCGCGCCAGGCGCCGAGCACGCCGCTGACATAGGTCGCGACCGAGGCCTGCGCCTGCGCAATCGCCGCCTCCTGCGTCGCCTTCAGGCGCCCGCCGGTGAACAACGGCTGCACGAGGCCCGCGACCAGCCGCGCCGCAATCAGCGACGGATCCACCACATCCTCGAACTCGGTCGAACTGGTGCCCGCAGACCCCGTCACCCGCAGCGACGGGAGCATCGCGAGACGCGCTTCCTCGGCCCGCAGACCGGCGGACACGACGCGCGCTTCCAGCGCCGCGATATCTGGCCGGCGCGACAGCAGCAGGGCAGGGTTGCCCTCCGCCGCCATTTCTTCCAGTTCGGCGATCGCTGCGGTCGCGGTAATCTCCGCTGCCTGATAG
>NZ_JBBEBT010000048.1:0-1310 GCF_040882205.1 Hyphomonas sp.
CGGCGATACCGGGCCGAACACCGGCGGCATGGGCGCCTATGCGCCGGCGCCGGTCGTCAGTACCGAGATCATGGAGCGCGTGAAGCGCGAGATCGCCGCGCCGATGCTGAAGGGTATGGCGAAGGACGGTATGCCGTATCAGGGCGTGCTGTATATCGGCGTGATGGTGACGGCGGACGGCCCGAAGGTGGTCGAGTTCAACGCCCGCTTCGGGGACCCGGAATGCCAGGTGCTGATGGCGGGCCTGGCGGGCGATATTGTGCCTGCGATCCTTGCATCCGCGACGGGTGGGCTGAAGGGCAATGAAGCAGCGTTTGAATCGTTGTTCGAGTTGGAGCGCTTCAAGCCGACCGCTACCGTGGTGATGGCCGCGAAGGGATATCCGGGCCCCTATGGCAAGGGCAGCGTGATCCGTGGGCTGAAGGAAGCCGGCAAGATCGGAGGCGTCACAGTGTTCCAGGCCGGCACTGATGCGGCGCCAGATGGAACGATCATCGCAAAGGGTGGGCGCGTGCTGAACGTCACCGCTAGCGGCGACACGCTGCGTGAGGCGGTGGACCGTGCTTATGCGGCGGTGGATACCATAGATTGGCCCGAAGGCTTCTGCCGGCGCGATATCGGCTGGCGGGCCTTGGCTTAGCTTATTGCCGGGATGCTCGGGTGGCGGCGCCGCTCCAGTTGGGAGCGGTGACCTGCGTGAGAGTGTTGTCGATGCATTTAATGGCCCGCCCTGGTGCAGTGTCATTTAGTCCCCCGCCTTCCCGGCGCGGCAGGGCTCGCACAGGGCTTTTGGGGTGTCTTTGCGAATTTGGCGCTGCTCAGGCCGCCGGTTCGTCCTTGAACCAGACCTCGATGGGGCCTTTCAGGGTTATCGTCAGGGGATTGCCCTTGCGGTCCAGCGCCTTGCCGGCGGTGAGCTTGATCCAGCCTTCGGAGACGCAATACTCCTCGACGGTCGTTTTCTCCTCGCCGCGAAAGCGCACGCCGACGCCCCGGATGAGCACGTCATAGTCATAGTGCGGGCTGCGCGGGTTTACGGAGAGGCGGTCGGGAGGTGTGTCGGTCATGAGCGGGGGTTTAGCCGGGGAGGCCGCCCGCTTTCAAGCCCCCGGTTGCCGCGCGCCTTCAAAAGAGTAGATCGTGTTAAAATGGAGTTCAGCCATGACGCCGCGCAATCCAGATGTTCCGCCCGCCACGGGCCAGATCAACAGCCGTCTCGGCCTCTCCTTCTTCAAGCTGGTCGAGCGTGCGCTGCTCCTGCTTACGGCAGGATTGACGATCATCGCGGCGGCGACCGAAGTCTGGAACAT
>NZ_JBBEBT010000049.1:0-7455 GCF_040882205.1 Hyphomonas sp.
CTCGTCATGTCGGTTTTCCGGTCCGGCATGAAGTTCGCCATGTAATGGCAACCGATGCCAGCGAGCGCGCGGCTGCCATCCGGCACCACGGTCGAGGTATTGTGCGGGCAGCCCGAGCAGAAATGCGGCGAGCGCACGGTGGGCGAGGCATTGGTTCGGGCCGCTTCCGAGGCGCGGCCGACGCGGTCAAAATAAGCCGCAGCGCGCGAAGTATCCCAGCCGCCGGGCAGCGCATGCATCAGCGCATTGGCGATTTCCGGAACCGTCAGCGAGGCGATGTCCGAAAGCAGAGGCGCGCCGTTTGCATCCTTCTTGCCCTCGATAACCGGGCGGCGGCTGTCCGGCAGGTCATAGAGCGCCGCCTTCAGCTGTGCTTCGATCAGCGGGCGTTTGTGCTCGATCACGATGACGCGCTCAAGGCCCGCGCAGAACTCGCGGATGCCTTGTGGCTCGAGCGGCCAGGGCATGGCCACCTTGTAGATGGTGAGGCCCAGCGCGCCCGCTTCCTGCGGACTGAGGCCGAGCGCGTCGAGCGCTTCAAATACATCGCGCGCGGCCTGTCCGGTCACGATCAGGCCGAGGCGCGGTTTGGGCGAGGGGAGAATGACATGGTCGAGCCGGTTGGCGCGCACATAGGCCTGCGCGGCCGGCAGCTTCACCTGGCGCAGGCGCGCTTCCTTGTTCAGTGGCGCGTCGCCCCGCCGCATGTGCACACCGTCTTCCGGCAGCGCGAAGTTCGGCCGCTGGATCGCGAAGCGGGCGAGGTCGACATTCACCACCGCGCCGGAGTCCATCGTGTCAGCGAGCGCGACGAGGCCGACCCAGGCGCCGGAGAAGCGGCTCATCTCCCAGCCATGGATGCCATAGTCCAGAACGTCCTGGATAGATGCGGGGTTCAGCGTCGGGATTTCGGCATCCTGCATCGCGTATTCGGACTGTGAGGGCAGGGTAGAGGATTTGCAGTTATGGTCGTCGCCGATCACAGCGAGAACGCCTCCGAGCGCGGAGGTTCCGGCAGCGTTGGCATGCTTGAACACGTCGCCCGTGCGGTCGACGCCCGGCGCTTTGCCATACCAGATGCCAAACAGGCCATCGAACCTGGCGCCCGGAAACAGACCGAGCTGCTGCGAGCCCCAGACGGCGGTCGCGCCAAGGTCCTCGTTCAGGCCTTCCCAGAACTTGATGTCATGCGCATCGAGGCGCTTCTGCACCGCGCGCAATTGCTGGTCATATCCGCCAAGCGGCGAGCCGCGATAGCCGGAGATGAATCCGCCCGTGTTGTGGCCTGCGGCAAGGTCCATCCGCTTGCGGTCAAGCGGCAGGCGCACCAGCGCCTGGATTCCCGTCATGTAAGCCTTGCCCTCGACAAGATCATATTTGTCGTCCAGCGTAACTTCGCGGTGCTTCATAAAATCTGGATCCTAGGATTCCCCAAGGTATATTATTGGGTGAATCGCGCGAAATTGCTTGCCTATATTGCGCATTTTTTGCTAATTGGGGCAATAATTTGCCTCGATAGATTGGAATTCTGGAAAATTGGCCCAAGAACTTGATAGCGTTGATGCCCGTATCCTGGACCTTATCCAGCGCGATGCGAGCCTGTCCGTAGCGGAGATTGCCGAGCGCGTGGGCCTGTCCTCATCGCCTTGCTGGCGGCGTATCAAGCGGATGGAGGAAGCCGGCTTCGTCCTTGGCCGGGTGACGCTGATCAACAATCATGCGCTCGGGCTCGACTTTGAAGTCATCGCCAGCGTCAAGCTGTCCCTGCCCAGCCGCGAAAATCTCGAGGCCTTCGAATCTATGGTACAGGCCTGGCCGGAAGTGGTTGAGTGCATGACGGTCACCGGCGCGGTGGACTATATGATCCACATCGTCACCACCGACATGCACGCCTATGACAACTTCCTGCGCGACAAGCTGCTCGGCTCGAAGCTCGTGTCCGACGTGCAGTCGCGCATCGTCATCCGGGTCGCCAAGCGCACGACGGCTCTGCCGCTCGGCCTGGTACGTCAGACCACCAAGATCAGCGACTGATCCGCAGGTCGAACGCCGAATAGTCCGACATGCTGACGCCCGGCAGGACGCTCGCGCCGGCGGCCTCGTGCGCGGCGATGCCAGTCTTCAGCGCCTCACCAATATCCGTCCCCGGATCATCGGCGCGCACCAGCACCATCGCGATCGGCCGTTGCGGCGCAGACACATCCGGGCAGATTGCCTTTCCGGCCGGGCAGGTCACATCCGCCCGGCTATATCCAAGGTCCAGCACGCTGGCCGCCACGTCGCCGGGTTCGCAGGGGAGGTTTGCTGCAATCGCCGCCCGCAAGGCATGCCCGCGCGTATGCGAGAGGAAGGTGTTCTGCTCGGACGTGCCTTCGACGGACGCTGCGCCTACCGCAATGACGCCGGTCAGGTCGCAGATGCCTGCGCCGAGTTCCAGCTTCCCGAAGGCGGTCTCAACCGGCTGGCTGAGCCCGGCGGCAAACACCGCGTCGGCGCGCGCATAGGTCCATGTCTCGTCGCCGACCAGGACATAGGCGGTAAACTCCGCAACACGTCCTGCTGCATCCGTGCCGGTGAACCGCGCTGTCTCGCGCCAGCGCGCATCTGAAAATAGCGGCGGCGGCCCGGCTTGGGGCTGCACTTCACCAACGGGCTCGGTAGCGGCCGGCTCGGCGGGCACTTCGGGCTCCGGCGTGATCGCAGGCGCCAGCGGTGGCGGCTCAGTGCGCACCAGCGGCGCAGCAGGCAGGGCGGCGGCCGGCAGCACCGGCTCTTCGCCGAGTTCGCCAGGCTGCAGCCGCAGCGACCACCAGGTCGCCCAGAGGGCCAGCAGGAAAAGCAGGAGCAGCAGCACAACGGCCCACCAGATACTCGCCCGCTCCTTCTCCGGTGGCGGCAAGTCGTAATAGTCGGTCATTCGCCCGCTCCCCTCGCAGCCTTCGCATCATACCCCGATTTTCGCCAAAGGCGATCACGGCTCCAACGCCCCGGACCGGATCAGGTTGTAACAACCTGCGTGACGTGCCCGTCCGAGCGGAGCAGGCGGCTTTGCGTGCCCCCGGGCCAGGCGCGCAGGTAGGTGATGAAATCGTTGGGATTGATGCCAACCTGACCGGGTCCCTGAAAGAATGCGCCGGGCTCGAAGCATAGCCAGGCCAGCGGGCGTTCACAGCTTGCCTCCGCGCCCGCCGCCTCCGTCATGGCCAGCAGCGCGCGGCGCACCTCGGCCGGCGGATATTGCAGGAACACAGAATGATAGATCACCGTCAGGCCTTTCCCGGGCCGCGCCGCGAGTTTTGCTTTCAACCAGTCGGCGGCGTCCGTCTTGTCCACTTTCACGCCGGTTTTCTTCGCCAGCGCAATAGCCGCGTCGATCCGGGCGAGGCGTTCGGACTGGTCAGGCCAGATATAGGATTTGAGGCGCAGGGCCGCCGAAGGGTCGGACACGTCAACCGGGTTCTGGTCGCAGGCCGCGCGGGAGGCGATCTCAACGGTCACCGGCAGATGTTCCGGCGGCGGACCAATCCAGTCCGTGTCGATCTGCACGCCGCTCGTGCCCGGCCGTGACCAACCCTGCGTCCGGTAGCCGAAGCGGTCCCAGTTCTGGATGAGGCCCGCGCTGGCGCCAAGTTCCAGAAGGTGCATGGGGCCCGGAAACGTCGCGGCCATCTTCAGGAAACCCGGCAACAGCGCGATGGACCGGCGCACTTCATTGGTCTGCGGCGGAGACTGCAGGAAAGCGCGCGCTGCAGCATCCGTGTCCGCAAGCCAGTCACGGGCGAGCGGCCAGATCCGGTTGATCTCCCACCCGGCCTCCTGCCCCGGATAGACGGCCGCCAGATCCGGCGCGGCGCGGGTGAGCACGCTGTGATGCAGGTATCCGGCGATCCGCAATGAAAGCGCATCCCGCCTCGGATTGCCCGGCCAGCCTTCGACAAGTGACGCCACCGGCCCGCCCGCCTCGATGTCGAGTGCCATCAAGGCGCACAGTTCGGCCATGAAGGGCGAGCCCAGCGTGCGGCAGAACATTGCCTGCTCGCGGAAGTGTGCGGCGATCTCGCCTGGAGACGGCGCCGCACTCATGCGTACACGGAGGGATAAATAACAGGGCTGTAGCCCGCACCGAGCGCCCCGCAGGTCAGGCGCGGCGTAAGGCGGTCGCTGCGTTCATGCAGCTCCTGCGCCGGGCCATAGCCCGCGAATGACCAGGGCTGCGCGGCGCCTGCATGCTTCAGCCACGCGCGTTCGCCCGCAGCATGCATCGCGCCGTCTGGCAGCGTGTGCGGCTGAACGGTTTCGCGCATGACCGCCTGCGTCTCCCCGGCGACCTGCACATCGAGCGCATCCACCATCTCGCCCGCCTCCAGGTAGCCGAGATAGACAAGCGCATCCCGCAACCGCGACGCGTCTGCGCGGCGGCCCTCGAAACACGGCCGGTGCCCGCCTGCCAGCTCCGTGGCTTCGTCCAGGAAAAACAGTTCGGTATAGAACCCCGGCTGCATCAGTTTGCGCCGCCGGTCCTTGAAACTCAGTACACAGATTATCCAGCGCCGCGACGTCCAGCGCCGCGCCTTAAGGGTCTGATCAGGCCGGCGCAAACAGCCGCCCCGCTTGCCCATGAGCAGACCGCGCGCCGGCACGCCGTGCAGCGCGCCAAACGGATCAACCCGGTTCTGGAGTGGCATGGGAACATCCTGAAATGAAAAAGCCCGGACGATGCCTGCTGCATCGTCCGGGCCGGGTTTCAGCCCAGAGGGCGATGCGGTATCAGGCGCGTTCAATCGCCATGGCGATGCCTTCGCCGCCGCCGATGCATAGCGACGCCATACCCTTTTTCACGCCGCGGTCTTCCATCGCCGCGATCAGCGTGATCAGCACGCGCGCGCCGGAAGCGCCGATCGGGTGGCCCATCGCGCAGGCGCCACCATGCACGTTGACGCGGTCATGACTGATGCCGAGTTCCTTCATGGCGATCATCGGCACGACTGCAAACGCTTCGTTGACCTCCCAGAGATCGACGTCCTCGATTTTCCAGCCGGCTTTTGCGAGGGCCTTCTTCATCGCGGGCACAGGCGCCGTGGTGAAGTATTCCGGCTCATGGGCATGGCTGGAGGAGGCGACGATTTTCGCCAGCGGTTTAAGGCCGCGCTTCTTGGCTTCCGATTCGCGCATCAGTACGAGGGCGGCGGCGCCGTCTGAAATTGCCGAAGCGTTGGCGGCGGTCACCGTGCCATCCTTCGAGAAGGCAGGCTTCAGCGTCGGGATCTTGTCCGGCATGGCGGTGCGGGGCAGTTCATCGGTGTCGATGATGGTATCGCCCTTCTTGCCCTTCACGGTGATCGGCGTGATCTCGCGCTTGAACTTGCCGTTCTTGGTGGCGTTCTGCGCGCGCGTCAGCGTCTCGAGTGCGTAGGCGTCCTGCTGCTCGCGGGTGAACTGGTACTCGCCAGCGATCTTGTCGGCGAACACGCCCATCGGGCCTTTCGCATAGGCATCGGTCAGGCCGTCGAGCGCCATATGGTCTTCGGCGCCCATCGTGCCGTATTTGTGGCCCTTGCGCACGTTCAGAAGGTGCGGGGCATTGGTCATCGATTCCATGCCGCCGACGATGACGATATCGGCGTCGCCCGCGAGGATGGCATTGCGGCCCATGACGGCCGCCTGCATGCCGGAGCCGCACATCTTGTTGATTGTGGTGGCTTCGAGACCCTTGTCTTCACCGGCCTTGATGCCGGCCTGGCGGGCAGGGGCCTGGCCCTGGCCTGCCGGAAGGCAGTTGCCCATGATGATCTCATTGGCCTCGCCCGGCTTCAGCTTGGCTTCGGCAACAGCGGCCTTCACCGCCAGCGCGCCAAGCTCGTTGGCGGAAAAACCAGCGAGGTCGCCCAGCAGGCCGCCCATCGGGGTGCGGGCCATACCAACGATTACAACCGGATCTTTATCGGACATGAGGGCGTTCCTTCCTGAAGTTTCTGAGCGGGTGCAATAAAGAGACTTAGGCGCTCTGACGCAGCGGTCGTCAAGGCCGGGCGGGGCTCAGCCCTTCAGCGCCGCCTCGATATCCGCCATCAGCGCGGCGTCGTCGGGCTTCACCTTCGAGCCATAGGCCTTTACCGGCGTGCCGTCGCCCTTGATCAGGACCTTGTGAAAGTTCCAGCCGGGCTCGGCGTCCTTGCCGAGCTTGTCGATGGCGGCGGCATAGAACGGGTGCGCTTCCTTGCCCTTCACATGGTACTTCCTGGTCAGGGGGAAGGTGACGCCATAATTGATCTCGCAGAAGGTTTTCACTTCCTCTTCAGTGCCCGGTTCCTGGCCCATGAAATCGTTCGAGGGAACGCCGACGATCACGAGGCCTTCGTCCTTCTTGTCCTCGTAAAGCGCCTGCAGGCCTTTGTACTGCGGCGTGAACCCGCACTTCGAGGCGGTGTTCACCACCAGGATGGCTTTCGCGCCGAGGGCGGTCAGGTCGAGCGGCTTGCCATTGATGGAGGTGAACTGGGTGGCTGACATGGTCGGGTTTTCCTTCAGGGGGGAGGGGGTCGCCGTCTCGCTGCTGGCGGGCGCGCCGCAGGCAGCGGCGAACAGGGCGGCAAGGACGGGGATGGAGAGGTGACGTCGCATGCAAGGCTCCACGCAGCTTCTTCGCATGGATATAGGGCCTGCGGCGCAGCCGCCATCCCCTCTGGTCCAAACTTCTCGGTGAAGACTATTTCTTCTTCTTGCCGTGACCGGATTTTTCCGGCGGCGCATCGACCTGGAAAGTCATCTGCATGTTGACGCGGTACATGTCGATCTTGCCGTCCCTGATCGTCGTCGACATCGCATTCACATGGCACGAGGCGAGCCCCCGCACGGTCTTTGAAAAGCGGCTGATCGCCACCTGGATCGCATCCTCGAACGACTTCGAGGACTCGGCCATGATCTCTTCTGATTTCATGATGGACATAAGCGTTTCCTTCCTTGCGGTTTACGCAAGGTCAGAGTGCGCGGTTGATGAATTTTGGCAAGCCAGATCGCGCAAAAGGCGAACCGGAACCCTACGGGCGCAAGCGCAGGCCGGCTTCAGTATTCTTGTGCCAGACAACATTCGCGTCGCCTTCCATACCCACCGAGCGCGCATTGACGTAGACAATCGCCGGCAGGCGTTCATTGGTCGGGAAGCGGATGCGCAGGCCCGTGTCGGTGAAGTCCATCACGATGCCCTTGCGGCGATAGCCGGACTCGTAGGTGACATAGACCTCGCGGTAGACCTGCACACGCACCGGACGAGCGCTGGCGGGCACGGCCGCCGCAACCTGATTGACCCGCGCGTGCTGGACCGGCGCAGACTTTCTGGAGCCAAAAAGGCGGGGCAGGAGTGACATGGTAAAGAGGATTCCGGCTTTGGGCAGTACAGTTCGCGAGCGACCATGCATAAATCGCGCCAGTTAAGGCGAGGTTGTGGCCGCCAGGGGA
>NZ_JBBEBT010000050.1:0-7448 GCF_040882205.1 Hyphomonas sp.
AGCTGCCAGAAATTCCGCGCGATATCGCCGCCCCCGCGATGACAGGCGCAGGCGCCCGCACCACCTGGATGCCTCGCCCGGCCAGGATTGTCACGGTCACTGCTGGCGCCATGAAGCTGCCCAGCTCAATGACCGCATCAGGCCGCGCGAAGGAAAAGTTTGGCGCATCGCGAGCGGTCTTCACGCTTGTCCTCGGCAGGGGCGGCGGCGGCGCAGCCAGCGACAGGACCGGCTGCGTCCTGATCGCCGGCTTGCCGGGCACATTTTCCCGAGGCGTCACGGCCGTCAGCGGCCGGTCAGGACTGGCCGCAAGCATTACCTCGTCGACCTGTATCAGCCAGCTCGCCAGCATCGCTCCAGACCAGCCCCGCGTCATAGTCATGCGGCAGGGTGACCGTCCTTGCGCCTTGCGCAAACGCGGCGGGCGACAGGACAATAGCGGCCGTAACGGCCGATACGGCGGATTTGAACGTGGATCACTCCTGCAGAGTTAGGGGCCCGCCCAAAATGGCCGGACCGGAAACTCCTCCTGCAGCACGAGGTCGCCTCAACTGGCGTCTCCCGGGACATCGCCCCCCTCGGGCAATGTGGGCTTCCCCGTGCGGCCAAGGTTCAGGTTGTATCACAACAATTACCTTGCACTTGCAGCAGGGCAAGCGCCCGCTTTTCATCCGCTGGGGCCGCGTCACGCTTACCTTTGCCGGCACGCAGGGCTTCGCCGGGTTCTTCTGCAGCCGGATCAAGCGCGCCAATCGTCGGCAGCGCTGCGCAGGCTGCCGGCGCCCGCCTCATGCGCGCCCTCGCTGCTGAGGGTTCAGTCACTGTCGCGAGAGGCGTGCCTTGCGCGGGCACTCCGTGCACGTTCATTCGAAAACAGTGCACAACAACTCCTCCCAGCCCGTCAGGCAACTCTCCCTCTCTGAAGCTGGGGGAAGAGCCAGCGAAATTCAGAAGATCTACCCCCTGGTCTCCGCCTCCGCGGCCGGGCCTGCTGCGTGAAGCCGGCCTCAACACCCCATCAGAATTCCTCGTTTGCGCGCTCCCCCGCGCCTGTGCCATCACAGCCCCCCAAGGACGGAGTGCCCCGATGCCCAGCTATCCTTTCTACCAGGTTGACGCTTTCGCCTCGAAAACCTTCGAGGGAAACCAGGCCTGCGTCATGCCGATGGACGCATTCCTGCCGGACGAAACCCTTCTCGCCATCGCGGCGGAGAACAATGTCGCCGAAACCGCCTATATCGTCCCGGCGGGGGAGGGCATTTGGAAACTGCGCTGGTTCACGCCGGCAGTGGAAGTCCCGCTCTGCGGCCACGCGACGCTTGCTTCGGCGCATGTCCTCTTCGCCTATGGCGGCTTCACCGGCGAGACCATCGCCTTCGATACGGTTAAATCCGGCCGCCTCCTCGTACGCCGCCTGGCGGGCGGACAACTCGAGATGGACTTCCCATCCGCGCCCGTCCGGCCTGTTCCGGTTACGGATGAAATCGCCGCCGCGCTCGGCGTACGGCCCGTCGAGGCCTGGGGCGGCATGTTCTACGCAGCGCGCTTCGAAACACCGGCGGACGTGCGCGCGCTGAGCCCCGACCAGCGCGCCCTCAGGACGCTCGGCGCCGATGGGGGCGGCTGGGACCGCGGCAATTTCGGATGCTTCGCGCTCGGCGGCGACGGCGTGGACGCTACCTCGCGCTTCTTCGCGCCCGGCTCCGGCATCGACGAAGACCCCGCCACCGGCAGCTGGCACACGATGCTCTCGCGTATCCTTGCGGAAAACTTCGGCAAGCCCGAGGCGCGCTGCTTCCAGGCCTATCCCGGCCGCGGCGCCCATGTCGGCGTGAAGCTCGAAGGGGACCGCTGCAAGCTGACGGGCGCCGCCGTGACGGTCATCGAAGGCCGGTTCAGCCTCTAGGCTGGAACTTCCTCTCCCGTCCAGTCGAAGCACTTCCCTGAATCCTCCGGGGTCAAGCCATCTATCACGTCCAGAAGGTACCCCGCGGCCTGCGCCGGTGTGAACAGTTTGCCCTCCGCCACGCCGCCCTGAAATGCTTTTGAGAGCCCGGTATCAACCGTACCCGGATGAAGTCCCACGCAGATACTCTCCGGCGCCCGCCGCGACTGCTCGATCGCAAAATTGCGGAGCAGCATGTTCAGCGCCGCCTTCGAGGCGCGGTAGGCATGCCAGCCGCCCAGCCGGTTGTCGGAGATCGACCCGACCCGCGCCGACAGCGCCGCAAACACGCTGCGTTCCGCCTTGGGCATCAGCGGCAACATGTGCTTGGCAATCAGCGCCGGCGCAATCGTGTTGGCCGCGAACACGCGCTGGAACGCATTACTCGTCATTGCCCTGTAAGTCTTCTCCGGTTGCAGGTCCGTGTCCGAAAGAAGCCCGCTGGCGACGAGGCAAAGCTTGACTGGCCCCGCTGCGCCGATCTCGGCGGCCAGCGGCGCGAGCTCTGCTTCGTCGGTGAACTCGGCCTGCCGGTTCACCGCGCCCGCGATTTGCGCGCCCGAACGCGAAACCGCATATATCAACGCATACTTGCCGGAGGCGATCAGGCCCTCTGCCAGCGCCCGCCCGATATCTCCCGAACTTCCAAACACAACCGCAATCATAATGCTGCGTCAGCTAGGGCGAACCGCGCATCAGGAAAGAGAGGTGGATCGGTTCGTCTGAACATCTGTTGATCGCGGGATAAGTGGATCTTTGCCAATTGCGAGAGCGCTTGTGGAGCGGTAGTAACACTGTCCGTCTTCGGCGAAATGCGGCCCTGACGGCGGTGAGGCAGCCGAACGACACGAACCGATTGACCCTGCCGCTCGCCGCCGATTACGATCAGAGCCGACCCTAAACGGCCGGTCAGGACCATCTCTGCGCCAGAAGCCTGGACCCATGACCCTGAATCGCTAGAGGAAAGCACCCTCACTGCAGGACCCCGGCCAAACAGCCTCCGGGTTTGCAGGCGCGGTTCAAAGCGGTACGGAAGGCCGGATTCTTTACACATCTCGATCGTGTCCCGCAGCGTGGTGTAGCTGACGGTTAGCGAAGTCGCCCGCGCAGCGCTTGTCCCGAGAGCTGGCGGAGCGGGCGACTTTGCGGGTGGTCATCGGCGATTTCCGTTAGGGTTTGGTTGCGACACCGACCCACAACTGGAGACACCGCCGATGACCGACGACATGATGAACCTGCGCACGCTTGTAGAGAAGACCCCGGATGCCGATTTGCTGCGTGAGATGCTCGGCTTTGCGGGCGAACGCCTGATGGAACTGGAGGTCGGTGCAGCGACCGGCGCGGCGCATGGGGAGAAGTCTGCTCTGCGCCTTGCCCAGCGCAACGGATACCGTGACAGGGACTGGGGTGAGGCGGGCTAGAAATCGCATGTCGATTTCCCGCCGAACCGGGCCGGAACGGTCGAGCTGCGTATCCCGAAGCTGCGCAAGGGCAGTTACTTCCCCTCATTTCTGGAACCGCGCCGGATGGCCGAGACGGCGCCAAGGCTATGGGGATGAGCGGGATTTCCAAGAGCCAGGTCAGTCGGCTGTGCGAGGGTACGGCGGGTCAGAAATCAATCGAAAATCGATTTCCCGCCGAACGACGAGAAGGTCACCGCCTTCCTCCAGCGACCGATCGAAGGCGATTGGCCTTACGTCTGGATCGACGCCACTTACATGAAGGTCCGCCGCGGTGGCCGCATCGTGTCTGTCGCCGTGATCATCGCCGTCGGCGTCAATGCCGATGGCCGCCGCGAAGTGCTGGGCATGGAGGTTGGCACATCGGAGGCCGAACCGATCTGGACCGAGTTCCTGCGCAGCCTGACGCGGCGGGGCCTGCGCGGGGTCAAGCTGGTGATCTCCGATGCCCATGAAGGCATCAAGGCGGCGGTCTCGAAAGTGCTGTGCGCGACCTGGCAGCGTTGCCGGGTTCACTTCATGCGCAACGTGCTTGGCCATGCCGGCAAGAGCGGGCGGCGCATTCGCCGGGAAAACGATCCCCCGGATCGTTTTCTGGCCCGGCTCATTCTCGGCCTTCATCGCCACAGCCTTCGCCCAGGAAACACCTGAAACTGCCAGCCAGCAACGGCGCGCCGTTGCCGACGAGGTAAGGCCGAAAGTACCCAAGCTCGCGGCGATCATGGATACTTCCGAGCCCGATGTGCTGGCCTGCATGTCGTTCCCGAAAGAGCATCGCACAAAGCTGCACTCGACCAATCCGATCGAGCGGCTCAATGGTGAGATCAAGCGGCGCACCGACGTCGCCGGCATCTTTCCAAACGACAAATCCATCGTCAGGTTCGTCGGCGCACTCCTGCTTGAACAGAACGATGAGTAGGCACTCACCCGGCGATACATGTCACTGGAAAGTCTCGCCGGGATCGTCAGTAACCCTGTTCTCAGTCTGCCCGGTGTGGGCAACTGAAACCATCACCGCAGCCGAAACGGCGTGCACGAATTACATCATGTGATGGGACGCTACCGGGTTTGCCGGCGCGGTTCAGAAAGATGGGGCAGAGAGCATGAGGGTAAAAGCCAGCTGAGACAGACTGGCACTTTACCGCGCCTGGATAAAAATTTTGCATAAACTGGAATTAAATTCGCACTGCGTTCTTAATCTCTTATCAGCGGTTCAAATGATACAAATGTCTTTGTGCTGACTAATGTTCAAATTGTCAGTCTATGAAACCGAAGGAGACTCAGGGAGCGCCTCGGCCCGCGCCAGAATGGTTTGCACAGCAGCATCCGAAAGATCGGGCGGATAGCCCTGCTTTTTCAAGATCCGCTTCACCAGAACACTCATCCGGGCCCGGGCGCTTGCCGAATAACGGGTAATAAACGAATCCATGGTTATACTTCGTTCCCGGTTTAAGGAGGAGGCAGAATTGCGCCCAGGACAAAAAATGCTGAGCCAGGTGAACCGGCTTAGGGCTTTTACTCGCGACATCCGCGGCATGACCGCGGTCTGGTTTGGCCTGTCCCTCTTCCCGGTCGCGCTGCTGGTGCTCGGCGGGATCGATTTCGCGCGGGCGTCCTCGGAGAAGGCCCTGCTTCAAAACGCCCTTGATACGGCGGTACTTATGGCGGCCCGCGCCGGACAGCTGACCGACGACGAGCTCGGCGCCGTGGGCGGCGCTGCACTACAGGCGCAGCTCATAGCATCCGGAAGCGTCTCCAGCACGTTCACCTCGGCCTTCAGCAACGGAGAAAACGACTCCGTGACCGGGGTTGTAAACGCCAAGGTCGGGACGATCGGTCTGGGTCTTATGAACGTCGACTACCTGAAGATCGAGGTATCCACGGAAGTCCAGAGGGGGCTGGACGAAACGATTGAGCTGGCGCTTGTTCTCGACACGACCGGGTCGATGTCCGGCGCTCGCCTGACCAGCCTCAAGACCGCAGCCACCAATCTGGTCAACACCCTCACGGCCGACGCGAAGGCTAACGTCAAGATCGCCGTAGTTCCCTTCGCCCAATACGTGAACACCGGTGTTGCGCGGCGTAACGAACCCTGGATGGATGTTCCCGCCGACTGGACCCAGAACGTTAAGGGCAGTTGCTGGACCCAGACGAGCAAAACGACCTGCCAGACGAAGTATTTTGCCTGCGTCAAGTATAATGACGGCGTGCCATACAATTCGACATGCTCCCAGAATTTCAACTGCGTCACCGTCCCGCTGAAACCGCCGATCACCCACTGCTCTAAGGACTCGACGGTCAAGCACACCTACTATGGCTGCACAGGCTCTCCCGCCTATCCGAAGAACGTGTCTGACGATGATCCGAAGCGCCGCTATCCTGGCTACCTCAACATGACCTGCGGTTCGGTCATCACGCCGCTCACTACCAACATGACCACCGTGAAGCAGGCGATCACTGCGCTGTCGGCGTCAGGCGAGACCTACATCCCCTCCGGCCTCGCCTGGGGCTTCAACGTGATCTCAAGTCCGATCCCGTTAACAGAGGCTGCGCCCTATGGGAAGGACGGCGTAAACTCAAACCCTCGCAAGGTGATCGTCCTGATGACGGATGGTCAGAACACACAGCGCATGAACCATGGTAACGGTATGCATAACGTCAACGCAGTGAACAATCCAACCGAACCGAATAACTACACAAAAGAACTTTGTACCAACATCAAGGCCAAAAATATCGAGGTCTACACTGTGGCTTTCGAAGTTACGGACAAAACTATCAAAAAAATCCTTGAAGACTGCGCCAGCAGTAAAACACACTTTTTCGACGCATCAGATTCTGCTCAGTTGACCAAGGCCTTCGCCGAGATATCCTTCTCGCTGCGATCCCTCTTCATCGCCCGGTAGATCATCGCCGCCGACCCTATCGCTGGCGCGTCAGCGCAAGGCCCTCACTCCTACCTCAGCCTGCTCGCAGGCCGTCGCCGCCTCATGCCGGCAAGAGCGGGCGGCGCATTCGCCGGGAAAACGATCCCCCGGATCGTTTTCTGGCCCGGCTCATTCTCGGCCTTCATCGCCACAGCCTTCGCCCAGGAAACACCTGAAACTGCCAGCCAGCAACGGCGCGCCGTTGCCGACGAGGTAAGGCCGAAAGTACCCAAGCTCGCGGCGATCATGGATACTTCCGAGCCCGATGTGCTGGCCTGCATGTCGTTCCCGAAAGAGCATCGCACAAAGCTGCACTCGACCAATCCGATCGAGCGGCTCAATGGTGAGATCAAGCGGCGCACCGACGTCGCCGGCATCTTTCCAAACGACAAATCCATCGTCAGGTTCGTCGGCGCACTCCTGCTCGAACAAAACGACGAGTGGCCCGTCCAGCGCGCCAGGTACATGACACTGGAAACGATCAGCCAGAAGAGCGATGATCTCCTCGTCAGCCTGCCAATCACGACGCGCGCCATGCCAATGGCGTTTTAAAGATGATGCCCAACAAGACCGACACGCACGATGCCCGAGGTCTTGCCCAGATCATACGCACGGGCTGGTTCAACGCCGTGCAGATCAAAAGCCACAACGCTTATGTTAACCGAGCGATGCTCACAGCGCGGGATGCTCTGGTCGGCATGCGTTTGCGGCTGGAAAACGAAATCCGGGGTTTGTTGAAGACCTTCGGGGTCATGTTCGGAAAGCGGGTCGGTGGCTTCAAACGCCGCGCCGACGAAATCATCGAAAGGGAGCTTGCTGTTGCGCCTGAGCTCATTCCGGTCTTTGAGGCACTGATGCAAGCCCGGCGTGACATCTTGGCCCGCATCGCTGTGCTCGACAAGAAGATACAGGCGATAGCCAGGCGACATGAGACAGTACGTCTACTGATGACAGCTCCTGGTGTCGGGGTGATCACCGCCATGGCAGTCGTTGCTGCCTTTGACGATGCCGCCAGGTTCCGCAGTTCGTCGAGCGTGGGCGCTTACCTCGGGCTCACCCCAAGACGATACGAATCCGGAGAGGTCAGCCGGAACGGCCGGGTGTCGAAACGCGGAGACA
>NZ_JBBEBT010000051.1:0-1287 GCF_040882205.1 Hyphomonas sp.
ACAGGAAATGATGGAACTCTGGCTGAATTCCTGGCGCGCCTATACGGCGATGACCGCCGCCTCACTCGACACCCTGCTCACGATGCAGAAGAGCATGATGAGCCTCTCTTCGATCACATTGTCGGACGGTTTTGACAGCGCCGACGAGAACTATATGCGCGAGGCTTTTCAGCGCGCGGCAGATGCCAATGTGCGCCGCTGGTCGGACACGGCGGATATGCTGAAAGGCATGCCGGGCTGGGTGCAGACCATGAACTCGATGCCGGGCACGACGCTGGTGGACATGTTCGACAAAGCGCAGCGCGGACGTCCTTAATCCGAAGGAGGGGCTGAGGCCTCTCTGCCTTATGGACTTGGGCGGCGCCCTGATTTACCTCGGGGTATGACCCTTCCGATTGATCACCTGAAGACCCTTGAACAGCGCCTGCTGTGGCTGGCTGCCTGGACCGTTCACAACGCCAACCACCTGCGCGAGAAGGAAGATGACGACGTAAAGGTCGGCGGACACCAAGCCTCCTGCGCCTCACTGGTGTCGATCCTGACGGCGCTGTATTTCCAGGTGCTGCGGCCGGAAGACCGGGTGGCGGTCAAGCCGCACGCGGCGCCGCTTTTCCACGCGGTGCACTACCTGATGGGTAACCAGACGCTGGAGAAGCTTGAAAACTTCCGGGGCTATGGCGGCGCACAGTCGTATCCCTCGCGGACCAAGGACATCGACGATGTGGATTTCTCCACCGGCTCGGTCGGGCTCGGCGTGGCCGAGACGGCGTTTGCTTCAATTATTCAGGATTACCTTTTAGCCCGTCCGTGGACGCAGCTTGGATCGGGCGCACGCCAGCCAGGGCGAATGGTGGCGCTGGTGGGCGACGCGGAGCTTGATGAAGGTAACGTATACGAGTGTCTTCAGGAAGGCTGGAAGCACGGGCTGCGTAATACATGGTGGATCATCGACTATAACCGACAGAGCCTCGACGGCGTAGTGCATGAAGGCCTCTGGGCGCGTGTAGAGGCGATCTTCAAGGCGTTCGGGTGGCGCGTGGAAGTGCTGCGGTTCGGCGCGAAGCAGCGCGCGGCGTTTGAAGAACCGGGCGGCGGGCGCCTGAAGGACTGGATCGAGGCATGCCCTAACTCGCTCTATTCGGCGCTGACCTATCTGGGAGGCGCGGCCTGGCGCAAGCGCATCCTTGATGACATTGGGGACCAGGGGCCGCTGACGGCGCTGATCGAGAAGCGGTCCGACGCAGAACTCAGCACGCTGATGAACAATCTCGGCGGCCAGTGTCTTGA
>NZ_JBBEBT010000052.1:0-1284 GCF_040882205.1 Hyphomonas sp.
TGCCGAAGACTGCCGACGCGAGCGCCGGGACCGGCGTAAACCTCGTCGGCTGGGTGCCGGGCGAGACGCCCGGGCAGGGGCCTGTGATCCTGGTGACGGCGCACTACGACCATCTCGGCATAAAGGACGGTGAAATATACAACGGCGCGGACGACAATGCCTCCGGCGCCGCAATGCTGACCGCACTGGCGGAGTATTTCGTCAAACGCCGGCCCAGGCATGACACCCTTTTCGTCGCGCTGGACGCCGAGGAGATCGGCCTGCTCGGCGCGCGGGCCCTCGCCTTCGACCCAGGCGTGCCGATGGACCGCGTGGCGCTGAACATCAATCTCGACATGGTGGGCCGCTCGGAAGCGGGCGAACTCTATGCGGCCGGCGTCCACCATACCCCCTTGCTGTCGGAGCTTGTGAGCGAAGTGGCGAAGGTCTCGCCCGTCACACTGTTACAGGGCCATGACCGTCCGGAAGACGGCGCAAATGACTGGACGCTGCAATCCGACCACGGCGTGTTCCATCAGGCGGGTATCCCGTTCCTGTATTTTGGTGTCGAGGATCACCCGGGCTATCACCACCCCTCGGATGATTTTGAATCGCTGACGCTGGACTTCTATGTCCGGGCGGCCGACACGCTGGTGAACGTCCTCAATGCAGCAGACGGAATGCTGCCGGAAATTCATGCGGCGCGCCGCGCGCCCGCACCTGCCCCCTCCAAAACAGAAGGACTGCCTGAATGACCACAACGATCTCCTACCTCCTGAAAACCTCCACCAACCAGACCCTGGGCGCCCTGAAGGGCCTCCTGATGAAGGGCGAGGCCTATGTCGGCGCGCTGAAATGTGAAGAGGCAGCGGTGCTCGCGCAGCGGCTTTACCCGGATATGTTTGCCCTGCCGCGTCAGGTGCAGATTGCCTGCGATACGGTTGCACGCGGCGCGGCCCGCCTGGCCGGAATGGACATGCCGGACTTTCCGGACACGGAGCAAACCTTTGCCGATCTGGTCGCGCGGTGCCAGAAGGCCATCGATTACGTGAATGCCATTGATGATGCGAAGATCGACGCAACGGCAAAAACGGTGCTGCAGATTCCGATGGGGCAGGCGACGATGCCGATGACCGGGGAACAATACCTGCAGAGTTTCATCCTGACGAACCTGCATTTCCATGCGGCGATGGCTTACGCGCTTCTGCGCACACAGGGCGTGCAGATCGGCAAGCGGGATTATCTCGTTCCAGCCTGACCGGATGGAATCAACTATCTGTCATGGTCCGAAATCGGATGATCGTG
>NZ_JBBEBT010000053.1:0-7310 GCF_040882205.1 Hyphomonas sp.
ACTTCGCGCAGGTCTTCGCCGCGGATGATGTGGGTTATGCCTTGCAGTGCGTCATCATGGCAGCAGGCGAGGTGGTAGCTGGTGGGCGCGTCCTTGCGGGCGAGGACGACATCGCCGAACCGGTCCGGGCGGGCGGGCAGGTCGTGGGTGCCGGCTGGGGTCCATTCGGTATAGGTGAGCGCCGCGAAGGCCGGACCGAGGGCCTTGCGGGCGGCGTCCAGTGACAGGCGCCAGGCGAAGGGGGCGTTGTGGGCGAGGCGCCCGGCCTCTTCGGCTGGGGGGAGGGGGCGGCTGACGAGGCCGCCTTCGTCCGGATCGGCGCCGGCGGGCAGGCGGGCGGCACTCTCCCTGCGGGTGAGAAAACAGCGATAAACAAGCCCCCGCGCGCGAAGGGCATTGAGAACTGTGGTATATCTGGCGAAATGGTCGGACTGGCGGCGCACCTCGCCGGTCCAGCCCAGCCCCAGCCAGGCCAGGTCTTCCAGGATCGCGGCCTCGTAGTGCGGGCGGCAGCGCGTCTGGTCGATATCCTCGATGCGCAGGAGGACTTCGCCGCCCTCGGCGCGGGCCGTGTCCCAGACCGCAAAGGCGGAGGCGGCATGCCCAAGATGCAGGCGACCTGTGGGCGAGGGGGCAAAGCGGGTGCGCATGGCCGGCAGGGTCCTGAGAATAGAGAGTTTCACTGTTGCAAGGATTTGGTAAGAAACGTATCGCCTTGAGGCGCGAGAGGACAGGTTCAGAATGTTGATCACCGGCTGGCTTGAAACCGCCGATTCCTGGCTGAAGACGAACATACCGGGCGCCGAATGGCTCGCCCTGTTCGGCGCAGCCATGATTTTACTCGTGGGCGTCTTCCTGCTGGTGAAGCTGATCATCGGCCTTGTCCGGATCAGCGGCAACGTGATGAACGCGGTGCGCGCGGCGCGGGCGAAGGCCAGCCGGGCGCCGGGCTTCCGGATCCTGATGGCGCATCCGGAAGGCGCGTCTGCCGGCCGGACCTCGAAATGGCTGTCCTCGGCGCTGTCGCGCAATTTGCCGGTTTTTGCCTTTGGCGCGCCTTTCTCACTGGTTGCGATGGGCCGTCTGAAGGGCGGGTTGGGCAGCGAGCCCGTTGCCCGGGCCCGCAAGCGAATGGCCACGGCCGACGCGGACCTGTTTGTCTGGGCCAGCTGGCACGGTAAGGGTGAGCGCGGGCTGGAAGTGCACGGCCTAAGCCGGGGGGGCGGGCTGTCGGCAGCCGACGCGCGCCTGTTCACGGTGGCTTTGCCTGGGTCGCGAAAGGCGCAGACCGAAGATGTCGCGCGCCTCGCGGCTTACCTGATTGCCAAGCAGCTGCAGCCGGCGCTGTCCGATCCGCAAGCCTTCCGCGCCGAGAAGATCCGCGACCTGGCGAATGAGCTGGAAAGCGTGCTGGCCAACGAATTGCCGGTCTCGCAGACGCTTCGCAGCGAGATCGAGGCTGATTTCTGCGCCGCGGGTGTGCGGGTGGCCGAGGATCTCGGCGAACTGTCGGCGCTGGACAAGGTGATCGCGATGCGCCGGGGCCATCTCGGCACGGCAACGCTGACCGCCGATACAGGTCGCATCATCCAGGCGAAGCTGGAACTCGGCCGCGCACTTATCGTCCGGGCGGAGAAACAGTTCGACCAGACGGTCGTGAAGGAAGCGATCTCGCACCTGGCGCAGGCGGTCGAAGGACTGCGGGGCGATCCGGTAATACAGCGCGCACAGACTGCTTCAGACGCACTGTTCAAGGCACAGGCAATGATCGAGTCGCGCAAGCGGTTTTCGCTGAACTTCGGGTCTTAAGGCCCTTTTCCTCGTCCTTCAGTCCATATGGCCCATCCTGCGACCTTGTTTGGATGACATCGCATGGCTTGACTCATAAGAGCAGTTTCAGCTCGCCTTTACTGGCGGCAACGGACAACTCACGCCGGTGCCGGCGAGACCGCAATAGCCGTTCGGGTTCTTGGCGAGGTATTGCTGGTGGTAGTCTTCGGCGAGGAACACGTCGGGGCGGGGCGCGAGTTCGGTGGTGACCGCGCCGCGGTGGCCGGAGGCGGCGAGTTCGGCGTTATAGGCGGCGATCATCTCGCGGGCGGTCGCCTCCTGCGCGCGGCTCGCGAAGTAGATCGCCGAGCGGTACTGGGTGCCGATATCGTTGCCCTGCCGCATGCCCTGCGTCGGGTCATGGCTTTCGAGGAAGAGTTTCACAAGGTCCGCAAAGGCGACTTCGGCGGGATTGAAGATGACTTCGACGATCTCGGTATGGCCGGTGCCGCCGGAGCAGACTTCGTCATAGGTGGGGTTCGGCGTGATCCCGCCTGCATAGCCGACACGGGTCAGCCAGATGCCCTTGGTTTGCCAGAACAGCCGTTCGGCTCCCCAGAAACAGCCGAGGCCGAAAACGGCGGTCTCGTAACCGGCGGGCGCCTCGGCCCCGAGCGGGCGGCCGCTGACGAAATGGACGGCGGCGGTGGGGATGGGGCGGCTGCGACCGGGCAGGGCGGTTTCGCGGGTTGGCAGCGCAGCGGGCTTGCGGGAGAAGAACATCGGCGGATTCCCTTTCTTAAGGCCGAGATATGGGCACGAAACGCCAAGGCGGCAATCACAAGCTTGCGACCGGGCCTGTCATCCGTTATCTGCTCGCGTACGCCGCTTGCGGTGAACGGAGAGGTGGCCGAGTGGTCGATGGCGCACGCCTGGAAAGTGTGTAGACGTTAACGCGTCTCCAGGGTTCGAATCCCTGTCTCTCCGCCATACAACACTGTTTTAATTGATATTTTTATTCAAAAGTGGCTCCTGGTATATTCGCTAGTGCATTCGTGTTTTTTGGACCGTGCGCTTTTCCCTTCAATCAGGCGCGATCGGCTTCTGCGAAGCATTCCAAGTGTTTCGCATCGGCACGGACCGTTTCGTTGTAGCCCCTGGGTCTCTTGCGCGTACGATCGACAGCTCCATTGGCGATAAGTTGTGGGCACGAGCGCGGATCGTATTGAGGCGCTTAATCGCAGCGAAGAAGCGCCGGCCTCCGGAAGTCGACACAACGAAGCGAGCCCGATTGCGACCGGGTCAAAATGGCGGGCGTGTTTCCAACTGTCTCGCCGCCTTGCGATGCCTCAGAACGAAGTCTTCAAATATGGGGACCGATCGTCCGCTATCGCGCCGGACGGGCAAACTTGCCGCTGGAAATGCACGAGTAATCCAAACTGCCGAACGGCAGCAATTCTGGCGATGGCAGACGGAGTCTCATTTATGCCATCAGGCAATTCATCGCCGATATCGGTCAGTGATACAGCGCTGCCGCACGAGCTCTTGTACTGGGCAATTTGCAAGCTATCCCGCGACCGATAGCTGTTCAGCGCCTCTCCCATCCAACGCGACGGACAGTTTGGACTACGTGGTCAAACCCGACCGAGAACTCTTGCCGAGGATGCCCAAAAACGTGCTATAACACATCAATAGTATGATTAATTCGCCCGAAGGAGCCGACCAATGACCACAGTCCGAAAGACTATCACCCTGACCGATATTCAGAATGACTGGATCAAGGCGCAGATCGACAGCGGCGCTTACACGAACGACAGCGAGGTGTTGCGCGACCTGATCCGCAAGGCGCAGCAGGAAACTTCCGAGATCGAGGCCATCCGCGCGGCGCTCGTCGAAGGCGAGAGAAGTGGCCTCAGCGCGCGCGGACCCGAAGAAATTCGCGCGGCGGTGAAGAAGCGGAAGCCCCTGAATGGTTGATGGCCGCTATCATTTAACCCAGGCGGCCGATGCGGACCTCGAACGCTTGTACGAGTGGGGCATCGATCGCTTCGGCGTGCAAGTGGCGGACGAATACTACGAGGGGCTGATCGCACGCCTGGGGCAGACACGCGGACACTCCGCAGCTATGGCAAGAGGTCGATCATATCCGCGCTGGCTATCGCCGCTCGGTGTATGCCGCGCATTCCATCTATTACCAGGCCGGGGCCAATGGCGTTTTGATCGTGCGTGTTCTCGGGCGCCAAAATCCGCAATCCAGTCTTCCGAATGACTAACCGATACTCAGGGCTTGCTGCTGTTTACGTTTGCGCGCTCCTTATGAGATTCAAATCGCATCCATGCCGCAGAGAAGAAGGTTGCAATGCCAATGAGTGCGTCGTTGCTTCTTCTCGTTCATAGATCCACTCACTCAGTGAAAAAGGCCTTCGGATAACCTGGAGACTGTTCGGCCGGGTTCCTGCAGCGAGGGTGGTTTCCTTTAGCGATGCGAAATCACTGGTCCAGGCTTCTGCCGCAGGAATGGTCCTCACCGGCTGTTCTGGGCCAATCGCGCCGTCCGAAACCCTCACCCCCGCCAGGCGGGTCATCGCCGATTGCAGACGTTCGCCTTGCGATCACCAAACACTACATCGCCAGCACTTTCTGCCATACAAATGTGAAGGTGGGACACCTGCGCGTTATGCTGCGAGCCTGTTTCCCAGGGAGACGGCGAACTTCGAAAAGGCGGGCTCTTTGACCGTTGAGGACTTGGGGCATCAGGAACTTTCCGCCTGCAGCACGATGACGCGCTGCACGCCTCAGACTGGCTTCACCACCATCAGCCATGTCGCGACCAACAGAGGGAACGTGCTCACAAGCCCCCACGCCAGCCAGCGCCGCGATAACGAACGATATACCTCACCCACATCTCCCTTTGCGAACGCTTTCGCCAAACGGGCCTGTTTTACCTGAATTGGTACGATCGCGAGTATCCAGATCAGCCCTGACAGAACGAAAAGTATCTGGCTCCACAGAAGCCAGCCCTGCCCGAGTGGATAATGAGCCGAAATGGCCATGAAATAGCCGCCTCCGATGATCAGCACCACGCCCCAGACGGTCATCGACCAGTCGGTATAGGTCACCATCTTCTGGGCATAGGAAAGTACTTCCGGCCGCCCGTCGCGGTCAGCAAAGAACTTCCAGATCGCAGTGACAGTGATGTTCCCCATCAGCATGGCGACGCCCGTCACATGCAGAAACTTCGCCACATCATAGATCATTAAACACGCAGCACGCCGCCGATCACCCTAGTAAAGCAACCATAGGGCCGACCGGGAAAACATCCACCTTGTTCGCAACGTGTCAATGCCCGCTTTGAGCTAACCCCTCTGACGGCGTCGATCAGGGACCGGCAGGGTCACTTCAGTCCGGTCATCGGGGCCCTACGCCGCTCCCTGTCGGCAATTCGCCGATAGCGGTCATGGGCGGCCTGTCGCTGGATGAAGATTTAGGGTGGGCGGCGGACTCAATCTCGTGATCGACTACCACGAGTGAACCGCGATTTGTGCTGCCTGCTGTTTCGGTTAAAAGCCGTCATGGCCGATCCGGATTTTACGTTTGATCGAGAAGCACTCGTTCATGCCATTGACTTGATGGAGAACGTCGGAAATGGCGACGATGCCCATCCCGCACGCTTTGCCTGAAGTCGGGCTGGGCGCACTCGCCACCTTGAATTTGCTCGCGCCGTTGATCCTTGGCGGAGCGACCCGCCTTGGTCACCCCGCCGCAATGGCGCAGATGGACCCGCCCACGCCCTGGATAAGCTGGGCCACGACCTTGTGGAACGCGTCGCTCAACCAAAACCTGCTTCATCCAGCGACAGCGCCGGTCGCGCGCGATCTGGAGGCGCGGGTGGTCGATTGGCTGGCTCTGTTTTTCGGCATGGACGGCGGCCACATGGTGCCCGGCTCGACGGTTGCGAATCTGACCGCACTATGGGCAGCGCGCGAATGCGCTGGAGTGCAGGAGGTTGCCTATGCCGAGACCGCGCATCTGTCGGTCGCCAAAGCTGCTCATATCCTTGGATTGCCGACGCGTCCCTTGCCGTGCTGGCCAGTAGGGTCACTACTGGCTGAAACATTACAAGGCGATCTGAGCCGGACGGCCCTGGTCCTCACCGCCGGGGCGACGAGCACTGGAGCTGTTGATGATCTCTGTCTGATTGGAGGCGCAGCCTGGACCCATGTCGATGCTGCCTGGGCCGGGCCTCTGCGGCTCAGGCCGCAATATTCATCGCGCCTGTCGGGCATTGAGCGTGCGGACTCGGTCGCAATTTCCGCTCACAAATGGCTGTTTCAGCCAAAAGGGTCCGCCTTGGTGCTGTTTCGCGACGCGACACACGCGCACGCAGCAATGAGCTTCGGCGGGGCGTATCTTAAAACCCCGAACGTCGGCGTCCTCGGATCACATGGCGCGGTTGCGGTACCGCTCCTTGCGAGTTTACTCGCATGGGGCCGCAAAGGTATCGCCGCGCGGATTGAAAAATGCATGGCGATGGCCAGCGAATTTTCGGCATTCATTTCAGCCGATAAAAGGCTTGAGCTTCTGGCGCTTCCGGAAACCGGTCTCGTAGTCTGGCGACCGGTAGATACCGAAGCCACAGATAGACTGCATGCGGCCTTGCCGCCCGGATCAACGTCACTGACCAGTCTACCCAGCGGTCGATGGCTACGAAACGTAGCTGCAAATCCAAGCCTCGACCTTGGGGCCTTCACGACTGCAGCTAATGCCGCATTGAACGATATATAAACGTGAAGTTCCGCGCCGCGATGGGTTCAGATCATGTCCGCAAAGGGACAGGCGCGCCAGGCGCACCAGTCGACGGCGCCGGGTCAGAACGGCTGAACTACTCTGAAGCCGCCATTGCGTTACTCGCCTAGCAACCGCGTTAGCATCCTGCGGACATGATCCTGGCCGCCAAAAAAATGGCGAGCACCCGAACAAGTTTCAGATCTTCATTTATGTTAAATCACGCAATGGCCTGCCCAATTGTCAAATGGCGAAGCCCAGGCAGCATGCCGTCGTGCTGCGTTTCGCGATAGGGCAATTGTTCCAGTCTAGTGATGTCTTCGCGGATCGACTGCACGCGCGCTTGCGCGTGCATGATGGCTGTTTAGGTGTCATCGCCAAATCCCACATAGCTATCGACCAGAAACTCGAAAATCAGTGTGAAGTCGCGTTTGGCATCGGCCGCGAAGGCGACCTCATAGGCCATGCTTGGCGCGCTTGCGGGCCGCTGCGCCAGCAATGGCGTTCATCATGCCGTCGCTGGATACGAACGTTCCTCTTTGCCGTTCGATTAGAAGAGTTCGCAACGCTTCAAGTTCCAACTCGTCATTTTCGAAGCGTAGGCGCAACAGCTCCAGTCCTTGCTGCAACGCAGCGCTGACGGACGTAAATCAACCCTTCTCGACGAGTTGGCGTGCGAAGGCACGCCTGTTCGTCGGTGAGTGAGATCGAGGATTTGACAGTCATGAGGCCTCTTTCCTTGTTACCGTTAAATA
>NZ_JBBEBT010000054.1:0-7303 GCF_040882205.1 Hyphomonas sp.
CGAACCAGGCCCCGGCGGGCCGCCGCCCGAGGCGATGTGGCGCGGGCCTCGTCAGGGCGAGCATAAGTACACATCAGGAATGATGCCTTGCCCCGCGCCGGGCCAGCCGGAATATGCAATAGCGGCCATGCACATCAGGGTCGTCGGATTGCGGGCATCCTATAGCGGCGTTCCGGAAAGTGGCCATGACTTTTCAGGAAAACGCCTCAGTAAACCAGAGACGTACGGTATCGGTGCTAATTCGAACAAGCAGCACGGCGCGCGTAGTCCGCGATGAAATCAACCGGGCGCTCGTCTCAATCAGTGCGCGGTTTGCAACTGTTCGGTAGAAATTTACGCACGCAGACCGGCCAAAGACTTTATGGACTTCGCCGCCGAGGCGCCTCACACGCCGACCTCGCATTTCCATTCAAATGGCCCGTGCAGCCCCAGAGCGCAAACAGCGCAAAAAGGGTGGCCAAGCCTTTTACATCTAGCCGCGCGGCAGCGAATAATTCGGCGACTCCCGCGTCATCATCACGTCGTGGACGTGGCTTTCCTGGAGCCCTGCCCCGGTGATCTGCACGAACTGCGCTTTTGCATGCAGCTCCGCAATCGTCTTGGCGCCGACATAGCCCATCGCGGCGCGCAGGCCGCCGACCATCTGGTGGATGATGGGCGCGAGCGAGCCCTTGTACGCCACCTGCCCCTCAATGCCTTCCGGCACGAGCTTGTCAGCCGCGGCATCCTTCTGGAAATAGCGATCCGCCGAACCTCGCGCCATGGCGCCCAGAGAGCCCATGCCGCGATACGCCTTGTAGGAGCGGCCCTGGTACAGGAACACCTCGCCGGGGCTCTCCTCAGTGCCCGCGAACATCGAGCCCATCATGGCGGTGGACGCGCCAGCAGCGAGCGCCTTTGCAAAATCGCCGGAAAACTTGATGCCGCCGTCTGCTATGATCGGAATGCCGGAAGCCGCAGCGGCGTTGGCGCAGTCTTCAATCGCGGTGAGCTGCGGCACGCCGACGCCCGCCACGATGCGCGTGGTGCAGATGGAGCCGGGACCGATGCCGACCTTTACCGCATCTGCGCCCGCATCAATCAGCGCCTTAGTTGCTTCGGCCGTGGCGACGTTGCCCGCAATGATCTGCACGGCGTTCGAGATTTTCTTGGCGCGCAGCACAGCGTCCGCAACAGCCTTCGAATGGCCGTGCG
This sequence comes from Hyphomonas sp., assembly GCF_040882205.1. Lineage (GTDB taxonomy): Bacteria > Pseudomonadota > Alphaproteobacteria > Caulobacterales > Hyphomonadaceae > Hyphomonas. The sequence goes on from NZ_JBBEBT010000054.1 coordinate 1,195, forward strand.
CCGTGTCGATGACGACCACGTCTGCGCCGGCTGCGATCAGTGCCTCGGTGCGCTCAAAGCCGGCATCACCCACCGTGGAGGCGGCAGCAACACGCAGACGGCCTGCAGGATCTTTCGCAGCGAATGGGTTCAGCGAGGCCTTGTCCATGTCCTTTACGGTGAGCAAACCGATGCAGCGTGCGCTCTCATCGACGATCACGAGGCGCTCGATCCGGTGCTTGTGCAGCAGGCGGCGGGCTTCCTCGATGGGCGTGTCCATCTTCACGGTGACGACTTCACGGGTCATCAGGCTCGCGACCTTTTCGTTCGCGTCTTCGGCAAATCGCGTATCGCGGTTGGTGACGATGCCGACGACCTTGCCGCTTTTCTCGACGACCGGAATGCCGGAGAAGCGCGTGCGCTGTTTCAGCTCGCGCAGTTCGCCGAGCGTTGCGGTCGGGGCGATGGTGACAGGGTTCATCACCACGCCGCTCTCATACTTCTTCACCATGGCGACTTCGCCGGCCTGCTGTTCAATCGACAGGTTTCGGTGGATGACGCCGATGCCGCCAGCCTGGGCCATGGCTATGGCAAGGCGCGCTTCGGTGACGGTATCCATAGCCGCAGAGAGCAGGGGGATGTTGAGGGGGATGGCCTTTGTCAGGAAGGTCGAGACATCGACTTCTGACGGCATCACCTCGCTCGCGCCGGGCTGCAGGAGCACGTCATCGAAGGTGATCGCTTGTCGGATTATCATGTGGGGAGCTCCCTTTTTGGCCTAGTAAGGGAGTCGCGGGGGCTTGTGAAGCCCCTTCCCTGACCTCCGGGCCAACCCCGTCTGCACAGCCTCTTTGACACGCCGCGCGGCGCACTCGATAGAAGCAGGATTAGTTGCATCTGTAACCATCGTGTCCTGGGGAGGAGCGGAGATGAACTTGTCAGATTATGGACTGAGCACCGAGCGCGGCTTCCTGGCGGGCTTTGACCCGGCCAGCGTCACTCTGCCCGCCGATCTGCAACCGGTCCGCGAGATGGCCTTGCGCCTGCCCGAACTGATCCCGACCGGTCGCCTTCGCAGCTTTCTCGAAGCGCTGCCCAAGCTCGATCTGACTTCGTTCTGTGCAAGCGCCAGCGACGGCGAACTGCGCATCGCGATGCTGCATTACAGTTTCATGGTGCAAGCCTATGTCTGGGGTGAACCGGACGCACCGAAAGTTCTGCCCGCCTGCCTCGCCATTCCGATCTGGCAAATTGGCAAGACGATAGGCCAGCCGCCCCTCCTCCCCTATTCCAGCTACACGCTCGAGAACTGGAGCCGGTTTGACGAGAAGGGGGGTATCGACCTTGCGAACATCCACACGCTGCAGCACTTCGAAGGCGGCATGGACGAAGCCTGGTTCATTCTCGTGCACGTCGCCATCGAGGCCCGTGCCGGCGAGATGCTGATGGAAGCGGCGAAGCTGGTCGGCGCTGCGCAGGACAAGAATGCAGGCGAGATCGAGCGTGCGCTTGGCGCGATGAGCGCTGTCTGGGACGACGTGAACGCGGTATTCGACCGGATGCCGGAGCGCTGCGATCCGTACGTTTATTTCCACCGGGTGCGTCCGTGGATCCATGGCTGGAAGGACAACCCGGCGCTTGGCGAAGGCCTTATCTATGAAGGTGTCGCCGAAACCGGCGGCAAGCCGCAGGCCTTCCGAGGGCAGACGGGTTCGCAATCTTCCATTGTGCCGGCGATGGATGCGCTGCTGGGCATCGCCCATGCGGGCGATCCTCTGCGTTCGTTCCTGGATGAGTTGCACGCTTACCGGCCGCCGCAGCACCGGCGCTTCATTGATGACCTGCGCGCGCAGAGCGTCTTGCGCGGCGCCCTGCAGGCACTCGGGAAGCCGGCAATCCGGGACCTGTACAACGACAATATTCGCAAGCTCGCTCGCTTCCGGACGCGCCACCTCGAATACGCGGCGACCTATATCAACCGGCAGGCGTCAACGGCGGCCGGCAACGACCCCGATGTCGGCACCGGCGGCACACCTTTCATGCGTTACCTTAAGAAGCACAGAGACGAAGCCGAAGCGCACCTTCTCTAGGTGCGCGATCAGTCCGCGCAGATCGCGTGCCTAAGCTTGCCCTTGTCCACGAGGGCGTAGCAGCCGAACGCGACATCCCGCACCTGGCAGGTGCCTTCGACCGTGGAGCCGGGCGCAACCGGCGGTCCCTCATAACGGCAGGTGCCAAGGCAGTCGTCATGCCTGATGCAGGCTTTCCCGGCATCCGGATAAGTCTGCACGCAGTGCTCCCAGCCGAGCAGGCCTTCGCGGCTGATCACGCCGCCCGCTGCGTCGCAGGCTGCGCGCTCTGCGGCGGTCGCGACCTCGCCTCCAACGGTGACCGTCTGGTAGGCCGGCGCGGGCTCAGCGAGTTCGGGCGCTGACGTCGAAGGCGGGTGGAACCAGGCGCATCCGGCGAGCGCCAATAAGGCAGTTATCGACAACAGGAATTTCATGTCAGTTCGGCCCCCAGGTCCGTCCATAAACCGTCTGCAAGTGCGTGCGGACTAGTCCACACAAAGTGTGTGCGCGATCTTGCCGTTCTCGACGAGCGTCCGGCAGCCAAAACGGGCATCATTCACTTGGCATGTGCCGACCATAGCCGCGCCGGGGATCAGTTCAACTTCGCTTTCATACCGGCATTCACCGGTGCAATCTGCATCACCCGAGCAGGCTTTCCCCGCATCGGCAAAAGGCTGGACGCAGTTTTCCCACTGGAGCTTTCCGCCCGGCTGGATCGTTGCGCCGGCGGCTTGGCAGGCGGCGCGCTCTTCGGGCGTGGCTTTTGAGGCCGCAAACTCGATCTTCGCGTATCCGGCGGGGGCAGGCGCCTCCCCTTCCCCGGGCCGGAACAGCGAACAGGCGGGCAGGGCCAAAAGGACAGCCATCCAGAAGAGGGCGGCTTTCAATTTGGAAACCTCGCAAAAGCCGGAACACCTTCCGGCATAAGATGGAACGCATGCGCATCGGCTGTCTGCAGGATGACCTGCGGACCGCCGAAATGTTTGGGATCATCCAGCGCGCCGACTTTCAGGATGACAGCGATCGGCAAGGCGGGAGATCGCGTGAGCAGCGGCGTGCCGCAGTTTCCGCAGAACTCCCGCGTTGCGGCGCCCGTCAGGTCACCTCGCGTGAAGGCCTTTGGGTGGCCTTTCGTGACCCTGAAACCGGCAATCGGCATGGCGATGAAGTCATTGCCTTCGCCACCCGTGAAGAACTGGCATTCACGGCAATGGCAGCGCGCCTTCATGATCGGATCGCCTTCAGCTTCATAGCGAACAGCACCGCAATAACATCCACCGGTAATCGTCATTCTGTCTTCTCCTTGGCGGGCTTACCGCCCTTGAATCCCTTAGCCACCACATAGATTTCCGGGCTGCCGGAGCGGCTGGCCGGGGGCTTGATGTGCTTCACCGTCTTGAAGTGCGCCTTGAGCGTCACGAGGAGTTCCTGTGTGGTACCGCCCTGAAAAACCTTGGAGCAGAATGAGCCGCCGGGGGCCAGATGCGCAAGCGCGAAATCAACGGCCAGCTCGACCAGCGTCACGGTTCGCAGGTGATCAGTTTGCTTGTGGCCGGTTGTATTGGCGGCCATGTCCGAGAGGATGAGATCGGGTGGCCCGCTTAAAGCTGCGAGCATTTTCCGGACATCTACTGGATCGTTGACGTCACCTTCAAAAATGGTCGCCCCGTCGATGGTCTGGACTGGCAGGAGATCGATGCCGACGACTTCGCCGGCCCCCTTCAGCAGCGCAACCTGGATCCAGCCGCCCGGCGCGCAGCCCAGGTCGATGACACGCTGGCCGCGCTTCAGGATGTGCGTTTCCTCGTCGATCTCAAGCAACTTGTAGGCCGCGCGCGATCGATAACCCGCGCCCATGGCCTTGCGGACATAGGGGTCCTGCAACTGACGCTCGATCCACTTCTTCGAGCTCTCCGTGCGGGCGTTGCGCGCAATCACCTTGCGCTCAGTCATGCTCCGACCGGAACCGGCTTTCTCGGTTGTCGGCTTTTTCCAGCGTCGCTTCTCTTCATCCGACATTGCCGTCTCCAACTGGCGCAGGTCCTGGGCCTGAACGTTTCGCGCGCCGGCGCCTTTGCGGCTTTTGACCGTGCATCATCGACAATAGAATGCCTTCGCGCAGTCCGCGATCAGCAACGCGCAGTCTGTGCGGATCGAAGACTTCCCAGACCGCTTCCATGATCGCGCATCCGGCGAGCATCAGGGGGGCGCGCTCCTCGCCGATCGTAGGCAATTGGGCGCGACCGGTGACACCGAGAGTGCGCAGCCTGTTCATCGTGACCTGGCCGTCCTCGCGCGACAACCAGCTTCCGTCGACCTTGTCACGGCGGTAGCGGTCGAGCTTCAGGTGAACCCCGGCAAGGCATGTAACCGTTCCGGATGTACCGATCAGATAACCCTCATCTGCTGCGAGCCGCTGCGCCACGCGCTCGAGCGCCGGCCAGCTCTTCACGGCCGTCCGCGCGCGCTCAAGCATCAAGGGCCAGGCTGCGACCTCGTCACTAAGATCAACCGTTTCAGACAGGGTCACGACACCGACCTTCAGGCTGGTCCAGTCAAGGATCGGCGCGTCCCGCAGGATGCCCGCAAGCCCGCCTTTGCGGATGGCGCTCGCATCGACATGGGATAGCTCCGTGGATCCCCCGCCGACATCGACCACGAGCACAGACTTCACTTCGGGCAGGATCAGGTCGTAGCAGCCAATCGTGGCGAGTCGGGCTTCTTCCTTGGCGCCGATCACCTTGAATGTCAGCCCCGTCTCGTTCTGGACCCTCCGGATGAAATCCGCTCCGTTCGCCGCCTGACGGCAGGCCTCGGTCGCTATGCAGCGGACCCGGCCGACCCCATGCAGCTTCAGCTTGTTCCGGATGGCATGCAGGGCGCTCATCGCCCGTTCCACGGCCGCGTCTGACAGCCGGCCGGATTCGTGAAGCCCTTCGCCAAGACGGGCAATCTGGGAATAGGAATCGACGACACGAAAAGATTGGCCACGGGGCTCCGCGACCAGCAACCGGCAGTTATTCGTACCCAGGTCGACCGCTGCATAGAGCGGTTTTCCCCGTTGGGAACCGGGCGGACCGCGCCTGCGGCTGCCAGTTCCGTCTTTTTTGTCAGCCATAGTGTGGCCCGAAACGCAAACTTGAGGCATGCTCTACCACAGGAGCTGAAAATGACCAGTAGACGGGGCCCTGTAGCTTGGTTGCGCGCTCTGTTCGGGAAATCGGGGCAGGTTATGCACGAACCGCTGGTGCTGACCGAAAAGGTCGACGAGCGCTACCATTATGGCTCGATTTCCAAGCACATTGCCAAATTCCAGATCGGGCAGGTCGTTCGACACCGGGTTTTCGCGTTCCGGGGTGTCATTTTTGACGTCGATCCGCAGTTTGCCAATACTGACGAATGGTACGAATCGATCCCGGAAGAGGTCCGTCCGAGCAAAGACCAGCCGTTTTACCATCTGTTCGCGGAAAACGACCGGACCCACTATATTGCGTATGTGTCCGAGCAGAACCTGCTGGCTGACGATTCCGACCTGCCACTGAGCCATCCCGATATTCCGGAATGGTTCGACCTGACGGGCCGCGGAACTTACGAGCTCAAGAAACACTCGACGAACTGAAGAGGCGGAGCAGGGCCACTTCCCTAGTTCGTTCGCGGCGGACGGCTTTCCTCTCCGGACAGGATCGCCGCGACTTCATCCCAATGTGCCAGCGCGTCAATGTCGCCCAGGGCCGCCACTTCGGCGGCGCGCAGGGTGGCGATCACCACGGCATCTTCGCCATATTGGCGCCAGAGCGCAGCTGCGACCTGCGCTGCCTCTGTCACGCGCCGCTCCGCGATCGGGCGATGATTGAGCTAGTCGATTGACCCGGCACCAGCGGCACAATGACAATCTCTCCGCCCCGCGCCTCGACAAGGTCTGCGCCGATGATGGTCTCGCGGGCGTAGTCGCCGCCCTTGATCAGGACGTCGGGTTTGAGCGCGGTTATTAGGCTGAGGGGCGTGTCGTCCTCGAAGATCACCACGCCGTCAACAGCCGACAAGCCGCAGAGAACTTG
>NZ_JBBEBT010000055.1:0-1281 GCF_040882205.1 Hyphomonas sp.
CCCAACCAGAAGGAGCAGACGACATGAGGAAAAGACGTTTCACCGAGGCGCAGATTATCGGGATGCTCAAGGAGCAGGAGGCTGGTTTGCCGACGGCTGAGTTGTGCCGCAAGCATGGGCTGAGCCCCGCGACGTTCTACAAGCTGAAGGCCAAGTATGGCGGGATGGACCTGTCCGACGCCAAGCGGCTTAAGCAACTCGAGGACGAAAATGCGAAACTGAAGCGCATTGTGGCAGATGTCATGCTGGATCGAGCTATTGAGGCGCCACTGGTTCAAGCCCAATGGCGAGGGTTGTTCTGAAGGATCTGCTGGGAAAGCCTTGACGAGGCGTTGTTGCACAAGTCCAAAGTTTGAGGATTCACTTGGGGAATCCAGTGGGTTAGACGGCTGGGATGAGCAAGCCACAACCTCCCCGCTACCGTACCACGAACTGGCCCATGTACAACCGTGCCCTTGAGCGGCGTGGGTCGATGCTGATCCTGATTGACCCCGAGATGGACTGGCTCGCGGAGCCGTTGGGCAAGATGGGCAGACCTGCGGTGTTCTCGGATGTGGCGATCCAGCTGTGCCTTTCCGTCAAGGTTCTGTTCAAGTTGCCGCTGCGCCAGGCGGTTGGCATGGTGCGGGCACTTTTGAAGCTTGCTGGGTTGGACTGGCCCGTGCCAGACTACAGCACGCTGTGCCGCCGCCAGAAGACGCTCGCCGTCCATATCCCCTATCGGCGCGCCGACGGCCCTCTGAGCTTGCTGGTGGACAGCACCGGCATCAAGTTCCTTGGCGACGGGGAATGGCACGCCCGCAAGCACGGCCCCTCGCGCAGGCGTCAATGGCGCAAGGTCCATCTGGCCATGGACACGGCCACATCCGACATCCGGGCGGTCGAGTTCACCTCCAGCCGGGAGGGTGACAGCCCGACACTGCCTGCCCTGCTCGACCAGATCCCTGAGGATGAGCAGATCGGGTCGGTCACGGCGGATGGGGCTTACGATACCCGCCGCTGCCACACAGCCATTCTCGAGCATGGGGCGACAGCCATCATCCCGATCCGCAAGAACGGGCGGCTTTGGCGTGAGGACTGCCCGGCCGCAATCGCGCGAAACGCAATCCTGCGCGACGTTCGCGAAGAAGGTCGTGCAGCCTGGAAACGACGGAACGGCTACCATGTCAGAAGCAGGGCCGAGGCAAAGATGCGCTGCCTAAAAGCCTTCGGAGACCGCATCGCCGCCAGAGATCCGGACCGCCAAACCGCCGAAATCCACATCCGCGTCGCCCTCATCAA
>NZ_JBBEBT010000056.1:0-3227 GCF_040882205.1 Hyphomonas sp.
TCACGCGCATGGCGTCGCCTACCATGCCCGCCGCCTCGGCATCCCGGCGACGATCGTGATGGCCGAAACGACCCCCTTCAACAAGGTCGCGCATACCCGCGACCACGGCGCGCGCGTGATCCTCGAAGGCATGATCTTCGACGAAGCCAAGGACTACGCGCTGAAGCTCGGCGAGAAGGAAGGCCTGGTCTTCATCCACCCCTTCGATGATCTCGACATCATCGCCGGCCAGGGCACTATCGCCCTCGAAATGCTGGCCGACCAACCAGACCTCGACACCCTCGTTGTGCCCATCGGCGGCGGCGGGCTGATCTCTGGCATCGCGGTCGCGGCCAAGGCGCTGAAGCCCGACATCAAGGTGATCGGTGTTGAAGCGGCGATGTATCCCTGCATGCACGCCGCCTTGCGCGGCAAGACCCCCAAGATGGGCGGCGCCACGATTGCCGAAGGCATCGCGGTGAAAGAAGTCGGCAAGTTGACCCGCCGCATCGCGGAGCAGCTGCTCGATGACATCCTCCTCGTCGAGGAAGAACACCTTGAGCGGGCGATCACCCTCTTTGCCGAAGTCGAGAAGACGATTGCCGAAGGCGCCGGCGCCGCCGGTCTCGCTGCGCTGCTCGCCCATCCCACGCGCTTCTATGGCCGCAAGGTCGGGCTCGTCCTGTGCGGCGGCAATATCGACACGCGCCTGCTCGCCTCGGTGCTGACCCGCGCCCTTGTGCGTGAGAACCGCCTCGCCCGGATCCGTATCGTCGGCGACGACCGGCCGGGCCTGCTCGCGCTCGTCTCCAAGATCATCGGAGACAACGGCGCCAACATCATGGAAGTCGCCCATAACCGGATCGCGCTCGACGTGCCCGCCAAAGGCGCCGAGTTCGACATCCTGATGGAAACACGTGACAGCCAGCACACGCAGGAAGTCATCGACGCCCTCGCTCAGGCAGGCTATCCGCCGCGGGCGATCTAGGGCCTCCCCCCCCCCGCACATAACTCCAAAGACAGACAGGTCAGCTGCCATGACGAATGATCCGCAAGCCCGCGATTCCAGTGCGCCCAAGGCGGAAAGCGGCTCGCCGCTGCCGCTGGTCTTCCTTATGATCGTCGGCCTGTTCGCCGCGGCCTATTTTGTGCGCGCAAACCCCTCGGCCGGCCCATCGGGCCAGACATCCAGCTCAACTGCGGAAGACATCATGCCAGCTGCCTTCAAGAAATACCTGCCCTGGGACCCGAACGGCAAGGACGTGGTGTCCGGCAATATGGGCCTGCAATACATCGTGCTCAAGGAAGGTCCGAAGGACGGCAAAAAGCCTGCCGTGACCGACCGCGTCACCGTTCATTATGAAGGCCGCCTCGCCACCGGCGAGAAATTCGACTCCTCCTTCGACCGCGGCGATCCGGCCACCTTCCCGCTGAACCGCGTGATCCCCGGCTGGACTATGGGCCTGCAGGAAATGTCGGAAGGCGACGAGTACCTGTTCTACATCCCGAGCGATCTTGCCTATGGCAACCAGCCGCGCGGCGACGTGATCAAGGCCGGCGATGACCTAGTCTTCCTCGTCCAGCTTATCAGCATCGACATCCCGAAAACCGCTGATGTGGCGGCCTGGCAGAAATACTTCCCGTGGAAGCCGGATGCGCCAGACGTGAAGAAAACCAGATCCGGCCTTCAGTACACGGTGCTGGCCAGCGGCGATGCGGCGGGCAAATCGCCCGTAAACGGACAATTCGTTCAGGTCCATTATGAAGGCCGTCTTGCCGAAACCGGCGCGCTGTTCGACTCTTCCTACGAGCGCGGCGACCCGGAAGCCTTCCCGTCGAACGGCCTGATCGATGGCTGGGTCGAAGCCCTCGCCATGATGAAACCCGGCGACCGCTGGATGCTCTATATCCCGTCCGACCTCGCCTATGGCGCGCAGGGCACGCCTGGCGGCCCGATCCCGCCGAATGCCCCGCTCCAGTTCGAAGTCGAACTGATCAGCGTGATGCAGTAGTCCGCCCGATGGCTGTCACCGCCGAAGCGCTCGCCAGCATGGCCCTCGCCGCCGGGCAGGAAATCATGCGGGTCTATCGCACGGATTTCTCGGTCGAGAAGAAGCTCGACCAGTCGGTCCTCACCGAGGCCGATGGCCTCGCCGAAACGCTCATACTCAAGCGCCTCACCGAAGCGGAGGCGGACCTGCAGGTGATCGCTGAAGAGTCCGTCGCGGGCGGTGTCATGCCGGAGCATGGCCACCGTTTCGCGCTGGTCGATCCGCTTGACGGGACCAGGGAGTTCGTTGCGAAAAACGGCGAGTTTACGGTCAACATCGCTATCATCGAGCATGGCCGTCCCGTTATGGGCGTCGTCTACGCGCCTGCGCTACACCGCCTGTTCGTGGCTGAGAGCCCCTCGCATGCCTGGCAATCGAAAGCCGCGCCGGATGGCACCGTGCCAAACAAACGCAACCCGCTGCGCATCCGCGCCGCGCCGGCAGGCGGCCTTACCGCTGTCGCCTCCAGGTCGCACCGCTCGCCCGAGACCGACACCTGGCTGGAGAAGTATCCGGTGAAGGAGATCGCCGGCGCCGGCTCCGCGCTGAAATTCTGCCTCGTCGCCGCCGGTGAAGCCGACGTCTATCCGCGCCTCGGCCGCACGATGGAATGGGACACCGCCGCCGGACAGGCCGTAGTGGAAGCGGCCGGCGGGCGCGTCCTGACGCTCGACCACGCCCCCCTGCTCTATGGCAAGCGCGAACGCGGCTACGACAATCCGGACTTTATCGTCTATGGTGATGTGACGCCGCTCTGACGGCAAAGAGGCAGACAATGGCCCGGCAGTATTTTGGCACGGACGGAATCCGTGGACGGATCAACAAACCCCCGATGACCGCCGAGACCGCCCTGCGGCTCGCCATTGCGGCAGCGCGCATCTTCGCGCCAGAGGGTGGCCGCGACGCCGTCATCGGCCGCGACACGCGCCGCTCCGGCGAGATGATCGAAGCTGCGCTGATCGCCGGCCTCACCTCAATGGGCGTGCGGCCCGTGCGCCTCGGTGTCTTGCCGACGCCCGCCGTTGCGCTGATGACGCGCGAGACCGGCGCCGCCCTCGGCTTCATGGTCTCGGCCAGCCACAACAAGTATGAGGACAACGGCCTGAAGCTTTTCAGCCCCGAAGGCGTGAAGTTTTCCGACGACGTGGAAGAAGCGCTTGAGGCCGCTATGGCCGCCGCCTTCGCCGGCGAGTATGC
>NZ_JBBEBT010000056.1:3327-7259 GCF_040882205.1 Hyphomonas sp.
ACGTGGAAGAAGCGCTTGAGGCCGCTATGGCCGCCGCCTTCGCCGGCGAGTATGCCCTGCCCGCGAACATTTCAGAGACGGGCGCCCTTGCCGGCGCCGGAGCGCGCTATGTCGACCGCTGCCTCGAGACCATCGGCAAGGGCCGGGATTTTTCCAAACTTAAGATCGTGCTCGACTGCGCGCATGGCGCCGGCTTCGAAACTGCGCCCGAAGCGCTTCGCCGCCTCGGCGCGCAGCTGCGCGTCATCGGAGCCGAGCCGGACGGCATCAATATAAATGCCGGCGTCGGCTCCACAGCCACCGGCGCGCTGAAGGCCGCCGTGCTGGAAGTGGGCGCTGATATTGGCATCGCGCTCGACGGCGACGCTGACCGCCTGATCGTGGTAGACGAGACCGGTGCCGAAGCGGACGGTGATCAGGTGATGGCCCTCATCGCCAGCGACATGCACCGCAAGCGCCGCCTGAAGGGCGGCGGCATGGTGGCGACCGTAATGTCGAACATGGGGCTCGATGAGTATCTGAAAGCCATCGGGCTCGTCCTTGCACGCACAAAAGTAGGTGACCGCTATGTGGGCGAGCACATGCGCGCACACGGCTTCAATCTCGGCGGCGAACAGTCCGGGCACATTATACTGTCGGATGTCTCAACCACAGGCGATGGCTTGCTCGCAGGCCTGCAGGTCCTGTCCGTCCTCGCCGCGCGGGGCGGCAAGGCATCGGACATGCTGCGCGTCTTCACGCCCGCGCCCCAGAAGCTGACCAACATACGCTATGCAGGGGCGAACCCTCTCGATTCAGATAGGGTGAAGGGCGCACTCGCGCAGGCGGACGCCCTGCTGGGAGACCGTGGACGGATGGTCGTGCGCAAGTCCGGCACGGAACCACTGATCCGCGTCATGGCCGAGGCGCTGGACGAGGCGCAGATGCTGAAAGCGCTCGCCCTTGTCGTTGATGCGGTAACCGCCCAAGCCTGATTGTACGGGCTCTCCCCGCGTCAACGGTTGCAAGTGGCCCCAGACCGATTATTCCTCCGGGCAAGTAAAAACACCCGACATCGGAGGAGTTCCGTTATGCCCGAGGGCCAGACCCTGCCTGCATTCCGCCCCCTGCCGCAGAAGACCCCCGACGTTACGATGACGCGCAGGGGCGAGGCGATCTACATCTTCGCCAACCAGGCGCCCGGCCATCGCCCGAAATCCATCCCGCATACGCTGGACGAGCGCGCCGCGATGCACCCTGAACGTGCCTTCCTGCGCGAACGCGATCCGCAGACGGATGAATGGGTCACGCTGACTTATGGTGAGGCGAAACGCGTCACCGACAGTCTCGCGCAGGCCTTCCTGGATCTCGGCGCCGGGCCGGACGCGCCGGTCATGCTTGTCTCGGGAAATTCGATCCGCGCAGCCATGGTGATCCTCGCCGCCCAGAAGATCGGTGCGCCCGCCGCGCCTATCTCGGTGCCCTATTCCACCATGTCGACCGACTTCGACAAGCTGAAGCATTGCTTCAACACGGTGAAGCCCGCAATTGTCTTTGCCGAACAGCTCGCACCGTTCCGCAAGGCCCTCGCCGCCCTGCCCTCAGGTGCGTTCAGGATCGTCAGCGCCGCCCCGGAAGGCGACAACGGCGTACTCGCCTATGACGCGCTTGCCGCCACAATACCGACCGCCGCCGTCGCCGCGGCCATGGCGACGCTCGATGACGCGAGCGTTGCCAAGTATCTCTTCACCTCCGGCTCGACCGGCATGCCGAAACCGGTACCAACGACGCAGGGCGCAATGTGTTCGATGATCGGCGGGCAGGAAGGCCTGAAGGACACGGGCCGCGATCCCGAACACGACCCCGACCGGATCGACAATTTCCTCGACTGGCTGCCCTGGAACCATATCTCCGGCTCGAACGTGAATTTCAACGGCGCACTCTGGAACGGCTCTACCTTCTGGATCGACGGCGGCAAGCCGACGCCGTCCCTCTTCCGCGAGACGATCCGCAATATCCGCGAAGCCAGTCCCTCCGTGTTCGGGACAGCGCCCATCGCGCTTGGCATGCTGGCCGAGGCGATGGAGCAGGACGACACGCTGCTGAAGGACTTCTTCAGGAACATGCGCTCCATCGGCTATGGCGGCGCTACCTTGTCGGACGACCTCTACGACCGCCTTCAGGCGCTTTCCATCAAGGCCACCGGCCGGCGCATTCCCATCGTCACTATGTATGGCGCGACCGAAACACAGGGCATCACCGTCGTGCATTGGGAGGTCGAGCGCGTCGGCCTGATTGGCCTGCCGCTGCCGGGCACCACGCTGAAACTGGTGCCGAACGGCGAGAAACTGGAAGTGCGCGTCAAGGGCCCGACCGTCATGCCGGGCTATCACAATGACCCCGGGAAGAATGCCGAAGTGTTCGACGAGGAAGGCTTTTACTGCCTCGGTGACGCTGTGAAATTCGTTGACGAGTCCGATCCCAACAAGGGCCTCGTCTTCGATGGCCGCGTCGGCGAGGACTTCAAGCTCTCCTCCGGCACCTGGGTCTCGGTCGGCACACTGCGCCCGGATTTTGTCGCGGCGTGCTCGCCGCTGATCTTCGACGCGGTGATCTGCGGCCAGGACAAGGATTTCGCCACCGCCCTCGTCTGGCCCTCGCCGGCCACTGCCGAACACTACATCAAGGCGGCCGGTGATCCGGCAAAGGGTTTTGCCGCCCTCGTCAGCGACCTTGCCCGTAAGGCGTCGATCTTCAATGCCTCCGAACAAGGCTCGTCGCGCCGTATCAAGCGGCTGATGGTGATGACCGAAGCGCCCGGCATTGATGCCGGCGAGATCACCGACAAGGGCTATATAAACCAGCGCCTCGTCATCTCGCGGCGCGCTGATCTTGTGCAGGCCCTGTATGCCGCGCCACTTGCCCCGGGCGTTATCCAGCTCTGACGAAGGTCTGACTGGCGCATCCCTTGCATCGCCTGCAACCTGCCATCACATGGCCGGAATTGCAGCGCAGATGCAGCCATATGACGTTCGATGACGCCTTCCGCAGCCTGCGTGACCGGTTCAACATCCCGGAGCTGAAGCCGCTTGACCTGAAACTGCCGGTCGAGCGGCTGCGCCGCGAGTTCCTGCGCATCGACTATTCCAGCGAGCCGGATGCGCCCGAACTGGCAGATGTCCGCCTGATGATCATTCCGGGTGCTGCCGGCCCAATGAAGGCGCGCCTGTATGTGCCCCTTGGCGCCGGCGTGCCGCCCGGCCCGGGCATCCTGTTCTTCCATGGCGGCGGCTTCGTGCTGGGCGATCTCGACAGCCATGACATGCTCTGCCGGCGCCTCGCCGAGGGCTCACGCTGCCGGGTGCTGGCCGTCGACTACCGCCTGGCGCCCGAACACTGCTTCCCCTGCGCGCATGACGACGCCCTCGCCGCCTGGGCCTGGCTGCAGGAGCATGGCTCGGCCAGGGCCGGCATCGATCCGGCGCGCTGCGCCGTTGCCGGTGACAGCGCCGGAGGCAATCTCGCCGCCTATCTCTGCCAGCAGATGGTGCGCGCCCGCGGCCCAAAGCCGGCCTTCCAGCTGTTGCTCTACCCCCTGCTTCAGTTTGCCGATATCCGCTCGAAGAAGATGTCGCCGCAGGAAAGCGGCTTTTTCATCTCGGCCAACCTGTTCGAGTTCTTCCGCCGCCATTACCTGCCGGACCTGACCTGCGCGATGGACCCGCGCATGTCGCCGCTCTTCGCGCCGCTGGAGCACCTGAAGGCCCTGCCCCCTGCCCATATCATCGTCTGCGGCTGGGACCCGCTGCACGATGAAGCCATCGCCTATGCTTCCAAACTGCGCAGCCTCGGCGTCAACGCGACCGAGAGGGAATACGCGTCGATGGTGCACGGCTTCCTGAACCTGACGCCGATTTCCTCAACTGCGCGCCAGGCCGTGCGCGACGCCGGCG
>NZ_JBBEBT010000057.1:0-1269 GCF_040882205.1 Hyphomonas sp.
ATTCGGCGCTCGATCAGGAGCGTGATGACAGAAGCGAGTTTCCTCCAAATGAAGCATAAATTCTCACGGGCCAGTCTGCTCGCAATCGCCTTGGTTTCTGCCGCCGGCACGGCCGCAGCCCAGGGCGAGGCTTCCGCTAACCTAGCCGTCACGAACGACTATGTCTGGCGGGGCATCTCGCAATCCGACAACGGCTTCGCCGTTCAGGGCGGCCTCGATTACAGCAATGGCGGCTTCTATGTCGGCACCTGGGCCTCGAACATCGATTTCGGGTCCGACGCGGATATCGAAGTCGACATCTATGGGGGCTATACCGGCGCCCTGTCGGAAATGGTGAGCTTTGACGTAGGCGTGATCGGCTATGTCTACCCGGGCGAAGACGACCTGAACTTCCTCGAAGTGAAAGCCGGCCTCGATTTCGCAGTTGACGCACTCGGCCTCGGCACGACCGTCTATTACGACCCCGACAACAAGAACACCTACCTCGAAGGTACCGCCTCCTACGCCTTTAACGATAAGTTATCCGGCCTCGCCAGTGTCGGCAATTACAGCTTCGACGGCGGCGGTGACTATACCGACTGGTCGGTAGGCGCAGCCTACAGCTTCGGCCTTTTCGACCTGACCGTGAAATACACGGACACGGACATCGACGGCGCCGGCGACATCGCTGACGAGAACTTCGTTGTCATGGTTTCGAAGTCCTTCTGATCGCTGCCTGACAGGCCTTGAGCATGGCACATCGCCCCCCTTCCGGTCCGCCGGAGGGGGGGCAAATGTTTTGGAAAGGACGAACCCTCTGCATCTGCTGATTTGAAGAAGGCTGGAAGTTGCGCACTTCCCGCTTTATATGGGCGGACTTACCTCTGGGAGAGGCTTCATGCGCATCGGCGTTCCAACCGAAATCAAGAAACAGGAATCCCGTGTCGGCCTGACACCGGAAAGCGTCGGCGAACTCGTCCGCGCCGGCCATTCGGTCCTCGTCCAGTCCGGAGCCGGCATCAATTCCGGCTTTGCCAACGAAGCCTATGTCTCGGTCGGCGCCGAAATCGCCCCGGATGCAGACGCGGTCATTGGCGCCAGCGAACTGATCGTCAAGGTCAAGGAACCCCAGCCGGAAGAAACCGCCCGTCTCACACCTGACCATACCCTCTTTACCTATCTCCACCTCGCGCCGGATCCGGTCCAGGCCAAGGGCCTGATGAAATCGGGCTGCCTCGCCATCGCTTATGAAACAGTCACCGATTCCGAAGGCGGCCTCCCGCTTCTTCA
>NZ_JBBEBT010000058.1:0-7154 GCF_040882205.1 Hyphomonas sp.
GTTCAAGTCTCTCCCAAATTACCACTCACTGCCCTGATTTTAAGTGTCTTTTTATAGATCTATCAAAACCCTGAGATCGAACTGACACGCAACGCGCTGAAGGAAGTCGTCGATCGCTGCGGCCGACTTCATCAGGCAGGACGGGCAAACGGTCCGCCAGTACGGCGATGCCGTGCGCGTGCGTGTCCGGGTTCGTTTCTCTGAGCTTGCGGATATTGAGCAGCTTCCATTGAACGCGGGGCAGGCTGGCGAGTTTGCTGTGCGGGAAGAAGCTCCAGTCCGGTTCGCTTGATTCGAAACTCAGGAGGAACTGCTTGTCGTCTGTTTGGCGGGGCCGGGGAGCTTTCCGGCTTCGTCCGGGCGGAGGCTCCGGTTTCAGAGGATACGCAGACTGAAGTCGTCAACATGATCGGCGGACGGCTGTGGAACGGCTTCTGATCGACCATCAGACAGTGATTTCCTAAGGTGAGACGCCGTCCGGTTAACGCCGGGCGGCTTTTGCATTTAATCCCCAATGCGGCGTTAGAAGGATCGCAATGTCTTACTAATACGTTTCATTTCAGGACTTTGGACTCTTGGAGTTTTCCGATGCGCTTTGCGGTTCTCTCGCTCTTTGCTCTCACGCTCGTTTCGGGTGCCGCGTTGGCGCAAGCCCCCGATGCGGCCGCGCCGACGCCGTTTGAGCAAGCGGTTGCTGCAGCAAAGTCGAAGATGATGGCGGACCCGGCGGCCGCTTATGAACTTGCGCTTGAAGTGGGCAACATTGCGTCTTCGGACGAATTGGCCGGCACCGCGCAGACAGATGAAACAGCGACCGCGCTCTGGCTCGAGGGCGAGGCCCTGAACCGGCTCAACCGGGTCAACGAAGCTATACCGCGGCTGGAACAGGGGCTTGAGATCGCCCGCGCGCAGGCGAGCGACGAGAAAGTCTTTGGTGATCTGATGATCGCCCGCGCGGGCGCGGCACGCATCTCGGGAGACTATGCTCTCGCCCTCACGCATTATCAGGGCGCGCAGAAAGTTTTCGCCGACCTCAACGAAGATCGCAGCCAGGCGCTGGCGCTTCAACAAGTCGGCTCGATTTACACCGACGCGCGAGACTATACGAAGGCGCTGGAGTTCTACAAACGCGCCGGTGAAGCCTTTTCTGGCGATCCCTCCGTCAACGTGTCGCGCCTCAACAACATATCTCACGCGCAGCGTGAGCTCGGCAATCTCGCCGGGGCCGAAGCCGGATTCCGTGAGGCGCTGGCGATCGCCATTGAGATGGACAGTGCGTCGCTTCAGGCACGCATCCTCGCAAACCTGGCCTCCGTGCAACTCGCGGCCGGACGGTTGGATGAGGCCGACGCTACCGCCCGCAGCGGTCTGGCTCTGTCCAACGGCGGAAAGCCACTTGGTTGGGAAAGCTTCCTCTGGGGTGTTGGCGCCCAGATTGCCTTCGAACGCGGCGCGGTATCGGAAGCTGCAGTCCTGATTGCGCGCACTTTCGAAGGACAGAATATCGATCAGACGCCGATGCCTTATCGTGAGTTCCATGAGGCGGCTCAGGAAATCTATTCGTCGCTGGGACAGACGGAATTAGCGCTGCAACACTTCAAGTCATTAAAGCGGCTGGATGACGACGCCCTCAGCGTGTCGACCGCGGCCAACACGGCGCTGATGGCAGTGCAGTTTGACTTTGCCGGCCAGGAGCTGAACCTCGCAAAGCTGCGCACCGAAGCGCTGGAAAAGGAAGTGGCGCTTAGCCGTGCGAAAGCGCGCCAGCGCACAATCCTGTTTGGCGGACTTCTGGTGTTCAGCCTGATCGCGCTGATCGCCGGCGCCCTCCACTACAACTCTATGCGCCGCAGCCGGAACGCCATCCGATCGGCCAACGAGACCCTGAAGCAAACCAACACGGCTTTGGCCAAAGCGTTGAAAGCGAAATCCGAATTCCTCGCGACAACAAGCCATGAGATCCGGACGCCGCTGAACGGTATTCTGGGTATGACCCAGCTCCTGATGATGCGCCGGGACCTGGCTGCCGACGTGCGTGAGCGTGTCGAACTCGTCCATGCGTCGAGCGAGACAATGAAGGCGATCGTCGATGACATTCTGGATCTTGCAAAGCTCGAATCCGGCGTCGTGACGATCGACCGCAGCGAGTACGAAGTGCCCGCCACCCTGAACAGCGTCAGCCGGTTCTGGCGAGACAGCGCGGATTCCAAGGGCCTGATCCTGACCGCGGACATCGAGGCTGGCCTCGGCGTCGTCGAAGGCGACGAACGCCGGGTTCGCCAGATTGTCTTCAACCTGCTCTCAAACGCCATAAAGTTCACAGATGCGGGAAGCGTGCGTATTGACGCGAAAATGGAACGCGCTGACGGCGGGTCCTTCCTCCTGATCGAAGTGGCAGACACGGGCTGCGGCATACAAGCCAGCGAACATGAAGCCATCTTCGAAGCGTTTCATCAGGTGGACGGCGGCACCACGCGCAAGCATGGCGGCACAGGTCTTGGCCTTTCGATCTGCCGCAAGCTGGCACGCGCCATGAACGGCGATGTGACTATGACCAGCGCAAGCGGCGCTGGTTCAGTGTTCACGCTGCGCCTGCCCGTAGTTGAAGTTGCGGCTTTTTCCCGAGGCTCAAAAGAAACCGGCACTGAACGCAGGGTACTTGTGCTCGACAGCAACCTGATGCGGCAGAGCATGCTCGAAGCCTTGCTTTCGGGTGATGACTCAGAGGTCGTGACGGCGGATGATCTTGCGTCGGGTCTCGCGGCAGTTCTGGCGGGCCGGTTTGATGCAGTGTTTGTGTTCGCAAACGAGCTCGGTGATGCAAACGCCGCGATGGCCAACATTATAAAACTGCGCGAATGTGCAGCTGACACGCGTCTGGTCGCCTTCCTCGAAGCGGGATCGCAGATCGAACCACAGATGTTGCACCTTGCGGGGTTTGACGAGATCCTTGAAGGGCCATTCGAGCCTCTTCTGGTCATCGCTGCACTATCGAAGCCTTCCAACGAGACTGAGACGATATTGTCAGTCCATAACCCAGAAAAAAATGCGGCTTAACCTCCATTTGGGGATACTCGCAGTTACGGAGCCTGAAGTCTGATGCGTGTCCTCTTTGTCGACGACGATGCGATGAACCGGCGGGTCGTTCGCGACATGCTGCAGATAGCAGGCGTCGTGCTTGATGAGGCGCCGGATGGTGAGACAGGCGTGCAGATGTTTGAGGCGGGCGACTATGCACTGATCCTGATGGACCTGCGCATGCCCGGTATAGATGGCCTGACCGCGATCAGGCGGATCCGCGCGCGCGGCGACGCGAAGGCCCGGCTACCGATCATTCTCGTCACAGCCGACACCTCGGTCGATATCCCCGAGAGGGCTCTGGCAAGCGGAGCCGACGATGTGATGATGAAGCCTGTGGCGATGAAGGCCCTCTTCAAGACGATAGGGCAACTCGTGGCGGCACACGCAAAGCGCCAGGCGGCCGCTTAAGCCTCGCATAACCCAGCACCGTCAGTGCAATGAATTTGGTGATCCGGAGAGTTCCCACCCTGCGACCGGGTCTCAAGCCAGAAACGGGTGTAACGCATCGCTCTTGAAAGGTATGCAAACAACATATTTGTCAAAACGACCATCGACGAAAAAACAAGGCGCTGCTCAAAACTCATGATGCCGTTCAGGAGTTTCATTATGGCGGCAACGTCGTCCTCGCCAAGCGCTGCGATCCTGACCGCTGTGCGCCCCTGGGGATGGGGGACAAGGCCGGAGAGAATGCCGGTGCCGAGCAGGAAGCGGGCAGTCACCTGAAGCCACGCCTGGCAATCAACCGGTTCAGCACGCGCATCCTGGATCGGAGCGAAATCGTCTTCGATCGACTGAAGGGTCTTCAGCAAGGCCGCAAGGGACGGCGCAGCAGCAGGTTCGATGACAAGCTGAGCGCCCGCTTTGCGCATGACGGCGCCGTGTCCGGGCAGCTCGAATTCCCGGGGGATTCGGACCGCCTGGTTGCGGCCGTTCCTGACGCATTTCACATTGCGGCCGGCCGTCAGGGCGGATCCTCCTGATCGGCAAATGCCGTAGCATAGGCCAGATACAGACGCGGCGATGTCAGTGCCTCGCCCGCGTGATCGAGCAAAAACCTGCTCAAGCCATAAGGAGCACAAGTGGCTATGAGCGTGCGTATGGACGACGCGATCAAATGCCGGGCTGTAGCACACACCTAACACGCAACGGGCGATGTTTCGCAAAGCCTTGTCGCCAAATTTTATAATCTTGACCGACCGCGATTCAACTGTCGCGCGGTCTGGGGATTTTTTCCTGACACGCAACTAACATGCAAACAGCGGTTTTGAGCCGCTTTTTGCGATTTTTTACGATCGCGAACGATTTCTGCAGTATTAGTTTTTCTAATATTTTTTCGCTTGATCCGCTTCGGTAACGACCCCCAATCGCCAGGGCGAGAGTTCAAGTCTCTCCCGAACCATCATTCCCTTTCCTTCCGGCACGCTTCCTGCTCTCTGTGCGGGGTCGAGGAGACCTGTCATGCCGCCCATCGCCCGCTTCCTGTCCCTGGCTCTTGGCGCCCTCGTGGCAACCGCCTGTCTGGCCGTCCCGGCCGTCGCGCAGGACGCAGCGCTTCCCGATGAGACGCCCCGCGCGCCGAAGATCGCCCTCGTCCTCTCCGGCGGCGGCGCGCTTGGCATCGCGCATGTCGGCGCTATTCAGGAGCTCGAACGCCTCGGCATCCGCCCGGACATGATCGTCGGCACCTCAATGGGCGCGGTCATCGGCGGCCTCTACGCCTCCGGCATGAACGGCGAGGAACTGGAAACGGCCGTAAAGGACGTCAACTGGTCCGGCGTCTTCTCCCCCCAGTCGGACCGGAACAAGCTGACCTTCCGCCAGAAACAGCAGCAGGCGGACTTTCCGGGCACGGCCAGTCTCGGGGTCTCCGCGGCCGGTATACTGCTGCCAACCGGCGCCGTCTCCGACCAGACACTGATGAAGGAGCTACGCCGCCTTTCGCCTGCGCGAACCAATCTGGAAAGTTTTGACGCGCTCGATATCCCCTTCCGCGCCGTCGCCACTGACATCGCGACGGGCGAAGCGGTGATCCTGGGCGCCGGCGAATTGCCTTTGGCGATGCGCGCCTCGATCTCACTGCCCGGCGTCTTCCCAGCCGTGCGCCATGAAGGGAAGCTTCTGGTTGATGGCGGCCTTGCCGCTAACGTGCCGATCAGCGTTGCGCGCGAGATGGGCGCCGATATCGTCATCGCTGTCTGGACCCCGAGCGAACTGATCCCGGAGGAGAAAATTGGCTCAGTGGTCGATGTGCTCGCCCAGACCGTCAGCCTGCTTATCCTTACCAACGAGCGCGCTGAGATCGCCTCGTTGACCGGCAACGACCTCCTTGTGCGGATCAATACCAGCGGCTTCAACCCGACCGCCTTCACGCGCAGCAGCGAGTTGATCGAGGCCGGGCGCAAAGCCATGCAGACCGAGACCGGCCGCCTCGAAACCCTCGCCGCTGGCAGGCCTGCCCTCGTCTATGCCAGTAATCAAGCGACTGATCCGCCGGTCATTGGCTTCCTGCGCATCGAGAATTCCTCGCGCCTCGACCAGTCCCTGCTCGAAGGCAAGGTGATCGAACTCGTCGGCAAGCCCGCCGATGATGCCGAGATCGCCGAGGCGCTGGACCGTATCTATGCGCTCGGCCCTTTCGAGCGGGTGGACTATGCCTTCGAGGAGAGGGATGGCCGAACGGGTCTCGTCCTGCGCGCTATCGACGTGGTGCCGGACGCAGGCCGCGTGCGCTTCGGCCTGATTGTCGAGAATGACTTCAACACCGAATCCGACGCCGCCATATCGCTCGATTTCCGTTCCCCCGCGCTCGATTCCTATGGCTCCGAAATCCAGGCGCGCGCCACGCTCGGCGATTTCAACGAGATTGCAGGCGAATATTTCCGCCTGCTTGATCCGCGCCAGAGCTGGTTTGCAACGGTGCGCGGCGAGATCCAGAATCGCCCCGTCAACATCTATTCGCCGCGCGGCTTCAAGGAAGCGGGTTATGATCTCACCTATGCCCTTGCCGGCATCGATACGGGCTACCAGTTCGGCAATGTCGGCGAGGTGCGCCTCGGCGTTGAGGTCGGCGCGGGCCGCGCCAAACTGAACGAGGGCTTTGCCCTGGTCTCGGAAGTCGACATCGACATCGGCCGTCTCATAGCCGCCGGCGCCTATGACACGCTCGACGATCCTTTCTTCCCGCGCGAAGGCATTCGCGCCGGCGCACGCTATGTTCAGGGCTTCGAAGCCATCGGCGACAATGCCGACTTCCAGACCATCAGTGCCACGGCGCTGACTGCGCGCAGCATGGGCCCCAACACACTGATCGCCTCGCTTGCGGCAGGCGAGCGCATTGACGGCGCCGCGCGCCTGGACTCGCTTTACCGTGTCGGCGGCCTGTTCAGCCTGTCGGGCTACCGCAAGGAGGAACTCGCAGGCGAGAACTTCTTCACCTCGCAGCTGATCTACCGCCGAAGCCTGCTCGGCGATTCCGAGCAGTTGTTCGGCGTGCCACTTTATGTCGGCGGCTCGGTGGAGCTCGGTGATGCCTGGCAGGCCGGTAACAGTTTCGACACGGGCGAGCTGCGTTTCGGCGGGAGCGTCTTCGTCGCCGCCAGCACCGCCTTCGGCCCGATCTACCTCGCCTTTGGACGCTCCGAAGGCGGACGGCAATCGGCCTACCTGCTCATTGGACGGACGTTCTAGGCCCCCGCAGCCCGTTTCGGCTGCCCGCTCGAGATCAGAATGTCCACCAGCGTCGCCACCAGCGGGCGCGGACGGATAGGCTTCTCGATAAGGCCGGAGAATCCGGCGCGGTCGCACGCCGCGCGGCGTTCGGGACTTGCGTCGGCCGTGACAGCCACCACCGGCGTCAGCGCGTTCAGCCCGCTGGCGAAGCGTGCCGCGCGCAGCACCGCCTCGCCGCCGCCGTGCGGCATGTGCACATCGGTGAGGATCACCTGGTAGCGCCGCTGGCCCACGCGCGTTATTGCCGCCGCCGCATCCGCCACCGTCTCGACGCGCCAGCCTGCCGCGATCAGCGCCTCGCGGATCACGAAGGCGCTGGCCTCATGGTCTTCCGCCAGCAGCAC
>NZ_JBBEBT010000059.1:0-7128 GCF_040882205.1 Hyphomonas sp.
GTATCCAGCGCCCCAGAAACGGGCGAGGTCTTGCGTCGTGGCGACCGGTTTCATACCCGGCGAGAGGAGTTCCACGGTGACGGGTACGCGGCCAGAAGCAATTCGCGGGTGCTCGGTCAGCCCATAGAAGGCCTGTGCCCTCGCCGAGACAAGTGGCGCACGCGGATCGAGCCAGTCCACACGCGCCTCCTGGCCGGACGGCAGGTCCAGCGAGAGAGGCGCATGCAGGCGCAGCGCTTCCTGCACCGGCCAGTCGAAGGACTGGATCAGCGCGTCACGCACCTCATGCGGCGCCGGGACCGACGCGCCCTTGCGGCGCAGCAGCGGATAGAGCCAATCCGGCGCGCTGCCAATAAGCGCGTCTGTCTTCCTCTCCGGAGCATCGATGAGGGCGGCAGATTGAAGAATCAGCAGCCGCTGCAGCGTTTCCTCGACGGCCTCTGCGGCGCCAATTGCGCTGAAACCTGCCGCCCGTACAGCCTCCAGCATGGCCTGCGCTGCGGCTTCCGCCGAGGGCTTCGGCAGCGGCGCCTCTGAAAGCACGATAGCGCCAAGCGCTTTCACGCGGCGCGCGGTAAAACGACCGGTCTTCGGATCGAACGCGGCGCGGTCTTCGGTCGTCACTCTCTGGCTGGCGAGCGCCTCGGCTTGCGTAATCGGCAGCCCGAGCGTAATACGCGGCTCGCGGGCGGCGCCGCCGAGGTCGGCGACGACCAGCCAGTCGGATTTCGCCAGACCGTCCGTAGCCGGAAGACTTGCCGCACGGCCTGAGGCGAGAAGATAAGCGCCATCCGAGCCGGGGCGTTTGCGAGCGACCTGATCCGGCCAGGCTGAGGCGAGCAGACGAGAGAGATCGCCGCCTGGCCTTGCACCGCCGCCCCAGCTGGCCGCCTGGACCTTGAGACTGCGCGCACGCGCGCTGCCATCGGACCGGAAGCGCTGCAACCGGTCGCGCAGATCGCTCGAAACGCCGCCCATGCCCCGCTCGCCTGCGAGTGCGGCCACTTCCGCCGCGAGTGCCTTCTCGGCGGGTCCCGGCGCCGCTGCGATCAATGCCGCCAGGCGCGGCGCCATCGGCAGGCGCGCCATCTCGCGGCCCTTTGGCGTCAATGATCCGGCATCATCGAGCGCGCCGAGCGCCAGAAGCTGCTCCTCTGCGGCGCGGTATTTCCCGGCAGGCGGCGGGTCCAGCCATGTGAGTTTGGAGGGGTCGCGTTCGCCCCATTCCGCAAGCGCCAGCACAAGTCCGGAAAGATCGCTCGACAACACTTCAGGCGTGGCCGCTGCCATCAGGCCGCGCGTCGCGGCTTCGTCCCACAATCGATAGCAAACACCCGGTGCGGTCCGTCCCGCCCTGCCCCGCCGCTGGTCGACCGAGGCGCGCGAGGCGCGCACCGTTGACAGGCGCGTGCCGAGGCCGCCCGCTTCATCTTCAGCCACGCGGGCGAGGCCGGAATCGATGACGATGCGGACGCCTTCGATCGTCAGCGCGCTTTCGGCGAGATCGGTCGCGAGCACGACCTTGCGCTTGCCGATGGGGGCCGGCGAGACCGCCGCATCCTGATCCGCCGGCGGCAGGGCGCCGAACAAGGGCGCAATGAGGATATCCGGCCCCAGTCCGGCAAGGGCCTCGGCGGTGCGGTGGATTTCACGCGCGCCCGGCAGGAATGCCAGCACGGAGCCTTGTTCCTCGCGCAGCGCCTGCCGGATGGCCTTCGGCATCCTGTCTTCGATCCGCTCCTCGGAGCGGCCGAGATAGCGCGTCTCAACCGGATACTGGCGTCCCGCACTCTCGATGACCGGCGCAGCCACGGCCATCGAGACAGCGGCGATGTCCAAGGTCGCCGACATGATCAGCAGGCGGAGATCTTCGCGCAGTGCGCCTTGCGCGTCCAGCGCAAGCGCGAGACCAAGATCGGAATTCAGCCGGCGCTCGTGGAACTCGTCGAACAGGACCGCGCCTGCATCCTTCAGTTCCGGATCATTCAGGATGCGCCGGGTGAACAGGCCGTCCGTAATCACTTCGATGCGCGTAACCGAGGAAACCTTCTTGTCCACACGCGTTGTGAGGCCCACGGTTTGTCCCAGCCGCTCGCCGAGACTGGAGGCCATCCGCTCGGCGGCCATGCGCGCAGCGATCCGGCGCGGCTCCAGCATCAGGATACGCCCCCGGATGACCGGCGCCTCGCCGAGAAGGCCTGCCAGCGCCAGCGGCACGCGCGTTGTCTTGCCGGCGCCCGGGGGCGCGGCGAGCACCAGCCGGTTTCCATCCTTGAGTGCACGGAGGATCCCCGGCAACACATCGTCAATCGGGAGCGGGTCACGCGGCGGGGCCATAGTCCACGCAATAGGGCGCCGGGCCCGTCTCTGGCAAGCAGCCCCGGGTAAAGGTTGTTTTCTGCTTCACCGGCCTCTACCCTCCTGCTGTGGCGGAAAAATGAGGCGGCAGATGAAGACCTGGTTTGAAATCGATCTGTGGAAGCGGGTTATCCTCGGCCTTGTCATTGGCGGCGCTATCGGGCTCAGCCTCCGCTATGGGATTGGGCCAGACCGGGCGAGCGAACTCGTCACCACCTGGTTCAAACCGGTCGGCGATGCCTTCATCAACCTCATCCGGATGCTGGTCGTGCCGCTGATCTTCACGACCCTCGTGTCCGGCGTCCTAGCGATGGGCGATCCCAAACGTCTCGGCAGCCTGGGCGGGCGCGCGCTCGGACTATACATGGCGACCACGTTCATCGCGGTCTGCTTCGGCCTCGCCATGGGCACGCTGATCCAGCCGGGCGCGGGCTTCGATCTGTCGCTCGTCTCCTCCTCCGATCTGGAAGATGCGCGACTGCGCCTGTCGGAAAACCCGGCGCCGGGCAGCGTGCTGGAACAGATCATCCGCACGCTGCTGTCGATCATTCCGGTCAACCCGGTCGATGCGATGGCGAAGGGCGACGTGCTCGCGATCATTTTCTTTGCGATCATGCTGGGGATTGCTACGCTGATGGCGGGCGATGCCGGCGAGCCCATCGCGCGGGTCATGAACAGCGCAGCAGAAGTGATGATGCGGCTCACGATCATCATCATGGAAGTTGCGCCTTTTGGTGTGCTCGCGCTGATGGCCTGGGTGCTGGGAACGCGCGGTCTTGTCGTGCTGGAAGTGCTCGGCAAGATGACGCTGGCGCACTATCTCGCCTGCACGCTCCACATGCTGATCACGTATGGCTTCATCGTTAAGGGCCTGCTTCGCCTGCCGCTGATCCCGTTCATTCGCGGTGTCGCAGATCCGCAGGCGGTGGCCTTCTCAACTTCTTCGTCCAATGCAACCCTGCCGGTCACAATCGCGGCAGCGACCAAGAATCTCGGCATCCGCAAGCCGGTTGCCTCCTCGGTCCTGCCGCTGGGCGCCACCATCAACATGGACGGCACAGCCCTCTATCAGGGCCTGATCGCGCTGTTCGCGGCGCAGGCGCTCGGCATCACGATGACGCCGGACATGTATTTCACCATTATCCTGATGGCGACGCTTGTCTCGATCGGAACCGCCGGGATTCCATCGGTCAGCCTGTTCCTCGCGGCGACCACGCTCAGCGTGATCGGCGTCTCGCCGGAGAACACGGTATTGATCATCGCGATCCTGTTCCCGTTTGACCGGATACTCGACATGATGCGGACGGTGACGAATGTCACCGGCGATCTCGCGGTTGCAACCGCCGTCGCCAAATGGGAAGGCGAACTTGACGAGGATGTCTTCCGGGCCCGCGACCCGGTCTAGGTCAGGAAGCCTGGAGCGTTGCGCCTTCGGCATGGTGCAGCGCAGCCTGGGCCGCCACTGTCACTTGCGCCGGCAGCCAGCAGGTCACCTCCAGACCGCCGCCCTCCACCGGCTTCATGCCGACCGTTCCACCGTGCAGGTGGATGAAGTGTTTCACCAGCGCGAGGCCGAGCCCGGCGCCGCGCTGATCACCCGAGACGAAGCTGTCGAAGCTGGTCGCGCGCTTGTCGGCCTCAAGGCCGATCCCGTTGTCCCGTACACTGAGCATCACCATGTCGCCCGCACGCTGGGCAGCCACAACGACTTCCCCGCCGGCCTCGGTGAAGCGAAGCGAGTTGGACACGAGGTTGAACAAGACCTGCTTGATCCGGCGCGCGTCGCCGCGGATCGTGCCCAGCTTGCCGACTACTTCTGACCGTACGGTGACTTCGGTATCCTCGGCCTTCGAGACAACCATCTCGATGCCCTCGGCGATCAGGTCCTCGAGGTTCACGGTATCGAGGTCGAGATCCATGCGGCCGGCCTCGATGAGCGCCAGGTCAAGGATGTTCTCGATCAGCTTGTTGAGATGATCCGACGCCGACAGGATGGCGCGGACATGGTCGGTCTGGCGCTCCGTCAGCGCGCCATTGCGCTGCGTTTCAAGAAGCTCGGCATAACCGAAGATGGTCGTCAGCGGAGAGCGCAGCTGGTAACTGACATTTCGGACAAATTCCGTTTTCAGGCGGTCTGCCGCCTCGAAGGCTTCGGCACGGTCGCGCAGCGCGGACTCAACGCGGCGGGTGGCCGTGACGTCCGCGAATGCGATCAGCGTGTTGCCGTCCGGCAGCGGGTTGGTGATGTAGGTCAACAGTGAGCCATCCGAGCGGCGCATCTCGCCGGTCGTCGCCTGGCGGGCGCCTGCGGACGGGTCGGTTATATGCACCTTGATGGCGTCCCAGATTTCCGCGTCATGGAAAAGCGGCACGCAACCTTCGACCACATCGTCATAGTCCGGCGTATCCTTCAGCAGATCCGCCAGCAGGTCCCAGACACGTTCAAAGGCACGGTTGTGCAACTTCAGCCGTCCATCGCTGCCGAACACGGCAACTGCTTCGTGGAGGTTATCGAGGGTAGAGCGCTGCGTCTTGATCAGCGCGTTGAATCGGGTCTGCAGGTCGAGTTGGACTGTAATGTCCTTGAAGAGCAGGAGCAGGCCGCCCATCGGGTGACGCTGGCGGGTGACCGACAACGTGCGGCCATCGGGCAATGACCATTTGTCTTCCTTCACGCCGTCGAGATCGAGATAGTAGGAAATCTCCTCGGCGCGCCATTCAGCATAGTTCGGGCGGCCGGGAAGCTTGCGGCGCTCGCGCAGCCGGTCGAGCAGCTGGCCATGGTTCGGCCGGTCCAGGAGGAAGGCCTCTTCAAGGTCCCACATGTCGCGGAAGGCCTTGTTGTAGAAGGTCAGCTTGCGTTCAGCCGAGAAGATGGCGACGGCATCGGCGACATGGTTCAGCGTCTCGTCATGCGCGCGGACGTGGCGGTTCAGTTCCTCGCGTGCATTTTCCTGCATCGTCACGTCAAAGGCCATGGCCCCTGCCCCGCCAGAGAGCGGGAACGTCAGTACGCGCATCGCCCGGCGGTCGCCCTTGACGACGATGTGACGGGTCTCATCATGCTCCTGGCCATCTGAAATGGTCTTGCGGGCTTGCTCCGCGACGGTCTGGTCCAGCGTCGTCTGTTCTTCCAGAAGCCGGTCGAGGCTGGAGACATCCACAGCCGCGAGGTAGGCTGGGTTCGCCCATTGCAGGCGGCCCATGCCCGATACGCGCCAGGCCGGGAACGGCGCCTTGCGCAGCATGTCGAGAAAGGCAGTCGGATCGCGCGCGATGACCTGGCGGGCCTCTTCGAATTTTCCGCGGGCGGAGCTTTCTTCCAGACCCTTGATGGTGGAATCGGTGACCCAGACCACTGCACGCGCCCCGGCGGTGCGCCCGTCGGCTTCAAGAAAACGTCCCGACGGCCCGATGATGGTCAGCGAGAAGGGATTGCCCTGCTCGCGCAGTTCCCGCAGGCGGATACGCAGCGTGGTGTCCTGACCGGTGGAGTCGCGTGCCTCGAGATCGGCGATGCCTTCCACGATGCGGACAGTCGGGTTCTCCGAAATCGCCGCGTCCGTAAAGCTCAGCAGCCCCGCGAGCGCGACCGACGAGCCGAACACGTCCGGCGGCGTGATTTCGTCGCCTTCGATTTCCAGCGCCTCGCCCTGCCAGACAAGAATGACACCGGGATGAGCGCCTAGCACAGATTTAAGGGCCGCGTTCTCGGTTTCCCGTTCGCCTGCCAGATCGCGGTACTTCTTCGCCGCGCCGCGCGCGCCATCCGAGACCCGCAAGGCCCACAGCAACGCGCCGAGGGCCAGCATTGCGGTACCAACCGCCATGATAATGGGCACTTGTTCTGCGTTCATCGGACAGCCGCCTTTCCAAGCGCGAACTTACACACCTTGCGGTGTGCGACTCGTGGCAGTTTATACTGGTTAACCATTTGCCCCGCGAGCGTTAAGGCGCGGTTAATTCCGGGCCTGCGAGGCTCCCTCTGACAGGCGCTCCGGCGCTGCAAGCCGCTGTTGCAAAAACAGCACACTCGCCTAGGGTAACCATTGGCAATCGTGAGGAGTCCCCGTTGATACGCCGTGCCCTGCTAGTTGCTGCTGTCCTGATGGCAGCTCTTCCCGTCAACGCCCAGGCCGAAACCGAAACGGATGATCTCGTGCGCCTGCCAGGCCAGGGCGAGGCCAACCCGGACTCCGGTCCAGGCCTCATGAAACTCGGGCGGCTCGTGCCGGGGGGCGGACTGATCGCCAGCTTTGACGCCAATGCCGATGGCCGGATTTCCGCCGCAGAGATCGCGGCCGGCACGCTGGCCGCCTTTGCTGCGGCCGATGCCAACGCAGATGGGCAGCTGGTCGCCATCGAACAGCAGGACTGGGCCGCAAACCTGCCCACCCGGGATGACACGCTGGCCAACCCAGTGCGCTTCGATCCTAACCTCGACCGGGTCGTGACCTTCCAGGAATTCCAAGCTGCCATCGTTCAGTTGGCGAAGAATTATGAGGACGCCTCCGGCACGATCGAGATTGCGAGCCTGTCGGCGCCCGAGCCGCGCGAAGCGCGCAGCGACCGCCGCCCGCCGGGTGACGGCCTTCCCCAGGAGCGCAATGGAGCGGGCAACTGATCGGCCTGTACCGGGCCGGCGCTTGACAGTCAGCTCCAGTCGGGCGACCCGCTGCTGTCCATGACCAAGCCTTCCCTACCGCCTGCGCGCGGCAAACTGATCGAGAACGCCCCGCTGGCGCCCTACACCTGGTTTCGTGTCGGGGG
>NZ_JBBEBT010000060.1:0-1255 GCF_040882205.1 Hyphomonas sp.
GGACCGTGACATTCGCAATGCCCAGTCTCTGCAGCCGTGCCTGCCATTCACGCACGAGGCGGGCATAGCGGTCGACTGCGTAGACATGCCGCGACAGGCTCGCCGCGAGCGCAGTCATGTAGCCGGCGCCGAGCCCCACCAGCAGCACCTTGGCCGAGCCATCCTCCGGCAGCGCGAGGGCCTGCAGGAGCTGCCCGGTCATCGCGGGGCGCAGGATCACCTGCCCGCACGGGATCGGCAGCATCGCATCCTCGAAGGCGAGCGGGGCCAGTGCCGGATCATCCACAAAGGCGGCCCGGTCAATCGTTTCCATCGCCGTCAGCACGCGCGCATCGCTCACGCCTTCCTGGCGGAGGTGGAGCAACAGGCGCGCCGCGCGGAACGGGTCAGCAATCAAACCGGCCATGACGTCTGCAGCGTCTGGAGGAAGGCCTCGTGCGTCAAGTCCACATGCAGCGGCGAGACGGAGACATAGCCCTCGTAGATCGCGCGCAGGTCAGTGCCCTCGTCCGGCCGGGAGAGCTTTCCCCGGTAACCGATCCAGTAATAGTCATTGCCGCGCAGGTCTTCGCGCCGGTCGGTATGGATGATCGTTTCGTCGCGAAATCCCTGCCGCGTCACCTGGATGCCGCGCACATCCTCCGGTTCGACATCCGGGAAATTGACGTTGATCACCACATCCTTCGGCCAGCCCATCTCGAGCAGAGGCTTCAGAGTGCGCGCGCCCCAGGCCTTGGCGGTTTCCCAGGGCAGCGAGCCCCGGTCGCGGAAGTTCTGCGCCTGGCTAAGCGCGATGGACGGCACGCCCATCTGCATACCGAACATGGCGGCGGCGACGGTTCCGGAAAAGCTTGTGTCCTCGGCGATGTTCTGACCCCGGTTGACGCCCGAAAGCACGAGGTCGGGCGGCTCCGGCATCAGGTCCTTGTAAGCGAGCAGCACAGCGTCTGACGGCGTCCCCGCAATCGCCCAGGCCTTGGCCCCGACCTTCCGCACACGGACCGGCTGCGTCAGCGAAATCGCGCGGCCCTTGCCGGACTGTTCCTCTTCCGGCGCCGCAATCCAGATGTCATCTGAGAGCTGCCTGGCAATCTCTTCAAGCACCGCCAGGCCGGGGGCGTTGATGCCGTCATCGTTGGTCAGCAGAATGCGCATCTTTAGCTCTTTCACACCTTATCGGCTCTTTCAGAACCCCTTTCCCGAAGGAAGGGGCAGGGTTGAGGGGTTTGAGGCTGGATCGTGCGGCCGGCCCGTC
>NZ_JBBEBT010000061.1:0-7095 GCF_040882205.1 Hyphomonas sp.
GTCGGCGAGCGGAATGGCCACAGGCGGACGTGTGCTGAACTATCTGAAGAGATAAGCGCCCGACCCGCGTTCCACCATCCTGTTTGCCGGCTACCAGGCCGGTGGTACCCGCGGCGCGCACATGCTTGCCGGCGCAGACCAGATCAAGATTCACGGGGGCTGGCACAAGGTTCGCGCTGAAGTCCTGAACCTCCACATGCTGTCGGCGCACGCCGACGCAAACGAAATTATGCGTTGGCTTTCAGGCTTCGAGGCGCCGCCCCGCAGGACGTTCATCGTGCACGGTGAGCCTGAGGCCTCTGATGCGCTACGCCACCGCATCCAGGAAGAGCTGGGCTGGGACTGCGAGGTCCCTGAGCACGGACAGCGGGTCGAGCTTGCATGAAACCTCTTGGGCTGAACGCGCTCATGGCACGCCGGTTGGGGCTGCTGACGCATGATGAGGCGGTTGCCTTCATCCGTTCGGACAGCGATGTCAGCAAGTCCGAAGGCCTGAGCTCGCACGGCAGGCTCAAGCTTCAGTGCAATGGCGCAACGGTGTACGCGAGCCTTTATCAGGTGACGTCTGACCTGATCGATTACAATGAAATAGGCCTTTCCGAGTATGCTTGGGCAAAGCTTGGATTGATCGGCCCGCAGCCCGTCACTGTCTCCTCGGCCCCGCCCTTGCAATCCATGACACATGTGCGCGCCAAGATGTTCGGCGAGGAACTGGGTACACAGTCCGCCGCTGAAATAGTGCAGGACATTGTTGCCGGACGCTTCTCCGACATTCAGCTATCGTCGTTTGTTGCAGCCTGTGCGTCCCCCGTCCTCACGCCGGCGGAGACGATTGCCGTGACAAAGGCGATGGTCGAGACTGGCACGCGGCTCGTTTGGCCGGGCGGGAACATCTATGACAAGCACTGCATCGGCGGCCTGCCGGGCAACCGCACGACGCCGATCGTCGTGGCGATTGTGACCAGCTTTGGACTGATGATGCCGAAGACATCGTCAAGAGCGATCACGTCTCCGGCGGGTACGGCAGATACGATGGAAACGCTGACGAATGTCGCTCTCGACATGGCGGCGATGCGCCGGGTTGTCGAGATGACCGGCGGCTGTTTCGTCTGGGGTGACAGCGTGGGATTCAGTCCGGCAGATACATCGGTTATCCGCATAGAGCGCGCGCTCAACCTGGATGTGGACGGTTTGCTCGTGGCTTCTGTCCTGTCCAAGAAGATTGCAGCCGGTGCGACACATGTGGTGATCGACATGCCCGTCGGGCCGACTGCCAAGATGCGCAATCAGGCCTCTGCGGCCCGCCTGTCCGACCTCTTCGGGCTAGTCGCCGCTGCCTTCGATGTTGAAGTACGCACGGTCATCACCGACGGGCGTCAACCTGTGGGCCGGGGCATCGGTCCCGCGCTGGAGGCTGAAGACGTTCTCGCCGTGCTGGACACCCAGCCGCCCGAGCTTTCTGATCTTGCGGAAAGATCATGCGTGCTTGCGGGCGCGGTCCTCGAGATGGCCGGCCTTTGCGCGCAAGGCGCAGGCGCAGGTCTTGCCGATGAGGCGCTCAGGGACGGCCGTGCCCGAAAGAAGTTTGATGAAATCTGCGATGCGCAAGGCGGAGCGAGAACGCCGCCGCCTGCCCGGTTCAGCCGGCCCATCCGGGCGGTGCGATCCGGGAGGGTGACGTCCATGGACAACCGGATGATTGCGCGGATCGCCAAACTCGCCGGAGCGCCGGAAGATGTGTCGGCGGGGGTGCGCCTGGCGGTCCGTTTGGGCGACAGTGTCAGGCAGGGCGATATCCTGTTCACGCTCGTATCGGGGACGCACGGCAAGATTGCGTATGCGATGGACTATGTCGCCGAAAATCCTTTCGTTGTGGAGTTAAGCCGGTGAAGCCTGCCGTGTTCTTCGTTACACCGGGTGCAGAACACCTGGCGCCCGCATTCCGGGGCGCCGGCCTCGAGCAAGGCGCTTGTGTGTTTCGCAGGTTTCCTGACGGGGAATCCTATGTTCGGCTTCTGGAAGATGTCGCCGGGCGCCGCGTTGTGCTCGTCAGTACTCTGAGTGATCCTGATCAACGACTGATGAGTGTTCTGCTTGCGGCCGGCGCAGCGCGCGCCCAGGGTGCGCAGGAAGTCGGCCTGGCGATTGCCTACCTGCCGTACATGCGCCAGGACATTGCCTTCCAGGAGGGCGAACCGGTGAGTTCGGTCCACTTTGCAAGGATCCTTGGCCAGTTTGCCGACTGGATCGTGACGGTGGACCCCCATCTTCACAGGTTCGGCTCTCTCGGCGAGGTGTTCGGGCCTGTCCCGGCGCGCCGGGTAACCGCCGCTGGCGCCATTGCGGACTGGATAATGTCGGCGTTCATTCGGCCGCTGATCATCGGGCCGGATTCTGAAAGCGCCCAGTGGGTGAATGCTATTGCTGAGCGCACCGGGGCACCAGCGCTCGTGCTGACTAAGACGCGCACAGGCGACAGGTCAGTTCGGATCGACCTGCCAGAGGTCGGGCAGTTTGGTGACCACCAGCCGGTCATTGTCGACGACATCGTCTCGACGGGCACCACGATGGAAAAACTGGTTTCAGGCCTCCTGGCCAAGGGGTTCAGGGCGCCGGTGTGCTGCTGCGTACATGCTCTGTTTGTCGAGGGCGCACTGGCGCGTCTGCTGGACGCGGGCGCGTTGCAGATTGTCAGTTGTGATACGGTCTCTCACCCATCGAACCGGATCGGTGTCGGCAAGCTTCTGGCTGAAGGGGTGCTGGCCAGCTTCGGGCGCTAGGATACGCCGCGCCCGGACGTCAGAATCGCGGTGCGGGGAACGCTGTAGGCTCAGAGAAGGGCGAGGCAGTCACGCGCAATCTCGCTTTCTTCATCCGCGGGCAGCACAAAGACGCTGACAGGTGAGCCGGGGGGCGAGAGCAGGGGGGCGGCTTTCGCGTTTGCATCCGGGTCGATCCGGATGCCGGCCCAGGCAAGCCCGGCTGCGATCCCTGCGCGCACATGCCGGGAATTCTCTCCGACACCGCCGGTGAAGACGAGCGCATCAATGCCGCCGAGTGCGGAAATATGCGATCCGCATTCCCGGACGATCCGGTAGACGAAAAGCGCGATGGCTTCTTCAGCTTCCGGCATGCCGGAGGCTTCGAGGACGCGCAGGTCACCTGAAATGCCGGAGACGCCCAGAAGCCCGGATTGCTTGCGCAGCATTTGCGAGACGTCCGCCGCGCTCATATGCCGGTCACTCATCAGGTAGAGCAGCAGACCGGGATCGATATCCCCGCAGCGGGTGGCCATCGGGATACCGCTCATTGCAGAAAATCCCATGCTGGTCGAAATGCTCCGGCCTTCCAGGATAGCGCACAGGCTCGATCCGCTGCCCAGATGCACTGCGAGTGTCCGCTGATGCCGATGGGCCGGTAAACGCTCCGGAAGATGGCGTGCAATGTGTGCATAAGATAGCCCGTGATACCCATAACGCAGGATCCCGCTGTCGGTGAGCGCGCGGGGCAGGGCGTAGAGCTGGGCGATCCGGGGCTGGGTGCGATGAAAGGCCGTGTCAAAGGACAGTGTTTGGGCCAGGTCCGGACGTGCTGCGTCCACGGCGCGGACGGCAGAAAGATTGTACGGTTGATGGTCGGGCGCGAGGGCACACAGGGAATCGAGTTCCGCGATGAGTTCAGGCGTCGCGGTCCGGCTCGCATGATTGTGCCTGCCGCCCTGGACAACCCGGTGTCCGAGAGCTGCGAGAGGCTGGCCCAGGGCCGCCTCCAGGGCCGCAATCAATCGAGGGGCAAGGGCGGCAAGTCGAAGATCCGAAATATCGGCGCGGGCCAGGAAGGCGCATGCCATGTCGCTGTTTGCGGCAACGGCTGAAAGCTTTGGTGCGTCAGGCAAGCCGGCAAGTTCGGCGCGCAGCACGCGCGGTCCGAGCCCGCCGGCCGGCGTCGCCGCATATGCGGCCACTTTGATGCTCGAAGAGCCGACATTGAAGGTCGCAACGATCCGCTCTGTCATGTTTGCCTGTCCTGCCAGGCGAGGTAGGCCGCTGCCAGCGCGGCTGATGCCGCGCGCTCTGGCGCGCTGTCTGCACGGCTGGTGAGGACGATCGGAACCTTCGCGCCAAGAACGATACCTGCCGCTTCAGCGCCAGCGAGATAGTCGAGCTGTTTGGCCAGCATGTTGCCGGCCTCGATCCCCGGAACGATGAGTATATCTGCGGCGCCAGCGACGGGTGACTTCAAGCCCTTGGCAAGGGCGGCTTCTGCCGAGATCGCCAGATCGAAGGCGAGCGGCCCGTCCAGGATACCGCCGCGGATCTGGCCGCGGTCAGCCATCTTGCAAAGCGCGGCAGCATCTATGGTCGAGACTATGGCGGGATCGACGAGTTCAGTTGCCGACAGGATAGCTGCCAGCGGCGTATCGATGCCAAGGGCATTGGCAAGGTCGATCGCGTTCTGGGTGATCCAGCGTTTGGTCAGCAGGTCGGGCGCAATGTTGAGGGCGCCGTCGGAAATGAGGATCCATTTTGGCCAGGCGGGCGTTTCCATCACGAAGACGTGGCTCATCCGTCGGTCCGTGCGCAGGCCACTTTCTCTCCGGACGCAGGCGGACATAAGTTGTCCGGTATCAATGTGTCCTTTCATGATGACTGCAGCGGAGCCGGTCGCCGCAAGCCGGACAGCTTCGTCAGCCGCCGCATGACTATGCGGCGTGTCGATGATTTGAATGCCAGAGATATCCAGTGCGCCTGCTGCGGCCGCATCCATGATCTTTTTGCGGGGACCAACCAAGATCGGATCGATGAGGCCTAGCCTCTTCGCTTCAAGGGCTCCGGAGAGCGAGAGCACGTCCACGGGATGGACGACCGCGCAGCTAAGGGCGGGTCTTCCGGCAGCGTCCAGCAGGCGGGCAAAAGGTTTTCGCATGGCTTGGTAATCATCCCATTTTTCAGCGGCCCGTTTACCGGACACCAAGCGCCGCTTGGAAAGAAGGCTCTTGGTGGCCTGAGTGGCTTCGCTGGCTAAAGCCGAAATCCGCAGTTGGATACTTTGTCTGTCTCCCAGAGCCTTGCCGTGATCCGGAACCAGCGCCCTGTATGCTGGAAGCCTGAGAAACATCGCATCACCGCATGCATAGCCTGAATCAGTGTACTGACAAGTGACCTGAGACCCGTCTGGCCCCGCATTTGAATA
This sequence comes from Hyphomonas sp., assembly GCF_040882205.1. Classification (GTDB taxonomy): domain Bacteria; phylum Pseudomonadota; class Alphaproteobacteria; order Caulobacterales; family Hyphomonadaceae; genus Hyphomonas. Next base: position 5,194 of record NZ_JBBEBT010000061.1, read on the forward strand.
GAGAGTCTGTCGCAATGTCGCTAACGCCGCCGGACTGGATGGCGAACTACCGCCAGTCCCGGACCTATTAGCCCGCCAATAATGCAGATTAGCGTTTCAGAGCCCTGCCCAGGTTGCCGTCCAGTAGGTTACGCCGGCCGCAAGATAGGCTAGCGCGAAGAGGTAGACGACGATCACCGCCGTCCAGCGCCAGGAGTTGGTCTCCCGCTTGGCGACCGCGAGACTGGCGAGGCATTGGGGCGCGTAGACATACCAGGCGAGGAAGGCCAGCGCCGTCGGCAGGGACCAGGAAGCCTGCAGCGCCGCCGCGAGGCCCTGTTCGTCCGCGCCCTGCAGCGCATAAACCGTGCCGAGCGCGCCGACGGCGACTTCACGCGCCGCCATTCCGGGCACCAGCGCGATGGCGATTTCGAGGTTAAAGCCGATGGGGCGCAGGATCGGCTCGATCAATCCGCCGAGGAAGCCCGCGAAAGAGCCCCGGATACCGTCTGCTGATTCCGGATAGCTCGCGAGGAACCAGAGGACCACCGACACCATGAAGATCACCACGCCCGCGCGGCGCAGGAAGGCCCAGGCCTTTGAGGTGAGATTGATCAGGAAGTCGCGCAGATCAGGCGCCTTGTAGGTCGGCAATTCCATCAGCAGCGCCTGCGGCGGTCCTTTGGTCAGGGTACGCTTCAGTACAAACGCAACAATCACGGCGCTGACGATGCCGACGGTATAGAGCGCAAACATCACAAGCCCTTGCAGGCCGAACGGCCCAACACCGGATTGTGGGATGAAAGCCGCGATGATGAGCGTGTAGACAGGCAGACGCGCCGAACAGGTCATCAGCGGCGCAATCATGATGGTCGTCAGCCGGTCGCGTTCGTTCTCGATAGTGCGCGCCGCCATCATGCCCGGTATGGCGCAGGCAAAGCTCGACAGCAGCGGAATGAAGGCGCGCCCGTTGAGGCCCACGCGCAGCATGAGTTCGTCCATGAGGAAGGCGGCGCGCGCCATGTAGCCGGAGGCTTCGAGCAGCAGGATGAAAGCGAACAGGATAACGATCTGCGGCAAGAAGATCACCACGCTGCCGACGCCCGCGATGATGCCGTCGGTCAGCAGGCTGCGCACCCAGTTGTCCGGCAACGCTCGGGCGACCCAGGCATTCAGTGCAGAGACGCCGCCATCAATCGCATCCATCGGCCAGGCGGCCCAGGCGAACACGGCCTGGAAGATAAAAAACAACAGCCCTGCAAGAATGAGCGGCCCGGCGATCTTGTTAAGCACCACCTTGTCGATGGCGCGGGTCAGCCGGTTCATCACCGGCTCCTGCAGGATGGCTTCGCGCGCAATATCCCGCGCCTCGCGCTGAAGCAGTTTGAGGTCAGGTTCAGCAGAAGGAGCGGACGCCGTAATCCAGGCTCCAGACGCAATGATTTCGTCGAGACGCTTCAGGAGGGCTTCGCGTCCACTCATGCGCGTTGCCCGGGTGGTAACGACGGGCACACCCAACCGGCGTTCCAGAGCAGCAACATCAATGCGTACGCCGTCGCGCTCGGCGAGATCGTACATGTTGAGCGCGAGCAGCATCGGCCGGCCAAGCGCGCGCACCTGCAGGATGAAATGCAGCTGTGTGCGGATGTCACCGGCATCGATCAGCACGAGCAGGCCGTCCGGCGCCGCCTCGTCCGGATTGCGGCCCATTATGGTGTCGATTGAAATGCGCTCATCGAGGGAGCGCGACGTGAAGCCGTAGATCCCGGGCAGGTCGACAAGTTCGATCCGCTGACCGCTGGCGGTCTTGAACCAGCCGCGCCGCCGCTCGACCGTGACGCCGGCATAGTTCGCGGTCTTGGCACGCCCGCCCGTCAGCCCGTTGAACAAGGTGGACTTGCCGCAGTTCGGCGCGCCCACCAG
>NZ_JBBEBT010000062.1:0-7083 GCF_040882205.1 Hyphomonas sp.
ACCTTGGGTCAGTACCTGATGAATTTCCTGCGCCGTCTCTACCGCGAGCGCTATTTTGACGCCGCGACCGGACTGCCCAACCTTGCAGCCTGGCTTCGCCGCAAAGGCGCAGACACGCCGGCCTATGTCGTTGTCGCCGAAGTCGCCAATTTCGGAGAGATTCTCTCGACACTGGGCGAGGAAGATTCTGACAAATTCGTCGCGGCCGTGGCGGATCGTTGCAAGGTGATCTGCGGTGAAGACGAACTCCACCGCATCGGGCGCCAGCAATTCTGCTGGAAAATGGACGCTGAAAATCCTGATGCCCTTGAGCAACAAATTGAAGCGGCGGGCCAGTTGTTCAATTCCCCCTTGCAGGTTAACGGGCGATCTATCCGCGCTACGGTTTGCTTCGGGCTGGTCGCGGGGCCGCTTTCGGATCCACTCGGCCTGTCCAATAAAGCTGTTCTGGCCGCCCAGCGTGCCAGTGAGATGGGCGCTCGGACACTTTGGCACAGCGACAGCCTGGCAGACGATACAAGCCAGTCGCTGTTCATTATCTCCGAATTTGAGAATGCCCTGGAATCCGGAGAGGTTTCGGTCGTCTACCAGCCAAAATTCAGCATCGCATCCGGCCGGGTGACCGGCGCAGAGGCCCTCGTCCGCTGGAACAGTGCGGTGATCGGACATATCAGCCCCGCTATATTCGTCCCGGTTCTGGAGCGTGAAAACCTGGTTGAGCAACTGACCCTGTTCGTCTTGCGGCGCGTGATCACCTGCCTCGAGGAATGGCACGCTGCTGGATGCGCAATGAGCTGCGCCATCAATATTTCTGCGCCCCTGCTTGGCAGGGACGCCTTCGTTCACGCCGCGATGGACATCATCCGGGGCGGGCGCATCGAAGCCTCCCTGTTGACCTTTGAACTCACAGAAACGGCAGTCCTGACGTCGCCGGATATCGCGGCTGCCGCGCTGGCGCGATTTGCAGGCCTCGGCGTAAATTTGTCGATCGACGACTATGGCACCGGCCAATCGACCTTGAGCTACCTGAAGAATTTCTCGGCATCGGAAATCAAGATCGACCAGAGCTTCGTCCGCTTTGTGGCAACCAGCAACGCCAACCGGATCATGGTGCGCTCAACCATCGAGATGGCGCATGCACTCGGGATCAGTGTTGTCGCGGAAGGTGTAGAAGACGAAATAACCTTCAACATGCTCAAAGAGTTAGATTGTGACACGATCCAGGGCTGGCATATCGGCCGCCCGGTCCCAAAGGATCAATACATCGCAACCTGGGGTCAGAAACCAGGCACCCCCACTGGAACAACGCCAGACGACACGCTGGCGATCGCTTCCTGACGCAGGCGCTTACCTGACCTGGCCTGGCCTGACCTGGCCTGGCCTGGCGGGCTGTTGACGGGAAGCTGCAAGCGGCGCGCGCACGAAACATGCAGCCCGCATTCATGACAGGCTCATCCCCTGATCATGGCTGCGCCTCTGGCGGCGATCATGATGGTGGGCGTGTTCGTGTTACCGGACGTGATCTGCGGCATGACCGATGCGTCGATCACGCGCAACGCTTCCACGCCGCGTACTTTCAAGGCCGCGTCCACAACCGCGCCCGGATCGTCCGTCCGTCCCATTTTTGCCGTGCCCACGGGGTGAAAGATGGTGGTGCCGATATCACCGGCGATGACCGCGAGATCCTGGCCGGCGTCCGCCCCTCCCGGAACATGTTCCATCGGCCCGAAACGGCTGAGCGCCGGTTGCTGCATCAGGCGCCGGGTCAAACGGATCGCCTCGCGCGCAATGTGCCGGTCTTCCTCGGTATCGAGGTAGTTAGGGTCAATTATGGGCGCCGCATGCGGATCGGGTGAGGAAATCCTGACATGTCCGCGCGAGGTCGGCCGGAGATTGCAGGCGGCCACCGTGATCGCCGGGAACCGGTGAAGCGGCTCGCCAAACCTGTCGAGCGACAATGGCTGCACATGGAACTGGATATCCGGGCGCGCCTGCTGTTCGCTTGACCGCGCGAAGATACCCAGCTGTGACGGCGCCATGGTGAGAGGGCCGCGCCGGCGCAAACCGTAATCCAGCCCCATCTTTAGTTTACCGTATACGGAATAATATGTCTGGTTCAGCGTTTCTGTTCCTGAAACCTTGTAGATGCACCGTTGCTGGAGGTGGTCCTGAAGATTGGCGCCCACGCCCGGGAGGTCCACGACCGGCTTCACCCCGGCGTCGACGAGAACCCGGGACGGCCCGACCCCGGATCTCTGAAGGATCGACGGACTGCCAATCGCGCCGGCACAAAGGATGATCTCTGCGCTGGCAGAAACTGAATACTGCTGGCCGTTCTGCCAGAACACGAGACCGCCCGCTCGGCGGTTCTGAATGGTCAGGGTTTCGACCATTACACCTGTTTCGATCCGAAGATTTTTCCGGTTCAACACCGGCTTCAGGAACGCGGTCGCAGCCGACCAGCGCCTCCCCGCCTTCTGGTTCACATGGAAATAGCCCGAGCCTTCATTGTTTCCGGTATTGAAATCGGACGTCTTGGAAATTCCGATCTGTTCGGCCGCTTCGCGCACCGCATCCAGAATGTCCCAGCGCACACGCGGCGGCTCGACACGCCACTCTCCGGCCGCGCCATGAACATCACTTTCGCCGAGAAAATGGTTCTCGATCTCGCGGAAGACCGCAAGCACATCCGACCAGCCCCAGCCCGGCAGGCCAAGGTCGCGCCAGCCGTCATAGTCCTCAGCCTGCCCCCGCATCGAGATCATCGCGTTGATGGCGGAGGAGCCGCCCAGAACCTTGCCGCGCGGATAGGCCAGCGACCGGCCATTCAGCCCTGGCTGGGGCGTCGTCTTGTACATCCAGTCCGCACGCGGGTTCCCGATCGCAAAGAGATAGCCGACCGGAATGTGAAACCAGATCCAGTCATCCGCCCCGCCCGCCTCCAATAGCAGGACCCGCCGGGAAGGATCCGCCGACAGCCGGTTGGCCACGACGCAGCCGGCCAATCCGGCGCCCACGACGATGTAGTCATAGCTGCCGGCAAACGGTTTTGGGGCGTCAGCCATTGAAGCTGGATCAACCGGGCTGCACGTCGATGAACCGGCTTGCGTCCCTTGCGAGACGCTTCAGCGTTTCACTTGGCGCAAAGCGCATGTCCTCACTGGCGAGGCGCTGCATCGTGGCCAGCACGGCTTCGGCGCCGACCATGTCGCCATACAGCATCGGCCCGCCCTTGTCCGCCGGCCAGCCGTAGCCGTTCAGCCAGACGATATCGATATCCGACGCGCGCTGGGCCTTCTTCTCTTCGAGGATTTTCAGGCCTTCATTGATCATCGGATGAATGCAGGCCGAGATGATTTCGTCCGCGCTCGGCGGCGCGGCCGCCGCTACGCCCGTCACCTCGCCGATCACTTTGGCCGTGACCTGCGACGGCACCGGTTTGCGGTCTGCGCCATAGTCATAGTATCCGGCATTCGTCTTCTGCCCCCGGCGCCCGAGTTCGCACAGCGCATCACGGATCGGATTGGCGGTCTTCGCGCCGGGTTTCCAGCCGATGTCGAGCCCGGCGAGATCGGACATCTGGTACGGGCCCATCCGGAAGCCGAACTGGTTCAGCGCGGCGTCCACATCCCATGGCATCACGCCGCTGTTCACGAGTTTCTGCGCCTGAGCCTGTCGCGCGAAGAGAATGCGGTTTCCAACAAAACCCGGGCACACGCCGACCAGCACCGCGATCTTGTTGATCGTCCGGGCGAGCGCCATGCACGTCGCAATAACATCATCCGCCGTGTGGTCGGCGCGGACGATCTCGAGCAACTTCATCACATTCGCCGGCGAGAAGAAGTGCAGCCCGATCACGTCCTGCGGACGGCGTGTCGCGCTCGCGATCTCGTCGATGTCGAGCGCCGAGGTGTTGGTGGCCAGTATCGTGCCCGGCTTCGCAATCCGGTCGAGATCGGCGAAGATCCGCTTCTTGAGGTCCATATCCTCGAACACCGCCTCGATGATCAGGTCGCAATCGGCAAAGGCCGACATGTCGAGCGTGCCGGTCAGGCGGTCCATGCGTTCAGCAACTTCCGACTGCGGAAAGCGCCCATTGTCGGCGCTGCGCTGGTAGTTTGTCCGCACGACGCCGAGGCCGCGGTCCAGCGCTTCCTGCTTCTGCTCGAGGATCACGACCGGAATGCCGGCGCTGGCGAAGTTCATCGAAATGCCGCCGCCCATGGTGCCGGCGCCGATGACGCCGACCTTGCGGATCTCGCGGTGCGGCGTGTTCGCCGGCACATCCGCAACCTGCCAGGCCTCCCGGCCCGCCTTCGCGATATAGTCGGAAACCGTCTCGGTGGTCATGGCAATGGCCGGCATGTGTCGCGTCCTCCTGTTGGCTCCGCCCGTCATGGCCGGCGGATTTTCAATCACACTATGCGCCCCAGCCGCAGCGCGGAAGTGCGCACGGCAACGGTTTAAGAATAAAGGATTTTGTGAGCTATGGGCTGGAGCGGGTACACGGGATCGAACCGAGATAGCTAGCTTGGAAGGCTAGTGCATTACCATTATGCTATACCCGCCCGACTGGGCCGCGAAAGCGGCGGCATTGGCGGGGTGGTGGAGGGAGCTGGATTCGAACCAGCGTACGCTAGGCGACCAGATTTACAGTCTGGCGGATTTAACCACTCTCCCATCCCTCCACGGGACCCGCGCCAACGCCGTTTGACGCCGCCGCGCCAGCACTTCAAAAGGGTTCTCTAAAGGGGCCCCTATCCACGCTGGAAGCGGCCTTATAAGGATGATCCTCATGGCGCGCAACCATACAAAACGGCCCGGGAACAGGCCGCCAGGCCCGGCCGGGAACCGGCCCCAATCCGGACAATTAAACAGGCCCGAGCGTGACAACCCGGGCCGTGACAGACCCGGCCACGAAAAGGAAGGTGGCCCGGTCTGGCTGTGGGGCACCCATGCCGTCCTGGCCGCCCTCGCCAACCCCGACCGGCAGTTCCTGCAGTTCCTCGCCACCGAGAATGCGGCGGAGCGCCTGCCGAAAGGCCAGCTTACGCCGCAGATTATCACCGGAAAAAAACTGGACCAGCGCCTGCCCCCCGGCGCTGTGCATCAGGGCATCGCCGTCAAGGCCGAACCGCTGGAAGCGGCGGCGCTGGAAGACCTGATCGCCGAGGGCGCAACCCGCGTCGCCGTGCTCGACCAGGTATCGGACCCCCACAATCTCGGCGCCATCTTCCGCTCGGCGGCTGCGTTCGGGTTCACCGGCTTAATCCTCCAGACCCGGCACGCCCCGCCGATCTCCGGCGTGGTCGCCAAAAGCGCGGCGGGCGCCATCGAGACCGTGACCGAGGTGCGCGCGGTGAATATCGCCCGCGCGCTCGAACAGCTCGCCGAGGCCGGGTTTCACACCGTCGGTCTTGCCGGCGAGAGCACACGTCCGCTCGACCTTGCCGTGAAAGGTGCCGCGAAAGTCGCCGTAGTGCTCGGCGCTGAAGGCGCCGGCCTGCGCCCGGCAGTTGCGAAAGCCTGCGCTGAGCTTGCCCGAATACCGATTGCCTCGGACATGGAGAGCCTCAACGTGTCAAATGCTGCCGCAATTGCCTTCTATGAGGCCAGCCGGGGCAGTTTTCCGGTTGCCTGAACGACTGCCAGATGCTCATACCTGAGCGCCTCGGAGATCAACCATGCTGCGCTTCCTGTCCGTATTGCTCGTGATCTTTGGACTTGTCGTCGCGGGCTTCGGCGGCGCGGCGCTGCTGGAAGAGTATGCGCCGGCGCAAACCGCATCCATGGCCGCTGCGCCCGCATCGGAGCAGGTTGAAATTGCAGCGATGGGGCCTGCGCCGGATGAACCGTCATTCGAGGTGACGCCAGCAGAGCCTGAGGCGGAAATGTCCGCCCGCAGCGCGCCCGGGGCCGCACCTGGCGAAGCGGCGCAAAACGCCGGCCCGGCGCTGACCGAAGAGGAAAGCCAGTTCAACTTCGAGACACAGATGGAGGCGAAGCCGATGGCTCGCTCAGCTGCGCCCGAAACGGCAGAGAGCGTCGAAGCTCCGGAAGTTTCCGCCATGTCAGCGCCGGAGCCCGCAAAATCCGCGTTTGAGGAAACCCTGCAAACAGTTCCGACTGCGCTTGAAACGCCGCGCTCGGCCGAATACAAGCGCGCCTTCGACGTGACGTTCGCCATTGATGCAACAGGCGATTCGACTGCCGCCGATGCCCTGCCCGGCAAGGGCCTGATCGAAGAGGGCGAAGCGAAGGTATCAGAGCGCGTGGAAGTGCGCTTCTCCGGCGCAAACTTCAACATCATCGCCACCTCGCCGCCGGTCCAGTCACTTTCTCCGATGACGGAGAATACCTGGCGCTGGTCGGTGACCGCGCTGAGCGCCGGCGAGCATGACCTGACGTTCGAGATATTCGCCATCGGTTCCGGTGGCGTGACACCGCTGCGCACATACCGCGAAACAGTCACCGTAAAGGTCTCCGGCATCAACCGCGCGATCGCGTTTGCCGACCAGGCCAACCCGCTCTTCGTTCTCCTCGGCGGGCTTGGCTCGGCGCTGGCCGGACTGTTTGCAGCCTTCCGGTTCTTTGGGAACAAGTAGCCAGCCAGGCGCTGATTGTCTAAATTATGGCCCAAGGCGCCGGTCAGGCCCAGTCGGGGGACGTCATGACACTGAAGGTCATCAGCGCCGGATTTGGGCGCACGGGCACACTGTCGCTCAAGCTCGCGCTCGAAGAGCTTGGCTTCGGCCCCTGTCATCACATGAAGGAAGTGCCCGGAAAACAGCGCCGCGCAGGTACCGCTCTGAAGGCTGGCGGCGATGGCACGCCGAACTTTGCCGCGATCTGCAGAGGCTACAGGTCTGCCGTTGACTGGCCGACGGCAGCCTTCTGGCGCGAAGTCGCCGCCGCCAATCCGGACACGAAGATCATCCTGTCCACCCGGTCGCCAGAGAGCTGGTAGGAAAGCTTCTCCGAAACCATTCTTGCGAGCCTGATGGCGCGGGAACACTGGCCGCCGCCTGCGGCGGCATGGCTCACGATGGTCACCAGGGTGGTCATCGACCGCAGCCTTGGGGG
>NZ_JBBEBT010000063.1:0-5218 GCF_040882205.1 Hyphomonas sp.
GTCTCGAAACCACCGGCGGCCTCGCCGCCTCGATGCACATGTATCTTGCGAATGGCTTCGTTGTGACCCGCGATACCGAAGAAAACCTCTGGGATGGCCCCGGCCGGATGATCGTCATGACCCGCCCTTTGGACAAGCCCGCGCCCTTGTGACATCCTGCCGTCAAAACAAGACGACCCCCGGGAGGAACCAAGCCATGTCCTACGCCGCCGGACGGCTCATCCACGACGCCGACAGCCACCTGATGGAGATGACCGATGTTCTCGACCCGTATTTCGAGAAACGCCTGCTAGCGCGCTATCACGACCTGCCGGTCTACAAGTGGAAACATTCCCACACCCACTGGATGAACGAGGAGCGCGCGCGCCACGAGGACGCCGCCTACCGCGCCGCCGCCGCTGACGCGATCCTTCTCAACAAGAATTACACCGCCCTCGGATCATTCCGCCGCGAGGACCGCCCCGCCGCGATGGACCGTCTCGGCTTCGCCAGCCAGCTTGTCTTCACCACCTTCTGCCTCGGCAATTTCGGCCTCGACCAGTCAGATGACATGGAACTCTGCTATGCCGCCGCCGATGCCCACAACCGTATGATGACCGGCTTCTGCGCCGTTGACCCGCGCCTGCTCGCCGTCGCCTATGTCCCGCTCGAAGATTTTGCCCGCGCTGAAGCGACCACCCGCCTCGCCATCAAGCTCGGCGCAAAGGCGATCATGGTGGCGTCCGTATGCCCACAAAAGCACTCGCCCAGCCATATCGGCCTGGACCCCGTCTGGCGCCTCGCGGAGGAAGCGGGTCTGCCGATCCTCCTGCATGTTGGCGGCGAGGAGAAGATGAACCCGGTCTACAAGGCCAACGGCCTGCCGCCGGTACCGGACTTTCACGGCGGCGATGACAATTTCACCTCGGTCTCCTACATGCCGATCCCGCAATCGGCGATGCAGACGCTGGCCACGCTGATCTTCGACGGCGTCTTCGACCGGTTCCCCAAACTGAAATGGGGCGCCATCGAACTCGGCGCCGCCTGGGTGCCCGGATGGATGCGCGCGATGGATTCCGCCGCCCATGCCTTCCTGCGCAACGAGGAGCGGTTGCAGAAACTCTCGGCCAGACCCTCCGAAATCGTCCGCCGTTCTTTCCGCGCCGCGCCCTACCCGCACGAAGACGCCGGCTGGATCATCCGCAATTCCGCCGACGAGATCTGCCTCTTCTCGTCGGACTATCCCCACGTCGAAGGCGGCCGCAATCCGCTGAAACGCTTCGACGAAACTCTGTCGGGCTGCACCCCTACCCAGATCACGAACTTCTATGCGGAAAACTTGATCGACCTTATGGGGGAGGGGCTGGCACCCGAACTCCGCCGGCCGAAACTGCAACACTCGGCCTGAGAGAGGCGCACCATCAGCTCTGCAAGGTTCACGATGCTCGCCGCTGAGATCAAGCATGTTTTCCGCATTCCCGCAGAGCGGCTCTAGGGCCTGGTCGGCGATTTCGGCGACATGGGAAAACAGTCTGACCGCCCGCCGGGCGGCCTGCGTGCAGAGCGGCGTCGGCGTTGGCGCCTTGCGCATCATCACGCTGGATGATGCCCGCCAGATCGTCGACCGGCTCACGGCGGAGGGACCCATGACCTATTCCTATTGCATCGTCTCCTTGCCGCTGCCGGTGAAGACCTATCAGGCGGCTATGTCTGTCACGCCGGTCAGCGACACTGCGAGCGAGCCGACCTCGTCCGGCGAATTCGAGCCCGCCGGCCTTTCCGGCGCCGACGCCATCGCCTTCGTCGAGAACATGCACCGGTACGGCATCAGCCTGATGCAGAAGACGCTCGCCTGGAGTATCTGTCTTGACCAAGCCATTCCTGGAGACCACTCGCAGTCGTCCCGGATGACTACCTTTGCAAGGATGACCAGCTTTCGCATGATGGCGGTGAGCGCGACTTTGGGCATTTCCCGAAAACCCTCCCACTTTTCGGAACGCCGCTCAGCTGTAATCCGCAATCCGGCACAGAAGCGGCCCGCGAAACTCGAAAAAGCTCGCCCCGCGCACTTTCACCGTCTCACCGGCGCGCACCCCGTTCGGCAGGTCCACCGCCGCGCGGCCCTCGAACTCGATTTCGGCGGCGGCTTTGATGTCGTCGAAAACGAGATTGATCAGCCGCTGGCGCCGGTAGGAAAATGCGTTCCCGGACACTTCCGCCACCTGCCGCATCATCGTTTTGCCGTCCAGCCGCATGGATTGCCCGGCATTCGAGATATTCTCGAACACGACGTCATCGGTCACGCAGGCCAGCATCGCGTCGATGTCCCGGTCATTATAGCTCGCGATATAACGGCGGATTATCTCGTCCAGCACGGACTTCGGGTCCCTTTTCGGCGCTCCCGATACCTGCCAGCCGGGGGCGTATTGCACAAGCCGCTTTAAGCCGGGGGCGAGATGGCCCATATAGCCCGAAATTCACACACACTGGAGATCATCATGGGCACGCGCATCGCGGTTGTTGGCGCCACAGGCAATGTCGGGCGGGAACTCCTGAACATTCTGGAAGAGCGCCTCTTCCCGGCAGACGAAGTCTACGCCGTCGCCTCCCGCCGCTCCATCGGCAAGGAGGTCTCCTATGGCGACCGTATCCTGAAATGCCAGGACCTCGAGCAATTCGATTTCACTAAGGTCGATCTGGTCCTGATGTCGGCTGGCGGCAAGGTCTCGAAGGAATGGTGCCCGAAGATCGCAAAGGCCGGCGCCATCACCATCGACAACTCCTCCGCCTGGCGGATGGACCCCGATGTCCCCCTCGTCGTGCCCGAGTGCAACGCCGACGCCGTGATGGGCTACGCGAAGAAGCGCATCATCGCGAACCCCAACTGTTCCACCGCCCAGCTCGTGGTCGCCCTGAAGCCGATCCACGACGCGGTCGGCATCAGCCGCGTCGTCGTCTCGACCTACCAATCCGTATCCGGCAAGGGCAAGGACGCGATGGACGAGCTGTGGAACCAGACCCGGGGCGTCTTCGTCAATGACGAGCTGAAGCCCGTGATCTTCCCCAAGGAGATCGCCTTCAACGTCATCCCCCATATCGACGACTTCATGGAGGACGGCTTCACGAAGGAAGAGTGGAAGATGGCGGTCGAGACCAAGAAAATCCTCGATCCGAAGATCAAACTTGTCGCCACCTGTGTGCGCGTGCCGGTTTTCGTGGGCCATTCCGAATCCGTCACCATCGAGATGAACGGCCCGATGAGCGCCGACGAAGCCCGCGCCCTGCTGCGCGAAAGCCCCGGCCTGATGGTCGTCGATGATCCGAAGGAAGACCTCTACATCACGCCGAAGGAAGCCTCCGGCGAATGGGCCACCTATGTCAGCCGCATCCGCACCGACCCCACAGTCGATAACGGCCTCGCCTTCTGGTGCGTCGCCGACAACCTGCGCAAGGGCGCCGCCCTCAACGCCGTCCAGATCGCCGAGGAACTTTTGAACCGCGGCATCATCAAACCGGCAACGGCGAAAGCGCGGGCATAGACTGCCGCAGGCCCAACCCTAACCCTCCCCACGCTTCGCGCGGGGAGGGGACTGGTTGTGTTTCGGGCAAAGCTCGCTCTCCCAGCAAACTGACCTGTCACCTTCCCGGAACGGGGAGGGTTAGGGTGGGGCGAGGCATAAAGCCTGCCCTCACAAAACCGAAAAATCCACCACCTCGAACCCATGCCCTGTCGCCGCCACGAAGCGCCGGAAGTCCGCCTGCGAGATCGCCGTCGTCCCGGTGTTCACCAGCGGATGGAAGTTCACGGTCTCCGCCGCCGCCAGCACGGCGTCCACCAGAAACCGCACACGGCCCCCCGCATCATTCATCAGCGCAAACGCCGTCACCGATCCCGGCGCAACGCCCAGCGCTTTGGTCATCAGCTCCGCCGCCCCGAACGAGAGCCGCTTCGTGCCGATAATCCTGTGCAACTGGTTCAGCTTCAGTGGCCCATGCGCCTCCGCCGCAATCAGCACCAGCTGTCCGCCGGCATCCCTCAGGAACAGGTTCTTGGTATGCGCCCCCGGCATCTGCGCCTTCAGTGCGCCTGATTGCTCGACCGTGAACATCGCCTCGTGCCATGACGTGGAATGCGCAATCCCGAGACGGTCGAGATAGGCGAACAGGTCATCAGGGCTTGCTTGCATGGCGCCCATTCGCCAAGACTTGCCTGTCCCGTCAAGCGCTTAAGGGCGATCAACCCATGCACCTCGACTGTTACAAGATCTACGATGTCGCCCCGCAGATCGTCCCCGGCCGGTCCGACCGCGCCTGGATGGACGCCTTTATCGATCGCCACCCCTATCGCTGCCTGCCGCTCACCATGGCAAACTCCACCGGCTGGGAAATCCTCTGCCCGATGGACATCAAGGTCATCTGGAACGGCGGCCACCGGACCGAAGACATCGACCTCAAGACCACCGGCGACCCCGCCGCCATCGCCAGCTTCGCCGACAGCCATTTCATGCGCGGCATCGTCACTTTCCACACCGGCCACCTGTTTCGCACGCCGCCTGGCTGGGGCGTCTGGGTCACTGGCCCGCCAAACTGGCCGAAGGACGGCATCGCGCCTTTGACGGGCCTCGTCGAAACCGATTGGTTGCCATTCCCCTTCACGATGAACTGGCAAATGACGCGCCCCGGCGAGGTCATCTTCCGAAAGGGCGAGCCCTTCGCCTTTATCACCCTGATGGAACACAAGCGCCTTGAGGACATCACGCCCGAGCGCAAGCTGATGAGCACCAACGCCGACCTCGTCGCCGAATACAATGCCTGGCGCGACAGCCGCGCCGACTTCAACACCCGCCTCAAGGGCGGCGAGACGACCGCCATGAAAGAACGCTGGCAACGCCACTACATGCGCGGCGAAAAACCCACCGGCGACAAGGCAGAAACACATCAGACGAAGCGCAGGCTGCAACCCCCGAAAGAAATAAAATAGTCCAACTCAGCCCTCTCCCGGCGGAAAAGCGGTGGAGGCGAGGGGCTGGCCCCGGAACGCAGGATTCATATTTGACCGCTCATCCTCGCGAAATACTTTCGTAGGTATCGGCGGCGGAGCGCGGGTTCAGCGCCAACTAAAAGTTCAGTCGAAAAGTCTCCCTGGCGTCTCGCGCAAAATGCGTGAAGCGCTGACAGCACAGGTTCATCTGCGACAAGGTTTTGAGGCTTCGCACTTGAAGATCGGGAGTTCCGTACA
>NZ_JBBEBT010000063.1:5228-7071 GCF_040882205.1 Hyphomonas sp.
AAAGCAGTATTCAAAGTCATCCGCCCGGCCTTCCAGCCGGAACCGGACTTCGTTCAACCTCCCAAAAAGTGAGGCGATACCGTGAAAGCAGGAAAGTAAGCGGCCGACGGTAAATTCCGCCTGCGCGAACGAGCCAGGATAGCCGCCTCGAAATGTGCTGGGCAAGTCGACCGTTGCTTGAGCATACTGACCAGGAGGCCGCGCAACCCAAGGCATCGCCTAGTTCTTCCCGAACGTCCGGTTGCGCCCTGCCATCAGCCTCAGGCGCAGCGCGTTCAGCTTGATGAAGCCTTCCGCGTCCTTCTGGTCATAGGCGCCATGGTCATCCTCAAAGGTAACGATCTTCTCCGAGTACAGACTATATGGCGAAGATCTACCGGTCAGGTAGGCGGTGCCCTTGTACAGCTTGATCGTCACTTCGCCGGTCACCCAGCGCTGCGAATGATCGATCGCCGCCTGCAGCATCTCACGCTCCGGGCTCCACCAGAAGCCGTTATAGATCAGCTCGGCATATTTCGGCATCAACTCGTCCTTGAGGTGCGCCGCGCCCCGGTCGAGCGTCGCCTGCTCGATGCCGCGGTGCGCGACCAGCAGGATTGTTCCGCCCGGCGTCTCGTAGATACCGCGTGATTTCATGCCCACGAAACGGTTCTCAAGGAGATCAAGCCGTCCGATGCCATGCTTCTTGCCATACGCGTTCAGCGCCGTCAGCAGCGTCGCCGGGCTCATCGCTTCGCCATTGATGGAGACTGCATCCCCTTTTTCGAAACCGATTGTGATGACCTCTGCCAGGTCCGGCGCGTCCTCGGGAGAAATCGTCCGCATATGGACAAATTCCGGCGCTGGCTCGGCGGGGTTTTCGAGCACCTTGCCCTCGGACGAGGAGTGCAACAGGTTCGCGTCCACCGAGAAGGGCGCATCGCCGCGCTTGTCCCTGGCAATCTCGATGCCGTGTTCCTCGGCAAATTTCAGGAGGTCCGTCCGCGATCTGAATTCCCAGTCCCGCCAGGGCGCGATCACCTTGATGTCCGGGTTCAGCCCGTAATAGCCAAGCTCGAAGCGCACCTGGTCATTCCCCTTGCCGGTTGCGCCATGGCAGACGGCATCAGCGCCGACCATGTCGGCAATCTCGATCTGGCGCTTGGCAATCAGCGGCCGGGCAATTGAGGTGCCGAGCAGATAGACGCCCTCATAAACGGCGTTCGCCCGGAACATCGGGAAGACGAAATCGCGCACGAATTCCTCGCGAACGTCCTCGATGAAGATGTTCTCCGACTTTACACCTGCCGCCAGCGCCTTCTTGCGGGCGGGCTCGAGCTCCTCGCCCTGGCCAAGGTCGGCGGTGAAAGTGACGACTTCGCAACCAAATTCCACCTGCAGCCACTTAAGGATGATCGAGGTGTCGAGCCCTCCGGAATAGGCAAGGACAACCTTCTTGGGGGCAATGCGTGGCTTGGCCATGGGATTCCTGACGTGATTTTCGGCGGAGGGGGGGGAGAAGTGTTGCCTTAAAGTCCCGCTTGCCACCTGACAAGAAGGACAGGTTTGGGGATTCCAGTGGTTTACAGCGTCTTGAGCCGCTATAGTGGAATTGCTGGATCATGGCGGCTCCCGGCTCGCCGCAAACATGGTGGCTGTAATGTTGAACGACCCGATGGACAGTGCGACCCGCCGCAGCCCCTTGCTGCCGGACAGCCTGCGCGAAGGCGTCCGCGAAGGCGAGGCCGCCGGCCGGGCGGCTGAAGACCTTGCCCAGTCCGCCATGCCCTTCCGCGCCCGCCTGCGGGCGAGCGACGCGGTGCGCCCGCAGCCGACGCTGTCGATCCTCACCCATGCCGCGACT
>NZ_JBBEBT010000064.1:0-7050 GCF_040882205.1 Hyphomonas sp.
AGGCCGCATATCCCATCATCAGGTAGGATTTCTTGGCATCTCCGATCGAGCGCGCAGCAAGCGCGCGCTGCACCATCATCTGGTTCGCCCCATACACCGTGATGTGAAACAGTGTCATTGCGAAGACGCCCGACCAGACAGTCGGCGCGACCGAGAAATCCAGTTCGGTGCGAAGCGCGTTCAGCTTATCGGCAGCGGCAAGCACTGCGATGGCGTCGGATACCGGATTGAGGATGTCGAGCAGGCACCAGAGAATTGTACCGGCGCCGATAAACAGGATCACGCCTTGCAGGACATCTGTCCAGATCACGGCATTCATGCCGCCCATCAGTGTATAGATGAGCACAATCACCGTCATGCCAAGGATCGACCATTCCGGCGAGAGACCTGTCACGAACGTTACGACGATCGCAGTGGCCGCGAGGATGGACGCAGTCGTTATCGTCTGGCTGATCAGGAAGATCAGGCTGAGAACTGATCGCGAGGAAGGTCCAAACCGGTGCTCGAGGTACTCATAGATCGAGGCGGCGCCGCTGTTGAAGAAGAAGGGCAGAAAGACAATGACAACAACGAAGATGACGAGTGGATAATTTACATGGATGGCGAGCGCTGCCATGCCGTCGCCATAAGCCCAGGCTGGCCCGCCCAGAAACGACAGCGCGCTGACATAGGTGGCAATGACCGAGATGCCGATGGCCCACCATGGGGCTGACCGGTCTCCAATCTGATAGTCTTCAGCGGTATGTACCTTGCGGCTCATGGCATAGCCGAGGCCGAGATTTGCGATCAGATAAATTCCGACGATTGACCAGTCCAGCAGGCTCATGTCGGGCAAAGCCTTTCAGTTTGGTCAGTAATGCCCTGCGGCGGCAGGCCAGCGCGCCAGACCTGCTCCGGCGCGCTGAGTTTAACTAAAGCCTTCTATCGCTTGAAGCCGAGCCGGACGCCATACATGGACGGGTTTGCAAAGTTCTGGACGATTGCGCCCTGCCCGAAGATGACCGTTCTGTTGATGGTCGCTTCGTCCGTGATGTTGTCGCCAAAGATCTCTGCATACCAGGCGTCGCCGGGCGCGTTGTAGGTCAAGCGAAGATCGAGCTTCGAAAACGCGTCCTGACGGGAGAACTCATAGCCCACATCGTTCGAGACATAGTCGCTCGAATAATAGAGATTGGCTGAGGGCGTGATACGCGCGCCGCTGGAAAGCGCAATATCGTAGGTACCGCCGAGGTTCAGGGTGAACTCTGGCATCAGAGCCACTTGGCGGCCATCCAGATTAATCTGGGCACCCGTGATCGGTTCAGCAATCACATACTGTCCAAACTCGGCATTCTGGAACGAGGCCTTTGCCGAGAGAAGCAGCGCATCGCTGGCTGCCCAGCTCGCATCGATTTCAATGCCTGTGGCCTTGGCTTCCCCGGCATTGGTCGAGATCGTAACAACCGTCCCGGCGCCAACCGTCACGAATTCGTTAGCGAGAAGGTCTTCATATTCGTTCTGGAAGATCGCGAGGTTCACGATCATATTTCCATCGAGGAAAACATTCTTTGATCCGAATTCGTAGGCCTGCACTTCCTGCGGTGCAAACGAGGCGCCGCCGGTTACCGAGTCTGCCGCGTTGTTGAACCCGCCAGACTGGAACCCTGTGGAGGCGCTCACATAAAGCAGGTTGTCTTCAGTGAGGTCATACTCCCCGCCAAGTTTCCATGTCGTCTTGTCGAAGGTCGCCGAGTCTTCAAACACTGTGGCCGGCGCGCCTGCGTTCGTCAGGAACGTGATCGGCGTCGTGTTCTGACCTGTGGTTACGCGTGAGAAACCTTTCTCATCTTCCGTATAGCGCAGACCAGCGGTCAGGCGCAGGGCATCGGTCAGAGAATAGGTCGCCTGACCATATACAGCGTAGCTGTCGACATCGACTTTTGCCAACGAGTTGAAGTCTGATCCGACCGGGGCGACGGTTGAAGTCGGCCGGTTTGTCAACGGATCCGTGGTAAACAAGCGGTCGAAGATGAAAAGACCGGTCTTCTTCTCTTGCAGGAAATAGGCACCGGTTGTCCATTCGAGTGGGCCGTCGGTATTAGACGCAAGCTGGACCTCCTGCGACCAGGATTCCACTTCATCCTGTTGACCCGCAAAACCACTTGCGAAGCGAGACAGATCTGTGTCTGCGGTCCGGAAGGTCGAGAAGTCAGCATAACCGATCAGGGCTTTGAAGTTGGCCCAGCCAAGATCGTAGTTGAGTTCTGCATCAACGCTGTCTTGGGCCGTATCAAGAACCGGCGCGTAATCATAATCGATGGTGTAAGGATCTGCGAGCACCGCAACGTTACCGCCACCGACGCGAGGATTTACCCTCGCAATTGGCGAGGTGAGCACAGCCGCAAGACTGGTGCGGTTCAGCGCTCGGCCCATGAGTTTTGCACCGAATTCCGAGTTGCCAAGTCCGCCCTGCTGCCAGCGGCTGGCACGGAGCGTCAGGTCAAGGGCATCGGTTGGCTCCCAGCGCAGCGAAGCGCGGACATACTGCTCATCCTTGTCGCGCAATCCGGCTTCGGGATTGAAGCTGTTCTCGATAATCGGATCATGCGTGTCGGTCGAAATGGCAACGCGCAGGAAGAGATCATCCGTAAGCGGAACGTTTCCATAACCTTCGACCCGGACGCGGTCATAGTTTCCATAGAGAATCGATGCGCCGTACTCCGGCTCTGCCGAAGGTGCATTGGAAATCACATTCACCGCGCCGCCAAAGGCGTTGCGCCCGTAGAGCGTTCCCTGCGGACCGCGCAGAACTTCGACCCGGTCAACGTCGACCATTGACGCGAGCGCCTGTGATGTCAGTGAGCGATAGACGCCGTCGACATAGAACGAGACAATCGGGTCCTGCTGGACAGAGACGTTTTCGGTCCGTGCGCCGCGGATGGCCGGACGCGCGTCTGTGCCGGATTGGCCAAACTGCAGACCCGGCGCAAGCTTGTCGAGCGTCGAGAGGTCAACGATGCCGGCTGCGCCCAGGGTCTCACCCGAGACGGCAGTGACGGATAGCGGGACGTCCTGGATGCTCTCGGCCCGCTTCTCCGATGTTACGGTAATGACACCCAGCTTGCGCTCGGTTTCGCCCTGACCCTCTTCCTGGGCAAAGGCCGGCGCGCCCAGAGCGAGCGCCGCAACGCCGCCCGACAAAGCCCATTTCAGATTTAATGACATCGACATTGCACCCTGCTCCTCAGCTCACAGGCCGCCATGCCAGCGCGCCTTTTTAACATCGGCACATAAAATGACTTCGAATGCAATTCTATTTTTTTATGTTTTCGACTTCGAATTCAAACGCGCGGTATGTGTGGCAATTTGGTAACGGGATGAACACTTGGGCTTCAACGCGGCAGCAAAAAGCCATTGTCTCGGTGGCTATAGCGGGCATGTTGACACTCCCAAGCGCACAGCTCTGCGCAACACATGGCCTGATAAACCTGCTGCGGCGCAGTCTTCCAAAGGCCTAAAACCAGCCGCTTCATTTGAAGCATTTCACCTGGCGATAGATGGCTTGCTGCGGCGACAATCGCGTCCGCGTCGATCTGGAAGTGCCGGTAGAGATCGCGGATCGTGCCGGTCCGCCCGAGATGCTCGATGCCGAGCATTGTCACGGCACGCCCCTTCACGCCGCCGATGCAGGCAAGTATGGCCGGGTTGCCGCCGGTGACTGTGATTGGCAATGCCGGGGCGCGCCCCCCATCAGCCCCTCGATCCGGCTTGGCGCATGGCGCTGTCGGCGCCCGTGAGCCCGGCGCGCGGCGGTCCAACCTGAATTCAGCCGGCCGGCGAAGGTGGCGGCCAGCACGCCGATGTCGCGCCGCCCTTCGCCGAAGCGCCCCAGCCGTCCAATGTGATTTTGATCGCCGGTCAGAAAGGCTCCGTGCCGGCATCCAGAAGGTCCTGGTATCGCCGATAGACAAACACCCGTCCCCGCGCCTTGCCGGTGATCTCTTCGACGATGCCAAGCGCCAGCAGTCTCTCCAGGGCTGCCGTCGCCGTCGGGAACGTAACCCCGGACAGCTCAGCTGCGGTCCCGATCTTCAGAAGCGGACGCCTTTGAAGAATGGCATGCAGCGCCTGCGCCGTTGGCGCGCCCCGCCCGAGCCCTGCAACCTTTACCGCATCTTCGGCAAAGATCGCCGAGATGGACCGGGCCGCTTCGTGCGCCTGCCGCGCGACATCCCGCACGCCGGTCAGGAAGAATTCAACCCAGGTCTCCCATCGGCCGTGCTCGCGGACTTCCTGCAGCAACGCGTAATACCTCGCCCGGTTAGATTTGAGGTAGAGGCTGAGATAGAGGAGCGGCTCGTCGAGGATTCCCTGCTCGCAGAGATATAGCGTGATCAGGAGCCGCCCGAGCCGGCCATTGCCATAGAGGAAGGGGTGGACCGTCTCGAACTGAACATGCGCAAGGCCTGCCTTGATGAGCGGCGGCAGACCCAGCTCCGTCTCGTGCAGGAAGGCCTCCAGATTGCTCATGAGATCCAGCACGTGCTGAGGCGGCGGCGGCACGTACAAAGCATTCCCGGGCCGGGTCCCGCCAATCCAGTTCTGCGAGCGGCGGAACTCGCCCGGCTGCTTTATGCTTCCCCGGCCGGATGACAGGAGGATGGCGTGCATTTCCTTCAGCAGGCGGAGCGAAAGTGGAAACCCTCCGCGAATGCGCTCAAGGCCGTGCGTCAGCGCGGCGACATAGGTCGAGACTTCCTCGACATCATCGATTGGCACGCCGGGCGCCGCCTCGTCTTCATACAGCAGCAGATCCGAGAGCGAAGACTGCGTCCCTTCGATCTGGGACGAAAGCAGCGCTTCCTTGCGAACATACATGTAGAGAAAGAGCGAGGTGTCCGGGGCAACACTGCGCACGCCGTCGAGCCGGCCGAGGGCGAGCATGGCTTCGCTGGCGAGCACGGACAGGGCGGACATGTCGATCGATGGTTGGGGCGGCAGGTCCGTTGGCATGAAAGCGCGCACGGTCTCACCGGTGACGGTACTGGTCACCCATCTGCCCGTGCGGCCGGAATCGTGCGGCGCTACCATCCTGGATCGTTTAATGGCGCCAAATCGTTATTAAAAGATAGTACGCTTCACTTTAATAACCTGCCAGGCCAATTGAGGGCTCAGTCCTGTGTAACTCGGCGCCGGAAATTGACCCCTCATGCTCCATTGGAATCAATGAGATAGCATGCCGATCGGCGTCCAGACCCCGCGCCGCTTTACACTCGGATCCAGACGTGGGAACCGCACCGATGAATTATATCAAACATTCAATTAGTTATAGCTGGGATTGCAGGCCCCGATGCCAGCCATAACTCCACAATACTTGTTTTTTGGATTTTTTCTGGTGCCCTGAAGAGGACTCGAACCTCCACGCCTTGCAGCGCTAGCACCTGAAGCTAGTGCGTCTACCAATTCCGCCATCAGGGCACGGGGTAGGAGCGGGGTGATAAGGTCGGCGGGGGGCGAGGTCAACGGGGAAATGACGCCCGCGGTGAATTGACTGGGCCGTAGCCGCCAGGACCGGGCGCAAGCGGCGGCGGCCCGGGGAAAGCGCCCCGGCGCGGCGGGTGATGCCCTGCCCCTGAAAATGAAAACGGCCCGGCTTGCCTGCCGGGCCGTCTCTATGTTCGGGCGCCGGCGCGCCGGCGCGCTACATCCTGGCGACGCGGGCGCGGGTCTCCTCGAACTGTTTCATGATGTTCTTCACGAGTTGATCGCAGGTCGGGATGTCGTGGATCAGCGCCTGGCTCTGGCCAGTCGTCCAGATGCCATCATCCATGTAGCCGTCGCGCAGCACATTCTCGCGTCCGCGCACGCCGGCCATCAGCTCTTTCACATCCGCGAAGGTCTTCGTCGGATCGCGCTGGATCTCGGCAACCTGCGTCGAGACATTGTTCTTCGCGACCCGCGCCGTATTGCGCAGCGTGCGGCCAACGAGCACTGTGTCGAGTTCGTTACTCTCGACGATCTTCTTCTTCACGTTTTCGTGGATCTGCGCTTCCACAGTCGCGCAGAAGCGCGTGCCCATATTGACGCCGTCGGCGCCGAGCGCGAGCGCTGCCGCGAGGCTGCGTCCGTCCGCCATTCCGCCCGAGGCGATCACCGGCACGTTTACCGCGTCCACGGTGGCCGGCAGCAGCACGATCAGGCCGACATCGTCCTCACCCGGATGACCGGCGCATTCAAAGCCGTCGATCGAGATCACGTCGACACCCTTGGCGACCGCCGATACAGAGTGGCGCACGGAGGTGCACTTATGGATCACCTTCACGCCATACTCCTTGAAGCGCGGCAGGTGATCGGTCGGCGCGCGGCCGGCAGTTTCCACGATCTTTATGCCAGAAGCGATGATCGCCTCGCGGTACTCATCATACGGAATAGGGTTGATCGAGGGCAGCAGCGTCAGGTTCACGCCGAACGGCTTGTCCGTCAGCTTCTTGGTCTTCTCGATCTCGTCGAGCAGGTCCTTGCCGGTCTTGAACATGTGCGCCGTGATGAAACCCAGTGCGCCTGCATTCGCCACAGCTGCGACAAGTTCGCCGTAACCGACGCCCGTCATCCCGCCCATCACGATCGGCGTCTCGACGCCGAACATTTCCGTGATCCGTGTCTTCACCATCTGTCTGTCTCCCTTGAGGGCGGAGGGTGGCGCAATGGCCTGTCCGCGCGCGTGTTGATACTGATGCTAAAAGAATGACACAGCCGCCGCCCCGCTTGGAAGGGGTCACCCTGCGGAAGCGCGGGTACTGCCGGTCACACTCCGTGCAAAAAGCCAGCTGCCCCTGCTTGCTCACGCGGTCCGCGGCGCCGAGATGGCGGTAGTCCAGCGCGGGATCGGCTGACAGGAGTAAGATGTCCGCAGCCTGTCCGGCAAAGATTTCGCCCCGCTCTCCGGCCTCGCCGAGGCGCCGGGCCGGCACGGTCGCCGTCGCCGCGAGTATCCCGTCAGTCCATGAACCGGTACATGAGTGCCCATTCCTCCCGAAGATCATATTCCGGCTAAAACCCGGCATCGGTGCC
>NZ_JBBEBT010000065.1:0-7015 GCF_040882205.1 Hyphomonas sp.
GCGATATGGGGGGAATTCACCCGGTGCAAAGGGAGTTGCGCCGATTGCCGGGATGATCCTGCAAGGCAATGATCCTGCAGAGGCGGGGCCGGCTGGATATCGGCGTAAGCAGGTGTTTGACGCCGCGGTCAGTGAAGCGGCTGCCCGCAACGTTGCGCCCCCTCACCCCCGGCCTCCTCTGTCTCCGGGAGCGGGGCCTCCGCCGGCGCGCTTCCCCAGGCCCCGCAATCAGGGTAGCCTGCGGCAAAAGCCGGGGAGGCTGTGGCATGACGTTTCTTGTTCTGGGGCTGGTGATCTTTTTCGGGGCGCATCTTTTCAGCGCGTTTCGCAGCCGGGAAGCCGGGAAGGATATCCGGGTGAAGATGGGCGCGGGGCCGTATATGGGGCTCTACAGCCTCGTGTCGCTGGCGGGTTTCGTGCTGATCGTCTGGGGTTATGGCGCGGCGCGGCCGGCGCCGATCCTCTATGTGCCGCCGCCGGGGCTGGCGCACCTGAACCTCGCGCTGATGCTGCCGGCGATGGTGCTGCTGGTCGCGTCGCAATTGCCGGCCGGGCGGATCGCCAGGGCGGTAAAGCATCCGATGCTGCTGGCGGTGAAGATCTGGGCTTTCGGGCACCTGCTGGCGAACGGGGAGCTGAACTCGGTCGTCCTGTTCGGCAGTTTCCTCGCCTATGGCGTGATCGACCGGATTGCGGTGAAGCGGCGCGGTGATAACGGGCCGGGGCCGGACAAGGCGCTGTCAGGCACGAGCGACCTGATCGCGCTGGGCGCGGGCATTGCGCTTTATGTTGTTATCCTTCTCTGGCTGCACCCCATCCTGTTCGGCGTGGTGGCGCGTCCCGGCTGAGGATCAGCGAGGTTTCAATCTACGGCCAAGCAATGGCGCGACGGCCATCAGGGCGAGGCCGATCGGAAAAAGTGCGCCGTGCGTGAGGTCGTAACCCGCGAGGTATTCGCGCAGGCTCATGCGCACCAGGCCGAGGGCCAGGGTGCTTTCGAGGGCGACGAGGACAAGGACGCCGAGGACGCCGAGCGCCAGGGCGGGGGCGTCGGTGCGCCGGCCGACCCAGGCGCCGATGGCGCAGGCGGCGAGGGTAGCGACCGGGAATTCGGCGAGGCGGCCCGTCCGCTCGCCGAAGGCGGGGATCAGGACCAGTTCGCGCAGGGCGCCGAAGACGAAGCCCGCCGCGAAGGCCAGCGGCCCATAGGCGAGCGCCCAGACAAGAAGCTTACGGACCGGGGATGTCACGGCGTTAACCCTCCTGTTTCCTTGCGGCCCGCGCGGCGGCGGGCTAATCGCTCAGCCGATGTCAAAGCAAACGCAGACGAGCCGCAAGACGGTGAAGGATATTGCCGCCGCCAAGGGCGCAACGCCGCTGGTGTGCCTGACGGCATATGATGCGCCGATGGCCGCGCTGCTGGACGCGCATGCGGACCTGCTGCTGGTCGGCGACAGTGTCGGCATGGTGGTGCACGGGCTGGCCTCCACCGTGGGCGTGACGATGGAAATGATGATCCTGCACGGCCAGGCCGTGATGCGGGGGTCGCAGGCGGCCTTCGTGGTCGTTGACATGCCGTTCGGCTCTTACGAGACGAATGCGGACCAGGCCTTCCTGAACGCCGCGCGCATCATGAAGGAGACCGGGTGCCAGGCGGTGAAGATCGAAAGCGGGGCCTATGCCGCGCAGCAGATTTCCCATCTTGTGGAACGGGGCGTTCCGGTCATGGGCCATGTCGGCCTTCGCCCGCAGGCGATCAACGTGGATGGCGGCTTCCGGGCCAAGGGCCGCACGCTGGATGAGCGCGCGCGCGTGATGGCGGAGGCCAGGGCGGCCGAGGAGGCCGGGGCGTTTGCCATCGTGATCGAGGGCGTCGCGGAAGACCTGGCGGCGGAGATCACCGCGGCTGTGGCCTGCCCGACCATCGGGATCGGCGCGTCCGGCGCCTGTGACGGGCAGATCCTGGTGACACCGGACATGCTGGGACTGTTTGACTGGACCCCGAAATTCGTGCGCCGCTATGCCAACCTGAATACGGCGATTTCCGAGGCGGTGGCGGCCTATGCGGCGGATGTGCGGGCCCGCACCTTCCCGGGCAAGGCCGAGACTTACAGCCTGCGAAAACCTGAAGCCTGACAGCGTTGTTCCGTTGCAGCCGCCCCGCGCGGCGTCTAGGTTCGCGCCGAATCCACCAAAGCCCCGCCGGAGCGCCCGTTGACCGATATTTTCTCTGAAGTTGACCAGAACGTCCGCGAGGAAAGGCTGGCGAGCCTTTGGCAGCGCTGGCGTGCGTTCGTGTATGGCGCAGTCGCCGTTATGATCGGGTCGGTCGCGGTCAATGAATTCGTGGTCAAGCCGCAGGCGGCTTCGGCCCGGGCGGCCCGGGCGCTGGAACTGGAGACTGCCGTCAAGGCGCTCGAGGACGGGCGTTATGAGGAAGCGCAGGCGGCGCTGAAGGCAATCGTCGACAGCGGCTCGAAACTCGCGCCGCTGGCCGCGCATTACCTGGCGCAGACGCAGCTGGAGGACGGCGGCGATGCGGCGGCGGCAGCTGAGACGCTGGCAGCGGTTGGCGGCACCGAGGGCGGCCCTTACGAGCGCCTCGCGCTGCTCAAGGCAGCCTATTTCCGGGCCGATACGCTGACGCTGGACGAACTGGAAACGACGCTCGGCTCGCTGGCGGCCGAGGAAACGGCGCTGGGCGCCCTGTCGCGCGAACTGATTGCGGCGAAAGCTTTTGCGGTGGGCGACATTGCCCGCGCGCGCACTGAGTATAACCGGCTGAAGTTTGATGCCGCCGCGCCGCAAGGCGTGATCCAGCGGGCGGAGCTGGCGCTGGACGCCATTCCGCTGCCGCCGGAGGCTGCCCCTGAAACCCCCGCGCCGACCGAGGCGCCAACAGATGCGACTGCCGAGCAGCCGCAGGAGACCGGCCAATGACTTTTTCCCGTTCCGCCGTCGCCGCCGCGGCGTTGGTCTGCCTGCTTGCCTTGAATGCGTGCAGCAGCTTTCCGAGCTTCGGCAATGACAAGGAAGAAGCCCTGAAAGCGGAAGACCGCGCCGGGCGTATCACCATGGTGCTGGATAACGAGCGCATTGCGCCCAGCGAAACCCTGACCGGTGTCGTGGTTGAGCTGCCGGCGGCGGTCGCAGTCGAGGCCTGGACTGAGGCCGGCGGCAACGCCACGAAATCGCCGGGCCATGTGATCGCTGCACCAGAGCTGGATATTGCCTGGCGCAAATCGGTCGGCAAGGGCTCGTCGCTCAAGAGCGCGATCACCACACCGCCGGTGACCAGTGCGACGACGATCTACACGCTGGACGCCAACCAGATGGTGCGCGCCTCAAACCTGAGGACCGGGTCGGAAGTCTGGTCGAAGCGCCTGAAGGGCAGCTCGAAGCGCGACAAGTCGGCAACCGGCGGCGGACTGGCCGTGACCGGTGACACGCTCGTCGTTGCCAGCGGCTATGGCTATGTCGTGACGCTGGACGCCGCGACCGGCGCCGAGAAATGGCGCCGCGAACTGGGCGCACCGATGACCGGTTCGCCGACCATCGATGACGGCCGCATCTTCGTGGCCTCCAATAACAATGAAGTCTTCAGCCTCAGCCTTGCCGACGGCCAGACCGTGTGGAGCGATCAGGCGATTTCGGAATCGGCCCGCGTGCTCGGCACCTCCAGCGTTGCCGCGGTCGAGGAGTTCGTGATTGCGCCGTTCTCTTCCGGCGAAGTGATTGCCTATCTCGCCGCCAATGGCCGCCGTCTCTGGACGGACGCGCTGACGCAGGCCGGCCGGTTCACGCCGATCTCCGAGATCAACGATATCGGCTCGCGCCCGGTGCTCGGCGCCGGTCTCGTGTTCGCGTCCAGCCAGTCCGGCACCACGGTGGCCATTGATGGCCGCAGCGGCGCACGGGTTTGGACGGCGCCGGTCGGGTCGACCCGCGCGCCGGCTCTCGCCGGGCGTTTCATCTTCGTGGTGGGCACGGAAAATGAGCTGACCTGCCTCGATGCGGCGACCGGGGAAGCCTACTGGGTGACCCAGCTGGCGCAGTTCGAAAACGAGAAGAAAAAGAAGAAAAAACTGACCTGGTCGGCCCCGATCGTGGCCTCGGGCCGGGTGATTGTGGTGTCCTCGAAGGGCGAGATGAAGGCCTTCGGCGTTCAGGACGGCGCGCAGGCAGGCTCTTTGAAGCTTCGGGATACCGTGTATATCGAGCCGATTGCGGCGCAGGGGCGGCTGTATGTCCTCACGGACGGAGCCAAACTGATCGCCATCGACTAGGGCCAGCAGGACTTTTCCTCGCTTTGGCCCCCATAAACCAGAGGGGCCACGGCCTTGCCTTTGAAACTTGCCATTGTCGGACGGCCGAATGTCGGCAAGTCCACCCTGTTCAACCGCCTGGTGGGCAAGAAGCTCGCGCTGGTCGATGATCAGCCGGGGGTGACCCGTGACCGCAAGATGGCCGAGGGGCGCCTTGCGACCCTGCCGCTGCTGGTGATCGATACGGCCGGTTTCGACAATGTCCGCGATGACAGCCTCGAGGCCCGGATGCGGGCGCAGACCGAGGCGGCGATTGCCGAAGCGGACGTCGCGGTGTTCCTGATCGATGCGCGCGTCGGTGTGACGCCGGAGGACGAGACCTTCGCGATGCTGCTGCGCAAGGCGAACATGCCGGTCGTGCTGGCCGCCAACAAGGCTGAGGGCCGGCAGGGCGAAGCGGGCGTGATGGATGCGTTCAGCCTGGGCCTCGGCGAGCCGGTCGGCCTGTCGGCAGAGCACGGCGAGGGCTTTGCCGAACTCTATGAGGCGATCCGCAACGTGCTGGGCCCGGAGGCCTTCGAGCGCGCGCTGGAGGAGGCCGAGCCCAACTACGGCGCCGGCGGCGGCGAGGATATTCTCGAGAAGCTTGCGCATATCGACATTGATGACGAGACATTGTCCGACGACGACCTGGTGGCCGCCATCGAGGCGGCGGATGTGGACATGCCGGATGTCGAGCCTGAGACGCCGCGTCCGATCCGGCTGGCAATTGTCGGGCGGCCGAACGCCGGCAAGTCGACGCTGATCAACCAGCTGCTGCAATCGGAGCGCCTGCTGACCGGGCCGGAAGCGGGGATCACGCGCGACTCGATCACCATCGACTGGGAATGGGAAGGCCGCCAGATCCGGCTGGTTGATACCGCTGGCCTGCGCCGCAAGGCGCGCGTGCAGGAAAAACTCGAGCGGATGTCGACCGCCGAGACCATCCGTTCACTGAAATATGCCGATGTCGTCGCGCTTGTCATGGACGCGCATGAGGCGCTGGAGAAGCAGGACCTGCAGATTGCCGACCTCGTGCTGCGCGAAGGCCGGGCGCTGGTGCTGGTGATGTCGAAATGGGACTCGGTGGAGGACCAGGACGGCGCGGCGCGCCATATCCGCGACCTCGCAAACCGGCTGGTGCCGAATGGCGGCGGCGCGCCGGTGGTGTTCCTGTCAGGCCTCACCGGGCGCCATGTCGACCGGCTGATGCCGGCCGTGGTGAAGGTCTACAAGGACTGGACCGCCAAGGTGAAGACCGGCGACCTCAACCGCTGGCTGCGCCACACGGTCGAACACCATCCGCCGCCAAGCGTGCAGGGCAAGCGTATCAAGCCGCGCTACATGGCGCAGATGAAGGCGCGCCCGCCGACCTTTGTGCTGATCGCCTCGCGCGGAGACCAGATGCCGGAAGGCTACAAGCGCTACCTGATCAACGGCGTGCGCGAAGCCTTCGACATGCACGGCGTGCCGATCCGGCTGTTTGTGCGCCAGGGCAAGAACCCCTATGCAGGCCGGATCGGGCCGGATGGCCCGCCGCGCTACAAGCGGGCGAAGGAGTAGGGGCGAGCGTCAGCCTGCGCGATAGGCGTCGCGCGCCTTCGCAAGCAGCGGAACGCTTCCGGCATCGAGGCCTGTGACGGCCCGGTCGATCGCCGCCTTCCATTTCGGGCCGGACGCCTCGGCCACATGAAGGGCTTCGCCCAGTTCGAAACTGCGCCGGACACTCAGGGCTTCGATCAAAGTGCCGGCCTGGATCAGATCCTTGTCCGACTTGGCGCGGGACCGGTCCGGTCTCAGCGTCGATACGATGAGCTTGTGAACGGCGTAGCGTGCAGGTTGAGGTACGCGGACGGGAACGCCGCCCCGGTGCAGGATAACGGACCAGACCGGCTCATGGATGAGGAAGTCGAGATAGCGCAGCGGTTGTGCGCTGGCGCCTCCGAGGGCCGGCATCGAGGCTGGTCTTGATCCGTACTCGGATTTACTGCGGTTGGGCGTCAGGAACTCAACCCGGTATTTTTGCCGGTTGGAGAACGCGACGGCGGCCGGGCCGTCAAGGGTGGCGACTGCTTCAAATGTGTCATCGACCGCCTTCAGGATGGCGAGGATCGGCGGCATGGAATCCCTGACAGCATCGGAGATCGCCTTGAACTGTGCGAAGTCGCTGTCCTGGGTCATGATCGAAGCGCCCGGAAGCCTGACCCCAAGCAATCCGGCATAAGTCTGGAAAGCGACTGTGCCGATGAGCACGCCTCTCAGCCGAAAGAAGCCAGCCTTCCATAACGCGTCGATAATATTGCCCGTTAGCGCATCCGGTTGAGGCAGGTTGGTTGAAAGGGCGCGCACCGTTTCACGGCGTTCGGCGAAGTCTCCCTTGAGGCGACCGAAGGCTTCAACGCGGCGCGTAATGGCCTCTTCGGCGACAGGTCCAACGTAACGCCGGGTTCTCGTCCCGCCGCCATAGAGCTGGTAGTACCAGTACTCGCGGCCCTTTGAGTTCACGCGCACAAACTGGCCCTGCTCATTGAAGTCCTGATCGAAACTCGCATCGATGCAGCGCTCGACCAGATCAGCAAAGGCGGTCTGGATGGCCAGGGGGATCTGTTGCATGGGCGGACTTCCCGGAACTGGTTGGGTCAGGCCTTGGTTATACCTGCTATTGGAAAAAAGGTATAACGGCCGGACAGACTTGTCCATAGGCAATTCTA
>NZ_JBBEBT010000066.1:0-6981 GCF_040882205.1 Hyphomonas sp.
CCGCCTCAATGGGGCCCGGTTTTCGCCGGGACAGGAAGGGAGGGGTGGGGAATGGAGAGGGAAGGGGTCTTTAACGGATAACGCGGATCGGCTCCGATCCGTCCCAGCCTTCCGCCACTTTGCGGATCTGCGCGAAAGTCCGTCTCTTGGTGCTACTGATGCCGGAAATCCCGATCACGGTTCCAGGGTGGGCCTCGGTATCGAAACAGGCGAAGCGCCCCTTTTCGCCGCCGATGCTGGCCTCATGGCCAACCCGGTAGCCGAGTGCCAGCGCCCTGTCTTAGGGGCCCTGATAGTCCTCGGTCCAGCAGGACATATGCTGCAGGCCTACATGACCAGCACCGGGAAACTCCCTGTACATTGAGGGGGCCTCGTTTCGCGGCTGGATGAGCTCGATCTCGCAGATCGCCGAAAACTGGCCAGCGCAATGCTCATCTTCGCGTCCGATTCTGTGCCCCGGTGGCGCAACCAGTCGGTCTTCACGTCTTCGATGTAAAATCAGGGCCCGACCCCCATCGCGGTAATCCAGGGATTCATGGCGGGTTCTATGCCGCGGGAGACAAAGCCGTTCTGGCAGACTTTCCCGAAAATTCGGCTCATTGCGGTGCCTCCCTGCCGTGCCTCTTCCGGGGCCGGCGGCGCCGAAAGGCCAGAGTCTGCGGGGAGTCTGCCGGGAGTCTGCGGGGAAACTTCTCACCCCCGGACAAGGCAGGGATCGAGGACGTAAACCGTCCACAAACCCGGCTGGCGGTATAGACAGTTTCTGGACGGGTCCTCCCGCCGTTTTGCCCTGCAGATTCCCCCTTAACGGCTGTTGACGCCTCCGATTCCCGCGCGTATACGCCCCACTTCGCCGGGAAGGCTGCGCTTTGAAGAGCGAACGCTCCCTCGAAACTGACAATTTAACCCTACCTAAGCCCCCGGGCCGCTCGAAGCTGACGAGCTGCGCGCCCAGGGCCTAAGTGTTTTGCGCGGACGGAAGCAAGATGGAAAAACAAAATATCCGGATCAGGCTGAAAGCCTTCGATCACCGCGCGCTCGACATGTCGGCGAAGGAAATCGTGAACACGGCGAAGCGCACCGGCGCGGAAGTCCGCGGCCCGGTCCCGCTGCCGACACGCATTGAGCGCTTCACGGTCATCCGGTCGCCGCACATCGACAAAGCCTCGCGTGACCAGTTCGAAATCCGCACGCACACCCGTATTCTCGACATCGTCGACCCGACCCCGCAGACCGTGGACGCGCTGATGAAGCTCGACCTGTCCTCCGGTGTCGGCATCGAGATCAAACTCGAGGGAGGCCGCTAATGACTTTGCCTGCTCCCCGTACCGGCGTTCTCGCCCGCAAGGTCGGCATGACCCGCGTCTTCGACGCAGACGGCCGCCATATTCCGGTGACCGTTCTGTCGCTTGAAGGCTGCCAGGTTGTCGGCGTGCGCACTGAAGAAGAGCGCACCGTAAAAACCAAGAAGGGCGGAGAAGTTATCCGCACCGACGGCTACAAGGCCGTGATCCTTGGTGCCGGTGACAAGAAAGCCAAGCGCACCGTGAAAGCGCTGCGTGGCCAGTTCGCCAAAGCGGGCGTTGCCCCTAAGTCGAAACTGAAAGAATTCCGCGTCAGCGGCGATCTTCCGGAAGTCGGCTCGACCGTCCTCGCTGACCATTTCGTGGAAGGCCAGAAAGTTGACGTTACCGCGAATACGATCGGCAAAGGCTTCGCCGGCGTCATGAAGCGCTGGAACTTCGGCGGCCTTCGCGCCACGCACGGTGTGTCGCTGTCGCACCGCTCGCATGGTTCGACCGGTATGCGCCAGGATCCGGGCCGCGTGTTCAAGAACAAGAAAATGGCCGGCCATATGGGCGACGAGCGGGTCACCACGCAGAACCTCACGATTGTGCGCACGGATGTCGAGCGCGGCCTGATCCTCGTGAAGGGCGCTGTGCCCGGTCACGATGGTACCTTCGTTGAAATCCGCGACGCCGTGAAAAAAGCGCTCCACAAGGATGCGCCGAAAGCTGGCTCGTTCAAGGCGCCCGAGAAGCTGACCGCCGGGGGTGAAGGCTAATGGAACTTGTCGTTAAAACGCTCGCCGGCGAAGCTGCCGGCAAGATCGACCTGGACGACGCGATCTTCGGTATCGAAGAAATCCGCGGCGACATCCTGCAGCGCACCGTGCGCTGGCAGCTCGCGCGCCGTCAGGCTGGTACGCACAAGGCAAAGTCGCGTTCGGAAGTGAACCGCACGACGAAAAAGTCGATCAAGCAAAAAGGCTCGGGCGGCGCCCGCCACGGCTCGCGCAACGCACCGATCTTCGTCGGCGGCGGCGCGGCTCACGGCCCGCGCGTTCGCAGCCATGCGCACGACCTGCCGAAAAAGATCCGCAAGATGGCGCTGGCCCATGCCCTCTCGTCGAAGGTCAAGGACAGCAATATCCTGGTGATCGACAAGGCTGAAATGGATGCCGGCAAAACCAAGGACCTGGTCGCTGCGTTCAAGGGTCTCGGCATCGAGAACGCCCTGATCATCTCGGGCGCCGAAGTGAACGAGAACTTCGCCCGCGCTGCCCGCAACATCCCGAACATCGACGTGCTCCCCGTCGCCGGCCTGAATGTCTACGACATCCTGCGCCGCCGGACGCTCGTCATCACCAAGGAAGCCGCTGAGGGCATAAAAGCCCGCTTCGACGGCGTCCAAGAAGAAGCGGAGGCTTGATCATGGCTGAAGTGAAGGCCCACCATTACGACGTGATCCGCCGCCCGCTGATCACCGAGAAATCGACGCTGGTTGCCGAGCAGAACAAGATCGTTTTCGAAGTCGCGCCGACGGCCGACAAGAAGGCCATCAAGGAGGCTGTCGAAGCCCTGTTCAAAGTCAAAGTCACGAAGGTCAACACCCTGGTCCAGAAGGGCAAGACGAAACGCTTCCGGGGCTTCCTCGGCCGTCGCTCTGACGTGAAAAAAGCCATCGTCACGCTCGCTGAAGGCCAGTCCGTCGACATTTCGACGGGCCTCTAAGGGAGAAGGACGAAGCATATGGCACTGAAGACATTCAACCCGACTTCGCCAGGCCGCCGCCAGCTCGTACTGGTCGATCGTTCGGCCCTGCACAAGGGCGACCCCGTCAAGTCGCTGACCGAAGGCCTTCACAAGAAGGGCGGCCGCAACAACCAGGGCCGTATCACCGTGCGCCACCAGGGCGGCGGCGCTAAGCGCCTTTACCGCAAGGTCGATTTCAAGCGCAGTCGCTGGGATATCCCGGCCGTTGTCGAGCGCCTCGAGTATGACCCGAACCGCACGGCCTTCATCGCCCTGATAAAGTATCAGGACGGCGAAATGGCCTATATCATCGCGCCGCAGCGCCTTGAGGTCGGCGACACCGTGATCACCTCGGCCACCGCCGACATCAAGCCGGGTAACACCCTGCCGCTGAAGTCGATCCCGGTCGGCACGATCATCCACAATATCGAGCTGAAGCCCCAGAAGGGCGCCCAGATGGTCCGCTCCGCCGGCACCTATGCACAGCTCGTCGGACGCGAATCCGGTTACGCGCAGATCAAGCTGGCCTCGGGCGAGCTTCGCAAGGTCCAGGATACCTGCCTTGCCACGATCGGCGCCGTGTCGAACCCGGACAAGATGAACGAAGTCAGCTCGAAAGCTGGCCGTACCCGCAACCAGGGCGTCCGCCCGACCGTTCGCGGCGTCGTCATGAACCCGGTCGACCACCCGCACGGCGGTGGTGAAGGCAAGTCCTCGGGCGGCCGTCACCCGGTCACTCCATGGGGCAAGAAAACCCGCGGTCCCAAGACCCGTACCAACAAGGCAACGGATCGTCTGATCATCCGTCGCCGTAACGCGAAACGCTAAGAGGAGCCGCGAGACATGCCCCGTTCTGTCTGGAAAGGCCCGTTCGTCGATGGCTATCTGCTGAAGAAAGCAGAAGACGCCCGCGCGTCCGAGAAGCGCGCCGTGATCAAGACCTGGTCGCGCCGTTCGACAATCCTGCCGCAATTCGTTGGCCTGAACTTCCAGGTCCACAACGGCAACAAGTTCATCCCGGTCACGATCTCGGAAGAGATGGTCGGCCACAAGCTCGGCGAGTTCGCTCCGACCCGTACCTTTTACGGCCACGGCGCAGACAAGAAAGCGAAGCGGAAGTAGTCATGGCAAAGTCCAAGAATCCTCCGAAGCAGGCCCCGAACGAGTCGCGCGCCGTGCTGCGCATGTACCGCTCGAGCCCGCAGAAGCTGAACCTGCTGGCTCAGCAGATCCGCGGCATGAAGGTCGAGCGCGCGCTCGCCGAACTGCAGTTCTCGCCGAAACGTCCGGCCAAGGACGTTCGCAAGCTGCTGCAGAGCGCGATCGCGAACGCCGAGAATAACCATGGTCTCGACATTGACAGCCTCGTCGTCGCCGAAGCCCATGTCGGCAAGAACCTCGTGATGAAGCGCATCCGGGCCCGCGCCCGTGGCCGCGCTGCACCGATCCAGAAGCCGTTCGCCCAACTTACCATCGTCCTTCGTGACGTCAGCTCGACTGCGGAGGCCGCATAATGGGTCAGAAAGTTAATCCGATCGGCTTTCGCCTGGGCATCAACCGTACGGCTGACAGCCGCTGGTATGCTGACAGCTCCGATTTCGGCCGCCTGCTTCACGAAGACCTCGCGATCCGCAAGCAGATCCGCGAGAAGCTGAAACAGGCAGGCATCTCGAAGATCATCATCGAGCGTCCGCACAAGAAATGCCTCATCACGATCCACACGGCCCGTCCGGGTCTCGTGATCGGCAAGAAGGGCGGGGACATCGAAGTCCTGCGCAAGGATCTCGCGTCGATGACGACTGACGAAGTCCGCGTGAACCTCGTTGAAATCCGCAAGCCGGAAATCGACGCTACGCTGATCGCCGACGACATCGCCCGCCAGCTCGAGCGCCGCGCTTCGTTCCGCCGCGCCATGAAGCGTTCGATCCAGTCCGCCATGCGCCTCGGCGCAGAGGGCGTGAAGATCGTCGTCTCGGGCCGTCTTGGCGGCGCC
Organism: Hyphomonas sp.; assembly: GCF_040882205.1. Taxonomy (GTDB): domain Bacteria; phylum Pseudomonadota; class Alphaproteobacteria; order Caulobacterales; family Hyphomonadaceae; genus Hyphomonas. Next base: position 5,029 of record NZ_JBBEBT010000066.1, read on the forward strand.
GAGATCGCCCGTACCGAGAAGTATGCCGAAGGTTCGGTGCCGCTGCACACGCTGCGTGCCGATATCGACTACGGCACCGCCGAAGCGTCGACCACCTATGGAATCATCGGCGTGAAAGTCTGGGTCTACAAAGGCGAGATCCTCGAGCACGACCCAATGGCCCAGGACAAGCGTCTTGAGACTTCGGGCCAGTCGCGCGCACGCGCAAACGCCAACCAACGCGGCCCCGCTTCGGGCGCGCAAGCTGCCGGAGCGTAATTCCAATGCGTCAACCGAAGCGAACCAAATTCCGCAAGGCCTTCAAGGGCCGCATCAGCGGGCAGGCGAAAGGCGGCACGTCGCTGGCTTTCGGTGAGTTCGGCCTGAAGGCTCTCGAGCCGGAGCGCGTCACCGCGCGCCAGATCGAGGCGACACGCCGCGCGATCACCCGCGAGATGAAACGTCAGGGCAAAGTGTGGATCCGCGTGTTCCCGGATGTTCCGGTGACCGCGAAGCCGATCGAAGTCCGTATGGGTAAAGGCAAGGGCGCTGTCGACCGTTGGGTTGCCCGCGTCGCTCCTGGCCGCATCCTGTTTGAAATTGATGGTGTTCCGGAAGTCACCGCCCGCCTGGCGCTTGCGCTCGGCGCCGCGAAGCTTCCGATCAAGACCAAAGTCGTCAAGCGCATCGAGGGAATCTGAGCCATGAAAGCTGCTGACGTAAGATCGAAAACGGCGGACCAGCTCGGCGACGAGCTTGTGAAGCTTAAAAAAGAACAGTTCAACCTGCGTTTCCAGGCGGCCACCGGCCAGCTGGAAAAAACCGGCCGCGCGACGGAAGTCCGCCGCGACATCGCACGGATCAAGACGATCCTTCGCGAAAAAGCCCTCGCAGGTAAGGCGTAAGGAGACACCCATGCCGAAACGTACCATGAGAGGCGTCGTTGTCTCCGCGAAGCAGGACAAGACAGCCATTGTTCGTATCGAGAGAACCTTCACACATCCGATGCTGAAGAAAATCGTCCGCCGGTCAAACCGCTATCATGCCCATGACGAAGGCAACATTGCCGTCGAGGGCCAGACCGTCACCATCCGCGAGTGTGCGCCGAAATCCAAGCTGAAGCGCTGGGAACTCGTCACCGATGAAGGAACCGAAGCATGATCCAGATGCAGACAAACCTGCGCGTCGCCGATAATTCGGGGGCCCGCCGCGTGATGTGCATCAAGGTGCTCGGCGGCGCAGCGCGCCGTTATGCCTCGGTGGGCGACGTGATCGTGGTCTCGATCAAGGAAGCGATCCCAACGGGCCGCGTCAAGAAGGGCGACGTGCGCAAGGCGGTCGTGGTCCGCGTGTCGAAGGACATCAACCGGGCCGACGGTTCGACGATCCGCTTCGACTCGAACGCGGCTGTCCTGATCAACAACAACGGCGAGCCGATCGGCACCCGCGTGTTCGGACCTGTTCCGCGCGAACTCCGCGCGAAGAACCAGGTCAAGATCGCCAACATGGCACCGGAGGTCCTGTAGTCATGGCCGCGAAGATCAAGAAGGGCGACACGGTCGTCATCATCTCGGGCAAGGACAAGGGCACACAGGGCGAAGTCCTGAAAGTCATGCCGGACGAGAACAAGGTTGTGGTTCGCGGCGTTGGCGTCGTGAAGCGCCACCAGAAGCCGACACAGATGGATCCGGGCGGCCTCAAGTCGTTCGAAGCCGCCATCCATGTGTCGAACGTCGCCCATGTCGACCCGCGCGACGGCAAGCCCGTCCGCGTCGGATTCAAGATTGACCAGCATGGCCGCAAGACGCGCTTTGCAAAACGCTCAGGGGAATCGATCGATGTCTGAGGCATATGAACCCCGCCTCAAGCGGAAGTACCGGGAAGAGATCCGGGCGAAACTGCAGGAGCAGTTCAATTATTCGAACCCGATGAAGGTTCCGAAGCTCGACAAGGTCGTGATCAACATGGGCGTTG
>NZ_JBBEBT010000067.1:0-6978 GCF_040882205.1 Hyphomonas sp.
CGCCAACTACTTCAACGCCTGCGGATATGACTGTGGTTGAGGTGAATCTGCTCTAGCAGGATGGCATCTGCCGCTATTTCGGCGGCAGATTTGCCGTCCCGTACAAGCGCTCTGAGAGCCGCTGCCTGACGGTCCTTCTGCGCCGAGAGTTCGGCGGGATTGGCCAGCCATTCGAGCGCCTTCGCGGCAATCAGCTCTGCGTTGAACCGCGTCTGCACGAACTCCGGAACGATTTCCTTATCTCCGTTGAGAATGTTCAGCAGCGTGATGTGGATCTTCTTGAACAGAAGACCTCTCGCCAGTGCCCAGGTGATCCAGCCGGTCTTGTAGCCAACGATCATGGGTGTGCCTTGCATGGCCACTTCGCTGGTCACAGTGCCGGAACAAGCCAACGCTATGTCCGCCGCCGCCATGGTGTCGTAGCGATGGCCGGGATCAGTGAGGATTTCTTCCCATCCGGAAGCCTCCGGAAATCGCGCCGAAAATGCCTCCCGGATCGACGCCGCGGGCTGGACCATAATGCGCACATCGGGGCGCTTCTCACGGATACGCTTGGCGGCGTCCATCAGGACCGGGGCGACCGACGCAATCTCGCTTCGCCGGCTGCCCGGCAGAACCAGCACAACCGGCGTGCTGTCCGGAATGCCGCGCGACGCGCGCAAGGCTGCGCCATCCCCGTGCCCGCTGCGCGAGAGCGCCGGATTGCCAATAACAGTTACCTTCAAACCGAAGGGTTCATAGTATGGAACTTCAATGTCATGCATGCAGAGTAAGTGGTCGACCGTTGCGGCAAGCGTTTCGGCCCGTCCTGCGCGCGTTGCCCAGACCTGCGGCCCGATCAGCTTGACGAGCCGGATCCACGGCGCTCGCGCGCGCACGCGTTGGGCCACACGCAACATGAAGCCCCAGGAATCCACGAGCACGACGACACGAGGATTCTTGAGACAAATGTCACCGGCCGCCTCATCGGCAAGTCGGACGACGTCGCCGTAAGCCCTTATGCCCTCGACAAATCCGAGGACGGACAATGGGGATATGTCGATTGGAGACCTTATCCCAATGGCGGCAAGCTCCGCGCCTCCAATGCCGTCGATACGGGTGCCGGGCGCCTTGCGGCGCACCCAGTCGGCCACTTCACGGGCCAGCAGGTCTCCAGAAGCTTCAGCGGCGACAAAATAGAGCGACATCAGGCGCGCGTGCCGAGGGTTGGCGAAAATCCGTACAGAAACAATCCCAGCGCCGAAGCCTTCCCTTCCATGGCCAGGCGGTTCAGCATAAGTGCACCGCCCGCCTCAACGCCAATCCCCGCGAGGCCGGCTGCAGCCGCCAGTTCGACGGTCGAGACACCCGTCGCCGGCAGGTCAATCCGGCGCTCCTGAACCGGTTTGGGACGTTTCACGAGTACGCCGCGCCGCGCGCCTTCACGTCCCCTGATTGTCTCCGGCAGTGCCGCGCAGCGCCGCAGCATCTCGTCGGTGCCTTCCTGAGCCTCAACCGCCAGCACCAGCCCGTCGCAAACGACACATGCCTGTCCGATGTCCAGTGCGCCGCTGGCAGACGCGACGCGGGCGGCAATTTCCATATCCGCAAGCAAAGCCTCGCCTGGCGCAGGTCCGGCGATCAGGACAGCAGGCGCCAGCAGCTTCGCATGCGCCTGTTCGCTTCCGATGACATTGAAGCCATTCTTCTCGAATTCATTGACCAGCACGCGCAGCAGCGCGTCATCGCCGCGCCGGGCTTCACTCAACACTTTAGGCAGAAGGCTCGCGCCTTTGAGGTCGAGCTTCAGGTCGGAAAAGTTCGGCCGACTGACGTTTCCGGCAAAAACCAGATCGCGGCATCCCGCTTCCTTCAGCCGGCTGATGACTGCACCGATTTCGCCCAGCCCCAAAACGCTGCCCGGATAAGCCGCGAGCCTTGGCTCTTCGAAGCCCTTGAGACGCAACACGTAAACACCCTGCCCCGTCGCAACGGCATTCTCGGCAATGGCGACCGGCAAATCACCCAGTCCCGCAATCAAGCCAAGAGGTGCAGACATCCCGTCAACCCGGCTTGCAGATAGGGCGGTCGCCGCCCTCGCGGATGAAATCAATCAACTCCATAGCCAGGGCCTGCCCTTCGAAAGCGGTTGCGGCGGATGCGAGCCGGTCCTTGAACAAACCCTCACCCTTAAACACCGCTCTGTAGGCCGCGCGTATCTGGTGGAGGTCAGCCTTGGAGAAGCCTCGCCGCTTGAGGCCCACGGTATTCAGGCCCGCAAGCTTTGCGTGGTTCCCAATCACCGAACCGAACGGGATCACATCCTCGACCACAATAGCGCCGCCCCCGATTAACGCATTGCGGCCGATGCGGCTGAACTGATGGACCGCAGCGAGCCCGCCGAACCAGACATTGTCTCCCACATGGACATGTCCGGCCAGCGAGGCATTGGTCGCCATCACAACATTGCTGCCGATTTGGCAGTCATGGGCGATGTGCGCGCCGACCATGACCAGACAGTTGACGCCGACTTTCGTAAGACCACCGGTTTTCGGCCATCCGGTATGAACGGTGGAATTCTCATGAAACACGCACTTGTCGCCGATTTCCAGACGGGAATCCGGCGATTCTTCCGCACCAAGGACCTGCGGTACGCCGCCTATGGCAGCGTACGGGCGCAGAACACAATCAGAGCCCAGCTTTGTGGTGCCTCGCACGCTGGCATGCGAAATCAGCCGGGTACCAGCGCCGAGTTCGACATTCGCACCAACATGGCAGAAGGGGCCGACATAAACCCCGTCATGCAAGGCGGCGCCCGCTTCGATGACAGACGTAGGATGAACAGTCGTGGACATGGTTTTTCGTTAGCAGCGGAACGGGTCCCGCGCCACTGGTCAATCGCGCTTCCGGGTGTTCGACTGCTTGTTAAGCCAGGCTACTTCACGCATCCACTGGCGGATCGGTTTGGCCGGCGTGCCGCCCCAGGTCTCACCCGCTGCGACGTCCCGGAAAAGACCTGCCGATGCCGCAAGGCTAACGCCCTCCCCAAGCGTCACGTGGTCAGCGATGCCTGCCCGGCCACCCAGCATGCAACCATCTCCGACCTTTACCGACCCTGATATCCCGCCAAACGCCGCCACAATAACGGATCGACCCAGCAGAACATTGTGAGCGATCTGGCAGAGGTTATCGATCTTGGCGCGCTCCCCCACGACCGTGTCACCAAATACGCCGCGATCAATGCAGGTATTGGCGCCGACGGTGACATGATCCTGAAGGATGACCCGGCCATAGTGCGGCGCGTCTTCCAGCCCTTGCGGGCCGGGCGTGACGCCGAAGCCGGTTTCACCGATGCGGGCGCCTGACAGCAGCGTCACATGATCGCCGATCAGAGCGCAGTGCACAGATACCCCTGCGCCGATATTGCAGTGCCGGCCAATCTGGACACCCGGCCCGATCACCGAATTGGGACGCACGACCGTCCCCGCTCCTATTGCTGCATCCTCGCCAACAACGACCCCCGGGCCGATCATGGCCTCAGCGTGTATGCGGGCTGACGCAGATATCAGATCCGGCCCCTGCGCCTGCAAGTGCTTTGGCCGGAAAAGGGCGCGGGATATCTGTCCATGCGCATTACGTGGCTGCCGGTTGACCAGAAAAGACACGCCTTCCGGAACGCATGCTCTTGCAGCTTCGCTGACCACTACGACCGTCAGGTCAGGGCTAAGAAATGCCTCGCCAGCGCCGCCTTCCAGAAAGGCGATCTCGCCTTTCTGCGCGCGGTCGGCGGCGGCAATGCCGGAGATCGCCGCATGGGGATCACCGGCAAGCTCTGAGCCCGTCAGGGCGGCGGCCGTTTCCAGCGTCAAAGCCCCCAATGACGCATAGAAGCGGGTATCAACTGCCACGGGGGCGTTTCCCGCGGCGACTTATTGAGGCGCTGCCGGCGCGCGTTGGCGCACGACGGTGATTGCCGGTGTACGGACATCGAGCTTAGAAACGATCGCCGGAGTTGCATCCACCGTGTCCGCAGAGAACACTGCCTGGCTCTTTGACAGGACGACCTGCGCGCCTTTCTCCTTCACCACTTCGAGAAGTACCGGCTCAATCGCCGTGTTGAAATCGACAAAGCCTTTCTGCTCGGTCGCGGCGTATTCCTGCTGCAGAAGGCTCCGCTTCTGGGCAAACTCATTGGCCTTCGTCTGGAACGCTTCGATCCTGGCGACCAGAGCAGCATCGGCAACAATCGCTTCACGGGTCTTGCCGTCGACCTGCGCTGCAAGCGACGTCCGTTCAGCTTCCAGCGCGTCACGAGGCGCTTTCAGCTCGTTGTTGATCTGGGTTTCGATGTTCTTGAGCTTCGTGAAGAGATCCTTGCCAGCCTTGCTGTCGGCGAGGATCCTTCCTTCGTCGATGATGATGACAACCGTGCCCTGAGCATAGGAAGCCGGGGCAAGCGTTGTCGAGAATGTTATGGCCAGCATAGTTGCGGCCACGAGCATGCGTAGATTAGTCATTGGTTTTTCCTCGTTGGGACTGTCGAGATCAGAAACGTGTGGACGTCGAGAACCGGAAGGTCTCGGTTTGGTCGTAGTCTTCCTTGCGCAGGATCTGCGAGAAGTCGAACCGGATCGGGCCGAAGGGCGAATCCCAGAACACGCTGAGGCCGGCCGACGATCGCAGGCCCATGCCATCTTTCGGAACACGGACCGCGCCAAGGCCGAAAAAGCCGAGCGACGAGGCGTCCGGAATTACCACCGGACTACCCTTGTCAATATCTTCAAGATGGCCGAGCGAGCCGACATCCAGGAACAAGGCGCTCTTGATGCCATACTCTTCCGGCAGGAAGTTCGGAACCGTAACCTCAAACGTACCCTGGTAGTAGGCGTTGCCGCCGAGCGAGTTAAGGCGAAGCGACGTGAGTACCTCGCCTGTGTTCGGATCGAAGATGCGGTAGACTTCGCGCGGGCCAAGGCCGGCGACGTCGAAGCCGCGGAACGTGCTGCCACCGCGGAAAAAGCGGTTGTTGATCCGGACACCCTCATTCTGGTCAAGAGGAAGAACGTATCCGCCGGAGAAACGCGCCGATGCGATCACATCGCGCCAGATGCCGCGATAGACCGAGGCGCCCGTCTCGGTACGGACGTATTGGACATCGCCGCCGAGGCCTGCAATGTCCTGGCTGAAGCGGAAGTCAAAACCGCGTGTCGGCGTGATGGGATCGTTCGTCTGGTCCCAGTAGAAGTTGTAGCCGACAATACTCGATAAATCGCTGCGCTCGGAACGGCAGATCGTGTCTCGCAGGAGGAACAGCGGATCACAGCGATCGACGAAAAACTCGCCAGCGGCGGCATCCCCAGGCTGCACCGGCCGCACCACGTCATCCGTGAAATCGTCCGGCGTATCCCCACCCGCGGTCTGCTGGATTGCCCGGAGAAAAGCGCCACTGGAATCGATGATGATATCCTGATCAGCGATGCTCACATCGTCCGTTTGCAGACGGTAGCTGAGGCCGAGCTGCATCCGGTCGGTCAGTGGAAAAGCCACGCGGACACTGCCGCCGATGGTTTCGCTTGTGAAACCTGTGAACTCTTCGAAGTCCTGACGCGTCGCGAAAAGGTCGACACCGGCAGAGAGGTTGCGGTCGAGGAAGCGCGGCTCGGTAAAGCGAAGGTCGACAACCTGCTGACGGCTCGAGAGCGAGGTGCGCGCGACAACCGACTGGCCTCGGCCACGCAGGTTTCGCTGCGACGCACTGAGGTCGAAGAGGTAGGCGTCGACCGAAGAGAAACCTGCCGCAAAGGAGAGTTCGCCGGTCGATTGCTCTTCAACGGTAACGTTGACAACAGTCCGGTCCGGTTCTTCCGCCGGCGTCTCTTCAATCTTGACGTCTTTAAAGAAACCGAGGGCACGGATGCGGTTGCGCGAACGGTCCAGCAGGATCCGGTTGAACGCGTCGCCTTCGGCGATGCGCAGCTCGCGGCGTATGACGCGGTCCAGCGTCTGCGTATTACCGACGATGTTGATACGGTCGATGTAGACGCGCGGACCCTCATCAATTGCAAACGTGATATCGATCCGGCCGGTTTGTTCGTTGATGCTGATCTGCGGCCGGATATCGACGAAGGCATAGCCAGCCACACCGGCGGCATAAGTCAGCGCGTCGATGGTGCTTTCGATCTGGTTGCCGCGGAAGAGTTCGCCTTCCTGGATCGGCACGACAGCCTCGAGGATGTTGGAGTCCAGTTTCTCCAGCGCTGTCTCAACCTTGATCACGCCGAAGTCGTACTGGCGACCCTCGTCCACCGTGAAGGTAACGTAGAAGTCCTTCTGGTCCGGGGTCAGTTCGGCGACCGCAGAGGTTACACGGAAATCGTAATAGCCGTTGTTCTGGTAGAACTCGCGCAGTTGCTCTCGGTCGAATTCCAGGCGGCCGGAGTCATAATTGTCGTTCGAGCTGAAGAAGCGCCAGAAGCGCGACTGGCGGGTCACGATCTCGCTGCGCAGGCGCGAGTCCGAATATTCCGTGTTGCCGATGAAGTTGATGGCGCGCACGCCGGTCACGGGGCCTTCTGTGACCTCGAAGATCAGGTCGACACGGTTTTGTTCGAGCGGCTTGTACTGCGGCTCTACCTTCGCGGCAAAACGGCCAGACCGGCGATACATCTCAAGGATGCGCTGCACGTCACCCTGCACGCGGGCCGCGGTGAAAACGCCGCGCGGCGCAGCCTGGATTTCTTCACGCAGTTTTTCATCCTTGAGCGCGCGGTTGCCCTCGAAGATCACGCGGTTGATGATCGGGTTTTCGACGACACGCACCACCAGGTCGTCGTTACGCCGGTCAATCGACACGTCGGCAAACAGGTTGGTTGCGAACAGCGTTTTAAGCGACAGGTCGATCCGGTCAGGATCAAACGCATCGCCCGGCTCCAGAAGCAGGTACGACTGGACCGTACGCGCCTCGATGCGCTTGTTGCCTTCAACCACGATGGAACGGAT
>NZ_JBBEBT010000068.1:0-6936 GCF_040882205.1 Hyphomonas sp.
CCGGTCACGGTGCAACACCTGCGCGCCCTGTCCGGGCCGTATGCGGATGACCTGCGTTAGATGCAACTGGTAGCGATCACAGAAGGGAGCGAGGAAGGCTTCGGTGGCGGCGTTGATCAGCGGATCGGACACCAGCTCGCGGCAGGCCGGCGAGCGGGCGACCAGCGCGCCGGTGCGGGTCGTGCGGCGCCCGGTGAAGTCGTCGCGGCCGGGCGGCGTGGCCTCTACATAAGGCATGATTTCTGCCCGTACGCGGTCAAGCAGGTCCGGTGTCATCAGCCCGTCGATGATCACAGCCGCGTTCTCCGCGAGCCCCTTCAGGATATCTTCACGCGAAGCGTTCGCGGGCAGGTGTTTCAGGCTGGGCATAGCAGGCGTCCTTCAGGCGGGTTTGACTTTCAGGCTGGCGAAGAGGGGGCCGAGCAGGGCGGCGAGCAGGGCCGTCTGGCGCTCCGGCGGCCAGGCCTCCGGCTCCAGCGTCGCACGGGTGCCGACGCCGTCGACGGCGGCAATAATGGCGGATGCGACCACGCGCGGTGTCTTCGAGGCGGCGGCGAAACGTTCGCTGAGCGCAGTCTCGATATCGAGATAATACTGCTGGTGGATCGCCCGCAGGCTCTCGGAGAAGGGCGCGCGGCCCCAATAGGCGAGCCACACCCGCCAGTCCTTCCGGCCGGCTTCGTCCAGCGGCAGAGCACCGGCAAAATCCTCGAGCTTCAGGCGCGCGCCGCGCGGCCCGATCCGCGCAACGAGGCGGGCGCAGATTTCTTCAAGCGCGGCGGCGAGGACCGCGTCCTTGTCGGGAAAATAATGCGCCAGGGCCCCGGTCGTCACCCCCGCCGCGCGGGCGATGTCCGACAGTTTGACGCCGTCCAGTCCGTTTCGCGCAACAGCATCGGCGGCGGCGCTGGCAAGGGCGCGGCGGCGTTCGTCATGGTCCACTATTTTTGGCATATTGATGATAATAAATAAAAACGCTCGCCCGTCAATCCCTGCTTTTGCCTTGCCTGCCGTCATGCTGACCCGGCGGGTCCGGAGGCGGACGGTCGCTGCACAGAAACGCGAGGACGCGTTCCATGCGTTTCAAGTCTCTACTGATTGCCCTGTCGCTTATCCTGGCTGCTCCGGCTGCGCCGGTTCTGGCGCAGGGCATGGAACGCGCCGGCGTCACCTCGAACCGGATCGTCGACGGCGTGCGCCGCAGCGCGCCAGCTGTTTACCGCCAGGTGCCGGCTGACTTTGTCATGGTCGCCGTGACTTACCAAAGCGGCACGCGCGACGCGGCCGAGCGGAGCAGGGAACCCGCGGCGATGTTCGGCCGCCTGAAGACGAAGGCGGCAAAGACGGATGGCTTCTCGCTCGGCGGGCGCGCGCCCGGTCAGTCGACAGCGGATATCGAAACGGTGTTGTCCACAGATGTCTATACCACGGATTATTCCAACAGCGGCCGGTTCACGCTGACCCTGAATACAGATACGCGCCCCGAGGAAAGTTTCGAGACGCTGATGGCGCGGGCAACAGCCTTCATTACGACCATGGACATGGCCGGGCGCTCGCAGGCCTGTCTGGGCGACGAACAGTTCATCGGGGCGCGTGATGTGGCCAAGCACCGCGCTGATCTGGTGGCCGATATCGCGGCGTAAGTCAGTGGGCTGAAGACCAGTTTTGCCCCGGCAGAGGTGACGCTGACAGGACTTGAAAGCCGGATCATCACTCAGCCATCAGGGCCCATGGAACTCGAGATTTTCATTCCCGACACGCTGACGGTTGTCAGCGGCGAATAGGTCTCAGAACGGCACGTTCGGATCGTCCTCGCCTTCGCCGCCCATGCCGAGGGAAGCAAAGTCGAAGACTTTTTCGTCCAGCAGGTGGCTGGGGCGGACATTGGCAAGCGCGCGGGCCATGACTTGGCGTACGCTGGGTTTCTTGCGTTCCCATTCGTCGAGCAGGTGTTTCATGGCGACGCGCTGGAGGCCGTCCTGGCTGCCGCAGAGATTGCAGGGGATGATCGGGAAGGCCATCGCCTCGGCGAACTTTTCAAGGTCGGCTTCGGCAGAAGTGATCAGCGGACGGAAGACCATCACGTCGCCTTCGTCGTTGAGGAGCTTCGGCGGCATCGCAGCGAGGCGGCCGCCGTGGACGAGGTTCATCATGAAGGTCTCGAGCGCGTCGTCCCGGTGATGGCCGAGCACGATGGCCTCGCAGCTTTCCTCGCGCGCGATGCGGTAGAGAATGCCGCGGCGCAGGCGCGAGCACATCGAGCAATAGGTGCGCCCGGCTTCGATCTTTTCGGTGACGATGGAATAGGTGTCTTCGGTGATGATCCGGTGGGGCACGCCGGTTTTCCCGAGCCAGTCGGGCAACACGTGTTTCGGAAAGCCCGGCTGGCCCTGGTCGAGATTGCAGGCGACGAGGTCGACGGGCAGGATGCCTTGCCATTGCAGGTCCATGAGCACGGCGAGGAGGCCGTAGGAATCCTTGCCGCCGGAGAGGCAGACGAGCCATTTCGGACGCGGTATTTCGCCGGCTTCGATGGCGCGGCGGTCGAGGAGACCATAGGTCTCGATGACTTCCAGCGCGCCGCGCACGAGGCGCTTGCGCAGCTTCTTGAAGCTGACGGAGGTGGGCGCGTCCGCAAAGAGGCTGGGCGAGGGGGCGAAGGTGTCGGCCATGGGCGCGGATTTGCCATGGTGCGGGGTTGGCGGCAAGTCCGGGAGGTTTCGCGCAGCACGACGGGCCGGACGTGCGGGGGGCATAACCGGTTTCGGGGGGCTTCTGGCCAGGAGGTATCTGGAGGTGAGGGCAGAGCCCCCCTTCCTGGTTCGCCGGAGGCCTCGCAGGAAGGCGGCGTCCACTTCAACGGTCAGGAGCCTCAGGGTTTCGTGTTCTGTCAGGGTCGGCGCGAAGACGGGCGCGCGGGATTCCCAGCTTGCGTCTGTCAGGCGGCGGAAGGTTCGCCGGACCGGCTCATAGAACGTGCCGGGTTTGATGCCGGCGTGGCGGAGGGTGATCAAGCCCCCGCCGATGACGGAGTAGATGAGATCTGCGCCGCCGTTGCGCTTGCTCCAGAGGGGCAGCGCATTGAACTGCCACTGGAGGATCGGCCAGCAGATGACTGCCACGTGGGTGAGGAGATTGGCAAAGTCGAGGTCGTTGCTGAAGGTGCGGAGAGGGATCATGGAGGGCATGATACGCTTCACCATCGTGCTGCTGCTTCGAAACAGCACGATGCTTTAAGTCTCTGTTTTACCGAGGCGTTTTCCTGAAATCTGCGGCCACTTTTCGGAACGCCGCTACAGGCCGGGACCCCGGCGGATTCTGAGAGTGCAAAAAAGCTTTAGGTGTTTGTCAGCCGGGCGCAGGCCGGCACCTATAACTTCAGGCAAAATCAACCCCTCCTTTGCCGGCTTTCGCGGGGACAGGGTGGAGGGGTGGGTTTTGGTGGCTGGATGCAGGCGTTCGCTGAAACTTGTGCCTGTATTGCGGCCGCTGTCAGGCCATCCGGTTGCCGCCGCCGAAGCGGAAGATGTTTTTCAGCCACTGGCGGAAGCGCCATTCGGCGCGGAGCCGGGCGTTCGAGGGAAGGTCAAGGGCGTGGCGGGGGACGAGCATGTCGTTCATGCGCGGATGGTGGCGGCGAATGAGGTCTTCCTCGATGCGGGCGCGTTCGGCGGCTTTGCGCACGATGAGCACATGGCGCTCCGTGGCGCCGCGTTTCCACCAGGCCTCCCACCAGCGTTCGTGACCGTTGAGGCGCGAGCGGAAATCGGTGGCCTTGCCTATGTAGAGCGGTTCAAGGAAGAAGCCGAAGCGGCGGCGCACGAAGATGTAGATGCCGCTGCCATCGGGGATGCCCTTGCGGGTGAGTGTGATCTTGAACCGGTAGCGCTGGCCGGTTTCGCCGCGCCAGACATGCCAGCCGAAAAGGAACCATTGAAAGAGGAACATCAACCCACCGCTTGCGGCCCGCGCTGTTGCAGGCATTGGGGGTAGAATCGGCGATTTGCAGTTAACAGCGCATTAACCCGCCGCGAAGCGCGCATTCAGGCGGGCATCATGTGGACATAGACTTCGTTGAGCGTGATCTTGCCATCGCGTACGAGGCAGAGATCGAAGCCCCGCATCTGCGCGTCGGTGCCTGCCGGTCCGATGGCGCAGTACCAGCGCCCGCAGAAGCCACCGGGGATCGGCCAGGTTTCGTCGGGCAGGTAAATCATATTCGGCGTGGAGGCGAAGAGGCCTTCGAGGTAGGGGCGCAGCTGGATATGGCCGGTTAGGCCGGCGGCGTTCTGCGCGTCCTTGTAGACGGTATCGGCAGAATAGAAGCTCAGCAGCTTTTCCACATCCCTGGCGCTCCAGGCGGCGAGCCAGTCGGCGTTGAAACGGTCGATGTCGAGGCTCATGCGGTTTGCAATCCGAGCACACGGGCGCGGTGGGCCTCGGTGAAGATTTCAGGCGGGGCATTTTCCGGACCGGCCATGATAGCGACGCCGTGCAGGCCTAGCATGGGATCAGCGGCCTTGCGTTCATGGTAGCTGCGGCGGCGCTCGCGCGCGGCTTCGCCGAACTCCATGTCTAGCGCGGCCTGCAGCTGGCCGGCGAAACGCAGGCGGCGCATGCGCTCGGCGCGTTCTTCTGCATACGGAGCGAAATTCGGCACCTCGCCGCCGGGGGTTTCCTTCAGGATGTCGGAGACCAAGCGCACGTCGCGGTAAGTGATCGAGAGGCCGAGGCCGTTGATCGGGTCGTTCCAGCCGGCGGCGTCGCCGATGAGGACGCAGCCGGGGGCAAAAGGTTCGTCGGTCCAGCTATCATTGTTGAAATAGGAGAAGAGGGGCCCGGCGGGCGTGCCGTCTGCGAGGGCGCCATTGTCCGGCGCGCAGGACATGCGGAAGGCTTCGAGGAAGCGGCGGGCGCCGTCTTCGCCGTGGAACCGGCCTTTTTCTTCGAGCGCGTAGCCGCCATAGACGCGGACGCGGCCCTCGCCCTGCGGGAAGGCGAGGAAGCCGAAATTGTTTTCGGTGCCAATGGCCTGGCGGGTGGGGCTCCAGCCACGCACGTTCTCGATGAGGAGGCCGGCGAACCAGTGGTGGGGTTTGTCCTGGTGCAGCGGAATGCCGGCGGCAGCGCGCACTTCGGACTGGCGGCCTTCGGCGCCGACGACGAGGCGGGCCTGGACCGTTTTCGTCTCGCCATTGTGGAAGAAGGTGACGGAGGGTGAGGCGCCGAGGGTGATGATATCGATTGTCACGGGACGGAGGGTTTCGGCGCCGGCGACGGTGGCGGCGTCGTAGAGGGTCTGGCAATGGTGCGGGTGGCCGATGGCGAGCGGGCCGGGCACATCGGCGGCGAAGATGCCGAGCGGCAGGGCGCTGGCTTCACAGTCTGCGGGCTCCAGGCTTTCGTCATAGGTGACATGGTCGGTGATATGGTGGCCCCCGGCCGACATCAGGAGATCGTAGAGGCCGACGCGCTTTGCCTCGGCGACGCCCCAGGGCGCAATCCATTCGCCGCGGACGCGGTCTTCGTAATGTTCGGATTTCTCCAGCAGCAGCACTTTGTTTCCGGCCCGGGCCATGACGCCAGCGAGCGCGCTGCCGCCGATGCCGCCGCCGATGATGACAAGATCGTAAGTCATGGGCGTATTCCTCCGCAGGGAAGGTAACGCCGTAAACGGCAGATTGGCAAACCCTGACGCCGCGTCCGCAGCCGGGTTGTCCGTGCGTCTCGCGGCTGTCGGCGGGCGCTTCGGCGTGGTCCGTCAGGCTATAGTCGCGGGTCACGGCGGCGACGCGCAGGCGGTAATCCCTGAGGATCTATGCCCGCCCGGCGGACTGGGCGGCGCGGTGGCCGGAGAGATTGCGCCAGGCTGCGATGGCGCCTTCGGCGCGCCAGAAGGACAGCGAGAGATGGCGGCCGGGTTCAGCGAGGGACTGGAAACGCTCGATGGAGATGAAGCCGTCGATATCGGCGAGATGGGGCTTCAGCGCGGCGGCGATGGCGAAATATTCGTCAGCATGCCCCTTATTGGGCAGGGCTTCAAAGATGACGGCGAACATGGACGCACCAGCGGGGCGTGGGGGCCGGAGGCAAGCTTGAGGAACAGGCGGTCCTCGCGGCGCAGGAACTGTTCGCGCTTGGCGAAGGCGTAGTTCTCGCGGCCGATGGGGTCTTCGGCGAGCAGGGCCTTGCAGGCCTCGCAGGCGGCGAGCGAGGGGAGCGTGTAGACGCCGCAGGCAGTGGTGGTGGAGCCTTCGTGCGGGGCGAAATAGCCGATCAGGTCTGCGCCGCAGCGGAGAATCGCCTGGCCTCACTGGCGGGCATAATGGCCGAAGGCGTCCTTCTTGAAGGGATCGATTTCGTAGCGGATGAAGCAGGTGATCATGGATGCGTCCTCGGGTTGGTATGGCGGGCTTGTAGCCGCTTGCATGCGCGGGATGGTTCGATGAGCGCCGAACCATGAAGGACGGACCGGACATATCGCGGATTGCGGCGCTGAGCGGCGATCCGGCGCGCAGCAACATGCTGCTGGCGATGCTGGACGGGCAGGCCCTGACCGCCGGGGAGCTGGCATCGCAGGCGGGCATCACCAAGCAGACGGCGAGTTCGCACCTCGCGCGGCTGCCCGATGGCGCGCTGGTCGCGCGCGAGGTTCAGGGGCGGCATCATTATTGCCGGCTGGGCGGGGCGGATGCGGCGCAGGCGCTGGAGGCGCTGCTCGGCGTGTCGGAAGGGCGGACGGGGACGCGCACGCGGACGGGCACGCGGACGGGGCCGCGCGATCCGGCGCTGCGCAGGGCGCGGATCTGTTATGATCACCTGGCCGGGGAACTGGGCGTGCTGACCTATGACCGGCTGGTGGAGGACGGCGTGCTGGTGCGGCGGGGCGGGGCGCTCGCCGTGAGCAAGGCGGGTTGGGCGCGGCTGGGCGAGCTT
>NZ_JBBEBT010000069.1:0-3249 GCF_040882205.1 Hyphomonas sp.
CGGCCTGCGAGACGAAGGACAGACCGGCGCGGGTCCGGTCCAGCGCGGGGGCATCGATCACTGCCCAGTCGGCTGCAGCCCGCAGCGCCGTCCACCAGCCCGGCGCAGGCCGCAGGCGAACCTTCTGCCCCGGGGCGAGCCGGTCGCTTCGAAACCGCGTCACCAGCAGCCGGAGGCCGTCGATCTGATGGGCATTGAGCAGCTTGCCGTACGAGAGATCTGTTTCATGGCCGGCCACCGTGTAGATCTGTTCGGCGCCGAGCGAGGCGTCGAGCGCATGTCCCGGCCTGCCGACATCCTTGATGATGCCTTGCGCAAAAGACGTGTACTGATGATTTCGCCGGATATCGAGATCGACCAGCCAGGCGGTGCGCGCCGCCCGGCTTGCCGCCATCAGGGCGAAGGAGGCCGCAACGCTGCTGGCGCCCTCGCCTTTGTGGGCGGCGATGAAAAGAATGGTGCGCCCGCCCGCCGCCGGCTCGACCTGCGAAACAGCGCGCCAGAGGCCAGAGAGATTTTGCCGGAGGTCACGCATCGCGGGTCACGCTCAATACACCGGTATCGCGGCGAGCACCGGCAGGCCCAGCGTGCGCTCCAGCGAGGCCGGTGTGGCAAGGCCGCGCTGCGAGACGGCGCGCATCAAGCCCGCTGCCAGCGCCGCGAGCGCCGCCAGGAGTACCCCGAGGAAAGCCGCCGGAAATCTGAGGCTTGTTCCTGTGAGCGGCGCCGCCGCCGGCTCGAGTATCCGGACCGTATTGGCGCCGCGCAGCGTCAGCGCGTTGCGGGTGCGCAGGTCCACTTCCCGCTCGGCCATCGCGGTGATCGACCGTTCGGCGACTTCGCGGCGGCGCTCAAGTTCCTGCAACTCCGGCGCCAGTTCGACGAGGCGGCGCTGGCGAACTTCGAAGGCTGCAATCTGGGATTTCAGCTCCGCCTCTTGCCCGCGCAGCGCCTGCACTTCCGATTGCAATGTCGCGATGGCCGCCTCGACCTGCTGGTGAAGCGGATTGGGCCCGCGGCGCACGAGCCCCGCTTCGCCGCCCGGGCCAAGAAAGAGTTCTGCCTGCGCGAGCTGCTTGTCTAGCTCCTGCACCACCGCCGAATGCTCGCCGTGAAGTGAGGCGTTCTCGTTGCGGTCGAGTTTCATTGCCAGCAATGTCTGCTGGCGTGTGTCTTCGACATAGAGCGACTGCTCCTTCGGGATCGTCTCGATCTGGCGGCGGTAGTTCGCCAGCTGCGCCTCGGCCTGCCGTAGGCGGGATTGCGTCACCAGTAGGTCACCGCTTGCCGACTGATAGAGCTGGCGCAGCGTGTCGCGTTCGGCGGCAAGGTCAATGAGATTGTTCGTGAACAGATACGCTCGGATCGCCTGGTCAATCTCGGCAAGATCCTGTTCGAACCGTTCGCGCTGCTCGCGGAATCGGTCGGCGCGGGTATCCGTAAATACTTCCGCTCGATAAGCGATATAGGCCTTCACCAGTGCATTCAGCATCTCTGCGGACAGGCCGGCATCCGCATGCGCAAAGCGGGCATTAATCACGAGATTGCCGGGCGTGCTGCCAACCTCGAGCGCGTGCAACACCGCCGCCGCGCCCTGCTGCGCGCATGTCGCCGCCTCGCAGCGCCGCGCGATGGACGGATAGACCCGCGCCAGCTGCAGCTCAGCCAGCGCCGCCTCAGCCACCGCCGGGCTGCGCAGCAATTCGGCTTCTGACTGCACCAGCGCGTCGATCTCCGGCGAGATCAGCCCCAGCCCGTCCCGGCTCGCCGCACCTGACCGGTAGACATACTCGTCCCCGAACGACACCAGCATCCGCGAGCTTGCCGAATAACTGTCGGGCAGCGAAACTGCCGCCGCCAGAGCGACCGCCGCCAGCGGCGTGAAGATCGCCAGCATCAGCCATTTCGCCCGCCAAAGGTGCACCGCCAGATCGAGCGCGTTCAGCCTCGGGCGGAGGTGCCCGGACCGGCGCGCCGGCCTCGCCGCCGACCTCCCTGTGGCTGAGCCGGCTTGCGGCATTTCTGGTCCTGACCCGGATAGACTTCAGTCTCCAGCCTGCTCATGCTCCCTTTGATATTTCGTTAATCATTCCGCTGCGTCCCGCAGGCCTGCTTGCCCCGCGTCAGCAGGGCCCCTATCTGCGGCCGCAAGCTTCTGGCAAAATGTAATTATGAAACAATATTTCGAACCGATCCCCTATTCGCTTTGGCACTCGGACAAGGTAGCCTTTTCGGCGGCGCTGGGCCGCTCCTTCCGCGAGACCGGCTTTGGCGTGATCACCGGCCACCCGGTCTCCCAGAAGGCCATCGACGACAACCTCGCTTCCACCAAGGCCTTCTTCGCGCTGCCCGCAGACGCGAAGGAAAAATACCACGACGCCCCCGGCGGGCGCCAGCGCGGCTACACGCCCTTTGGCACCGAGAATGCCAAGGGCCAGACGCAGGCGGATCTGAAAGAGTTCTGGCACACGGGCCGCGACCTGCCGCCCGGCTCGCCTTACCGCGGCACGATGAAGGATACGCCATCTGCCAGCGAAGTCCCGGATTTCGACCGCGCCACCCGCGCGCTCTATGCCTCACTCGATTCCTTCGGCGCCGAGCTCCTGAAAGGCGTTGCCCTGCACCTGAACCTTCCGGAAGACTGGTTCGGCGACAAGGTGAACTTCGGCAACTCCATCCTCCGCCTGCTGCACTATCCGCCGCAGATGGACCCGCCGCCAGAGGGGTCCGTCCGCGCCGGCGCCCACGAAGACATCAACGTCATCACCCTGCTTCTCGGCGCAGAGGAAGCCGGCCTCGAAGTGAAGCACCGCTCCGGCAAATGGCTGGGCGTAAACCCGCCCCCTGGCGCCCTCGTGATCAATTGCGGCGACATGTTGCAGCGCTATACCGGCGGCATCCTGCCCTCCACCACGCACCGCGTCGTCAACCCCGCGCCGGAGCGTTCGAAATTTCCTCGCTACTCGACACCTTTCTTCCTGCACTTCAACCAGGACTTCCTTATCGAAGCCCTGCCCGGCTGCCTCGCCGAAGGCGGCAGGGCCGAGAAGCCGATCACGGCTCAGGACTTCCTGATGGAACGCCTGCGCGAAATCGGCCTCGTCAAGGAACGCAGCTGACGCCAGCGCCTGCGCCAGAATGCAAAACGCCCTCTCCACCGGCGAGGGCGTTTCTTTTTTGATCCGCAGTCGGACGCGCTTTCAATCTGTCCCGCCCATCAGACAAAACACCGCTCATTCTGAGACAAGC
>NZ_JBBEBT010000069.1:3349-6924 GCF_040882205.1 Hyphomonas sp.
CAAGTCGGAGGCTGGGCCAAGTCGGAGGCTGGGCCAAGTCGGAGGCTGGGCCAAGTCGGAGGCTGGGCCAAGCCGAGCAGCCGTGAAACCCGGCTCTATCCTTGGACTTTGATCAGGATGAGCCGTCCACAGCGGCATGCACAACTCACCTGCGCCATGCGCCCCCCCCGAAGCCTACTTCGCCTCATACCCCCGCGCGATCTCGTCGAACAGCTGCACGCCGTAACCCACAGCGCCTTTCGGCGTTGTCGCATTGCCCGAATTTTCCCAGGCCATCGAAGCAATGTCGAGGTGCACGAACGGCGTCTCGGGCTTTGCCCATTCCATCACGAACAGCGCGCCAACCGAGGCGCCCGGTGCGCCCTCGCCACCATTCTTGATGTCAGCCACGTCGCTCTTCATCGCGGCAAGGCTGTTCTTGTGGATCGGCAGGCGCCACAGCATCTCGCCGCTCGCTTCACCCGCCTTCAGGAACCGCTCGGCCAGCGCATCATCCTTCGTGAACAGGCCCGCATAGTCCGGGCCAAGCGCCCCGCCCACCGCGCCGGTCAGTGTCGCAATCGTAACCGCCAGCTGCGGTTTGTACGTTTCCTGCGCCCACCAGAGGCCATCGGCCAGCACGAGGCGGCCTTCCGCATCGGTACTCATGATCTCGATGGTCTTGCCGCTCATCGAGGTCAGGACGTCGCCGGGGCGGATAGCATTGCCATCCGGCATATTTTCGGCCAGCGCCAGCACGGCGACGGCGTTCAGTTTCGCGCCGCGCTTCGCGAGCGTCAGAACCGCGCCAGCAGACGAGGCCGCACCCGCCATATCCATCCGCATACGCCACATATTGGGCCCCGGCTTGATCGAGATACCGCCCGTGTCGAACGTGATGCCCTTGCCGACGAAGGCAATCGGCGCCTCACCCGCCTTGCCGCCCTTGTACTCAACGGCGACCAGGCGCGGCGGACGGGCCGAGCCCTGCCCCGTGCCATAAAGCGCGCCCATGCCCGCAGCCTCTATGGCCGCTTCGTCCATCACCGTCACGGTCACATTAGGCACACCTTCGAAGGCTGCCACGACTTGCTGCGCCATCCAGTCCGGCGATTTGATATTCGACGGCGTCGAGGTCAGGTCACGCGCCAGCGAGACACCCGCAACGACGGCTGCGCCATCCCGGTCGAACGTTCGCTTCGCGGCGGCCGCGTCCTTCGCCAGGAAGGTCAGCCCGCCGGCCGGCTCGCCCGCTTCCGCCGGCTTGCCCCACTTGCCGAAATTGTAAGCGCCGAGTTGCGCGCCCATCGCCGCAACGGAGGCGTCCTGTGCCACATCAGCGGCATCCGGCACGACGACTATGACCGGCGTCTTCCAGCCCGATGTTCCCTGCGCCGTGACGCCGCCATAGGTCTTCAGGTCCTGTGCGGACTTCGCGCCCTCGCCCGTGCCGACCAGCAAAACTGCGCTGTAGGGACCGGCGCCATAGAGCGCCAGTGACTTACCCGCTTCGCCCTTGAAACCTGCCGTGGCGATCGCCGCCGCAATCGCCCCCTTGGCCGCCTTGTCGGCGTCTTGAGACAATCCAGACAGCGCGCCATCCTTGCCCACCGGCAGCACGACAGCGCCACCGGCCGGCCGCGCCGCGCGCTCGAATTCCACAGGCCGCGCCTCGGCGATTGCTGGCATTGCCAGCGCCAGCGCCGCAACGGCTGTCGTCATCCAGTGTTTCATGGCGAGAACTCCTTCTTGTTGTTGTTGGATTTGGGACATGGCAAGTTCTCGCCATATGTCCAGCCCTTCCGGGCATCAGCGCGCGGCGAGGAAAGCTTTCAGCTCGTCGACCGAAGCGAACATGTGGTCCGGCCGCTCGGCCTCCAGCGCGGGCTTCATCCCGAAGCCCCAGGTCACAGCCCCGGTGCGGATGCCGACTTCCCGCGCTGCCTCGATGTCGCGGATCTCGTCGCCCACTGTTAGCGCGCGGCCGGGCGCCACTTTCAGTTCGCCCAGCACATCGCGGAAATGCTTCGCCTTGCCGAACATGCCGGCCCCGCAGCTCCAGGCATTGACCCGGGCGCTGAGCGCCGGCCCCAGCGCGCGGCGCACGTTCACCTCCGCATTCGACGAGACAACCGCAATCTTCACGCCCTTCGCGGCGAGCAGTTCCAGCATCTCGGAGATGCCGTCGAAGAGCGGGAACGCCGCAGCCTTGGCCGCGCGCTTGCGCACATGCACGGCGATGAACACTAGCTTCCAGCCAGGTATATTCAGTATACGCATCACTTCGCGCGGCGGCTTGTGGCGCAGCACTTCCAGTTCTTCCTCGTCCGGGCATCGGAATCCGAACCGCCGGGCGAGGTCCGGCAAGATCGACCGGAACCAGGCCGCACTGTCAGCCAGCGTGCCGTCAAAATCGAAAATCAGGAGATCGTAGTCGCGCGCGGTGTTCAAGCGTGCCCCTAGATCAAGCCGGCGAGCGGCGAGCTCGGGTCGGCATATTTCTTCTTCGGCATCCGGCCCGCAAGATAGGCCTCACGCCCGGCGATCACCGCGTGCTTCATGGCTCGCGCCATGCGCACCGGGTCCTTTGCGGCGGCGATGGCG
Source organism: Hyphomonas sp. (assembly GCF_040882205.1). Lineage (GTDB taxonomy): Bacteria > Pseudomonadota > Alphaproteobacteria > Caulobacterales > Hyphomonadaceae > Hyphomonas. Next base: position 5,933 of record NZ_JBBEBT010000069.1, read on the forward strand.
GTATTCATCAGCACACCATCACATCCGAGTTCCATCGCAATCGCAGCGTCCGACGCTGTACCGACACCCGCATCGACAATCACCGGCACCCGCGCCGCTTCCACGATCAGGCGGATGTTCACCGGGTTCATGATGCCGAGCCCCGAACCGATCAGCGAGCCGAGCGGCATGATCGCGCAGCAGCCCGCCTCTTCCAGCAGCCGCGCATAGACCGGATCATCCGAGCAATAGACCATTACCTCGAACCCATCCTTGATGAGGGCTTCTGCCGCCTTCAGCGTTTCCGGCATGTTCGGATACAGCGTCTTCTGGTCCGCGAGCACTTCCAGCTTCACGAGGTTCCAGCCGCCAGCCTCACGCGCGAGGCGCAAGGTGCGCACGGCGTCGTCCGCCGTGTAGCAGCCCGCCGTGTTTGGCAGGTAAGTGAACTCGGTCGGCTTCACGAAGTCCGAGAGGATCTCATGGCTCTTGTCCGACAGGTTCACCCGGCGCAGCGCCACGGTTACGATCTGCGCGCCCGCCGCGCGCGCCGCATCGGCGTTCTGCTGGTAGGAAGCATACTTCCCCGTGCCCACGATAAGACGCGAGGCATACGCTTTGCCGGCGATGATAAGCGGGTCGTTTGATTGCGTTTCAGACATGCGGGCTGATCTGGCCGTCCCGGACGCAGGCGTCAACACACCCCGCGCGAAATGGCCCGGTCCGATACGCAGGAGTCCAGAAGACGGCGCCCCGCGTAGTCAGTTTCGGGACGGGTCCGCAGCCCAATTTCAGCCTCCGCCGACGAACTGCACCAACTCGATCTGGTCGCCCTCTGCCAGCACCGTCAGGGCATGCTCGGACTTCGGCACGATCTCCCGGTTGCGCTCCACGGCTATCCCGCGCGGGTCCCGGCCGGTCTCGCCTGACAGGCGAAGAACCAGCATCGCCACAGTGGTTCCGGCCTCGATTTCGAGCGTCTCGCCATTGAGGTTGATGTTCATCGCAGTCTG
>NZ_JBBEBT010000070.1:0-6913 GCF_040882205.1 Hyphomonas sp.
CCATGAACCTCGGCGCGGCTGACCCAGCCTTTTTCGTCCATACGGGCGATGACCGTGCGGGTGGTGGAGGCCTTCCAGCCCTGCCCCGGACCGACGGCGTCATGCACTTCGCGCGCACTTTGCGCACCAGTGGTCCACAAGTGTTTCAGGATGGCGAGTTCGGTCGCATCGGGCTGGGACATCGCCGCCTCGTTATCAGTGTCACGGGTACGCCACATTCGTAGCCTACCCGTGTCAACTGAAGCGGGACGATGCCCCAAAAGGAACGTGTCAGGCGACGGCGCGGGCCAGCGCGCAATGCGACCAGAGCTCCGACAGGGCCTCGACGAGGTCGTCAATGTCCTGGTCGGTGTGGACCGGCGAGGGCGTGATGCGCAGGCGCTCGGTGCCCCTCGGAACGGTGGGATAGTTGATCGGCTGCACGTAGATGCCGTTGCGCTCCATCAGCCAGTCCGAGATCATCTTGCACTTGACCGGATCACCGACCATCACCGGCACGATATGGCTGGGGTTTTCCATGGCCGGGATGCCGATCTCGCGCAGGCGTATACGGACTTTCTCGACGCGGTCGCGCTGGCGCATCCGCTCCCAGTTGCTCTGCTTGAGGTGCTGTATCGAGGCGCGCGCGCCGGCAGCGATGTGCGGGGGAAGCGCGGTGGTGAAGATGAAGCCCGAGGCGAAGCTGCGGACAAAATCGACGAGAGCGGTGGAGGCCGCGATATAGCCACCCACGACACCGAACGCCTTGCCGAGCGTGCCTTCGATAACCGTAATCCGGTCCATGAGGCCTTCGCGCTCAGCGATGCCGCCGCCATGGTCGCCGTAGAGGCCGACAGCGTGGACTTCGTCGAGATAGGTCATTGCGCCATACTCGTCGGCGATGTCGCAGAACTCCCTGATCGGCGCGATGTCGCCGTCCATCGAGTAGACGCTTTCGAAGGCGATCATTTTCGGCGCCGCGGGATCGAGCGCGGCGATCTTCTCACGCAGGTCATGCGGGTCGTTGTGGCGAAAGACGACGCATTTGGCGCGGGAGTGGCGGATGCCCTCGATCATCGAGGCATGGTTCAGCGCGTCTGACAGGATGATGAGGCCCGGGATCCTGGCGCCGAGCGTGCCGAGGCCAGCCCAGTTGGAGACATAGCCAGAGGTGAAGAGCAGGGCGGCTTCCTTGTTGTGGAGGCTCGCCAGTTCCTGCTCCAGCAGGACGTGGTGGTGGTTGGTGCCGGAAATGTTCCGGGTACCACCTGCCCCGGCGCCGCAGCTGTCAAGCACCTCATGCATGGCCGCGAGAACTTTCGGGTGCTGGCCCATGCCGAGATAATCGTTCGAGCACCAGACCTTGACCGGCTTCTGGCCATCCGGCCCGTGGAAGACGGCTTTAGGGAAAGCGCCCTTCTCACGTTCAATGTCGGCGAAGACGCGGTAGTTGCCCTCCTCCTTGAGTTTCGTCAGCTCGTTCTCGAAGTAAGCTTCGAAGTTCATGGGTCAGGCCCTCCAGTCCGTTTTTGTTTTTGAGGTGTGGGATGATTGCGGCGCCGGCTTCATGGCCCAGCCCCAGAGGGATGGATCGCGTACTGGCAGGATGAGCACCCAGTGCTCGATGACAGCAAGAATGGCGAGCGCAGTGAGCAGCAGGAAGCCGGCCGAGGCATGGCTGCCGGCAGGATGCCCGAAGGCGGTGATCGCCAGCAGCACGGACACCGTAGTAATTGCGACGAGCGCGGCGGTGAAGACACTGCCCGGCGCGCGGCGCGAGAAATAGGTTTTCATATAGTCGAGATGGCGCGGCATGAACTGGTCAACGAGGTTCGGCGCGCCGGTGAAGACGACCAGCTTGGCGCTGATGCGCATGCCCCAGAGGATGACGAAGGTCCACAGCGCGAACTGGTTGGCCGCGCCCCAGCTGAGCCAGATGAGAAGGCCGGCATGGGCGATGATGGCGAGTTCATGATGGAGGACCGCGGCGAGGCCCGCGCGGAAGCGGGCGAAGCCAGTGAGCCCTTCCGGACACGCGACACGCGAGGGGCCCGTGAGGAAGCCGGTGAGGAACATGACCTCATGCCAGGCCCAGAGCGCGAGACCGGCAGCGAACCCGGCATAGGCCCCGGTGACGCTGGTATCACTGCGCAGGGCAACGACCATGAACGTGGCGCCAGCCAGCAGGACGGTAGCGCCAAGGGCGGTCCAGCGATGCGTCGCGCGCGGCAGGCCAATGAGCCAGAATATCGCCCCTGTGCTCAGCCACCAGGCGAGCGCAGCAAAAAGAATGGGGGGGGCGTAGGCGGCCATCTGATCGGTGTCTTCCCTTCCCTACCAGGCTGGCTGGAGCCGGACTTTCGCCGGCAGCTTGTTCTTGCGAACGGGGAGGAAATAGAGCTTCAGGAAGGTCATACCATTGGACAGGACGCAGGCTTTCTTCTGCAGCCAGGCAACAGGGCCTTTGCCCTTGATGGCTTCCATCCTGTCCGTCGTCTGACGGATCTTCTCGAGGCCCTCACGGAACTCCGGCGCGTCGATGTTCAGCTCCAGCGGATAGACCTGGCGGGCGATCTCGTTGGTGACGCGGAAGACCTCGTAGTCATAAGCGGTCGGGTCGACGCCCAGCGCGGCATGGAAAGCCGGGCGGCGATGATCGCGCACGTACATGGTCGCGTAGACGGCCAGAAGGAAAAAGCGGATCCAGTACTTGTTGCCGCCTTGAAGGAGGTGCGGGTTCGCGCGCAGGATCATTGCGAAGGCTTCGCCGTGGCGGAACTCGTCATTGCACCACTGCTCGAACCATTTGAAGATCGGGTGGAAGCGGAATTCCGGATGCTTCTCCAGCTGGCGGAAGATCGTGATATAGCGTGCATAACCGATCTTCTCGGAGAGGTAGACCGAATACCAGATGTATTTCGGCTTGAAGAAGGTGTATTTTTTCTTGCGCGTCAGGAAGCCGAGATCGACGCCGATGCCGAAATCTTTCAGTACGAAATTGATAAAGCCGGCATGGCGGGCCTCGTCGCGCGCCATCAGGCGGAAAAGGGCTTTCATGTCCGGGTTCTCGACCTGGCGCGTGATCTCTCGGTAGAGGACGCAGCCGGAAAATTCGGATGTCAGTGAACTGACGAGAAAGTCCACGAACTCTGTACGCAGCTCGGGCGACAGTGTGCTGAGGATATTGTCGAACTCGCTTGTGCGCTTGAAGTGGTTCCGGTTCGGATCGGATTCCATTTCGGCAATCAGCGCGTCCCACTCTTCCCGCACGCCAGAGACATCGACCTTGTCGACCTCGGCGAAATCCGTGGTGTAGAAGCGCGGAGAGAGCATCGTCTCTTGCATCGCGATCTTGTTGGAGTCGAAAGCGGGCGGCGCTTCGAGAACGCGCATTTCTTCATCGGTCATCACGGCCGTGGACATGGTCAAACCCTTCCGTTGGTGAAGCTCACTTCATAGAGCTCGGTGAGCTCAAACATGGATTGAAAGCGTACCCACGCCTTCTCGAAAAAATTGGCGCGGGTGACGGTCGCTTCCCGGCGCAGCACCAGGCTGCGGCCGAAGGGCACGCTGACCGGGGCGCCGTGAACGAGCACCTTGTCGCCAATACCCGGCTCGATACCGCCGTCGAGTTCGACATGCGCCTCGAGCGACTCATAGGTATGTGCGACACGGATGGTGCAAGCGACAGTGAAACTACGGCGGTTCATGGGGCGATCTCCGCAGATGCGAACAGTTTTGCGAACTCGCCGGCATTGTCGCCGCCAAAGGCGTTGAGGCTGACCCATTTGCCGGTTTCCGGATCCTCCAGGATCAGCTGGCCGTTTTCAGTACGGTGAAGGACGAAGGCTGGGCCGGAGCCAATGCCCATCTGGCGGCGTTCGAGCGCCAGAGAACGCATCGCGGTGCGCACGAAGCCGCCGGTTTCCGGCGCCCATTCGCGCACGAGGTTTGCGCTGGCGGGGTCGCGTGCGATGACGCTGCCATCGGCGCCGTCCTCGAAGGTGAGCGGCAGCGTTTCGGTCGACATCCCGCGCCAGTCCGTGGTGTGGCCCAACCCGGCAAGCCGGGTCGCGCCGACGCCGACGACTGTGAAGAGAACCAGCGCCCCGATGGCCATCAGCAGCGCGCGGGGCGGATGCAATTCGTGGCTGTGGGCAGGGTTTGGCAGGGGGGCGTGGGTCATCTTCAGGTCCTCAGGTGGCCCGGGCGGCGATGCGGGGCGCCAAGACGGGCGGCGAAACGCTCGGACGTGTCGGCGCAGGCACGCCAGTCAGCGTGACGCGGGCGGGGGCATGCGCTGTGATGGCGGCGGCAAGCGCGCGGGCAACCGCGTCCACACCTGTCAGTCCGCGGAGCATTGGCTGCGGACGGCTCATCCGCAGCGGGCGCACATGCGGCCAGAGACGCAGGTAGCCAAGCCCGCCGGTGGCCGCGAGGGAGAGCACGATGTCGCCCTTCCCCTTGCCATATCGGCGCAGGTCGGCCGAGGCGATCTGGTCAAACGGCAGGTTGACGTATTTGCGGATTGCTACGCCGTAGCGCAGCACGACACGCCTGGAGGTGACCGTGTAGACGCTCGCGCGGGCCATTGCCCAGGCAATCAGGAACAGGAGGCCGAGGCCGGCCACTGCTCCGATGCCGGAATTGATCGCGACGCGGGTCATCTCGAGGCCGGTTGCGCCGGCGGTCTCGAGATTGGCGAGACGCCAGCCGGTCGCGAGCACGAAATAACCGATGACGAACCGGATGTGGAAAGCATGGATGGCAAAAGCCAGCGTGCCCGGGCTGCCCTGCCAGAGAAGCTGTTCGCCCTCCGGCAAGGTCTGGGGGAGCCCGCGAACCGGCTCGCCCCCACCCTCTTCTTCATCGTGCAGCTTGATCACAGCCAGGGCTCCTGGCGCTGCGGCGTGGCGTAGAGTGTGCCGCCGCCAAAATAGCCACTGATCATGTCTTCTTCGAGCCGGGTCACCTGGTCCGGAGACCTGGTGCGCGGCACATTGGCGAAATGCCCCGCCTTGATCGCATCCACTTCGACGCGGCCGCGCGCCTTCGAGATGTTCGAGAACGGCACCGGCAACAGCACCGTGGCGCCCGAGCCGTCAAGGCGCACTTCGAGGTATCGGATTATAGTCTCGGCCGTGTCGACCCAGAGATCGGTCACTGTGCCCGCCACCACGCGGTCAAGTCCGACAACCTTGAGGCCGCGCGGGTCGACATCCTTCGGCGAGACCGAATAGGACGGGTGCAGACGATAGGGCGATATGCGGACCTGGCCGTCCCAGTTGAGATCCGGAACATCGTCGCGCATGGCATAGGAGGCCGGACCAACGCCGTCCTTCATCGGATCACCCGATGGCACGAAGGGCGAACCGGCCCATTGGGCGGTGCGGTTGAGCGCCAGTTCACGCGTGTCGGCCCTGGCATAGGCCAGTTCGATCGTGCCCCGGCCATTCGGCAGGGTGAACGATTTCTTCGGCGGCACGAACAGAAGCGCAGGCGCTTCCTGGCGGCCGCTGGGATCTTCCTCCAGCGGATAGCCTTCGCGCATGCCTTCGCGTTGCAGATAGTAGATCAGCCAGACGAAGAAGATCATGAATGCCCAAAGGCAGATGTCCACGAGATCTATTCCGTTGACGAACTCTCCACTGAAAATCATGACCGTTCTCCTTGAGGTCGTATCAACCTGGGTAAGCCGCCAGGCCGAACTTGGTGGATGGATTGGATGGTGGGGCAAGCGTGTGACGGGCCAGCGGGCCAATCACGACAAGCGTGGCAAACAAGAGCAGGATTTCGAAATGGTAGACCACGCCGTAACCGGGCGCGGGACCGGTGAACGCAGGGCCGAGTTGCCCGCTGTTGGCAAGACCGGATACGATATCGCGCGCCGCGCCGCCGAAGGCGACCGCCATGCCGGTGGCGGTCGCCGTCACGGCGCCCCAGGCGCCCAGCGCAATGCCGCTGTCGTGACGGCGGGCGATGCCCATGACCGCTGTCAGTGTGCCGACGGCGAACAGGCCGCTGCCGAAACCGATCAGCAAGGCACCGAGCAGGAAGGCCGCCGTCGAGCCGATGGGCTGCGCAAGGATGACGAGCGCGAAGGCAAACACGCCCGCAACTGCGCCAAGACCGGCGAGGCGGTGCGGCTCGCCGCCTTCGCTGAGCTGGCCGGAACAGTAGGCAAAACCCATCAGCGCGCCGAAGGCTGACAGCGCCGTGAGACGGGTCGTGTCGGCTACGCTCATGCCGAGGACTTCCGCGCCGTAGGGCTCGAGCAGCACGTCCTGCATGCTGAACGCAGCAGCGCCAAGGCCGGCAGCGATCAGCAGGCGGACGGTGTTGCGGTCCTGCGTCAGGCGCGCCCAGGTTTCGGAGAAGCTCGCGTGCGCGCGGCCGGGCGCAGTAAGCGCCGGATTGCGTGCCTCCTGCTTCCACAGCGCGATGACATTCAGGAGGATCGTGAGGACGGCGGCGCCCTGAATGACCTGGATGAGGATCAGCGTGTTGAAGTCGCGCAGCAGCCAGCCGAAGACCAGTGAGCTCGCAAACATGCCGGCCAGCAGCATGATATAGAGCAGCGCGACGACACGCGGCCGCGTGTCGTCTGTGGCGAGGTCGCTCGCCAGCGCGAGGCCAGCAGTCTGGACCGTATGGATGCCGGCGCCGACGAGCAGGAAGGCCGCGGCCGCCCCCGCCTGCCCGATCCAGGCCGGGCCGGTCGAATCCCCGGAGAGAAGGATCAGCGCGAAGGGCATAAGCGCGAGGCCGCCGAACTGGAACATCGAGCCGAACCAGATATATGGCACGCGGCGCCAGCCGAGCACCGATTTGTGTGTATCGGACTTGTGGCCGATCAGCGCGCGAAGGGGCGCAAAGACGAGCGGCAGGGCGACCATCAGCGCCACGATCCAGGCTGGAACGGCCAGTTCGACGA
>NZ_JBBEBT010000071.1:0-1156 GCF_040882205.1 Hyphomonas sp.
GCCCGGCCGGTTAGTACGCGGCAGGCAGGCAGCGCCGGCCTCGGCCCTCGCTGCCGAGTAAAACTTGTAAAGGTCGCTTGAAAAGCAGATCACCAAGTGACCCAAACCAAAGGCTTTCGTACCGCAAACCGCCGCTACCAGTACCTGTTCTGGCCATTGATGGCGCTATACGTCGTGATAGTCTTTCTGGTATCTCACTTCACCGACGCGGGGACCTCCCCACTCGGCCTGAAGATACTGGCGGCGACCGCGGCCTCGCCGGCGATCCTCGGAGCGCTCTCGGCCATCCTGCGTCTTGTCCGCGAGACGGATGAGTATTGCCCCCTGCGCCATCTGACGGCGCCTACCCAGGCAGGCGCGATCACTGCAGGCATCGCTTTCGTCGCCGGCCTCCTGCAGATATCCGGCGCTCTTCCCCAGTTCAGCGCCTTCTGGTTCGGGTCGCTCTTCTTTGTCGCCTACGGCCTCTTCAGCTGCATCCTGCACTTCGGCTTCGGCCGCACGGTCTGAGGCGAGCCCATGAAAACATCATCCGTGCATTGCGGACAGAACGCGGATGGAGCCAGCAGGAACTCGCCGACAAGCTGGATGTCTCGCGCCAGTCCGTGAACGCCATCGAGACGGGCAAGTATGACCCCTCCCTCCCGCTCGCTTTCGCCCTCGCCCGCCTCTTTGGCCGCAACATCGAGGAATTGTTCGATGACGGAGCAGGCGTCACTAACGCGGCGGAGCAATCTCCAAAGCCCTTTCTCCCGATGGAGAGGGGTTCAAATGCAGGTTTTAGCCTTTGAGCCCAACCAACGCCTTCGCAAACGCCGCCGCAGAGAACGGCCGCAAATCCTCAGCCTTCTCGCCGATGCCGATGAAATGGATCGGCAGATCATGCGCCTCGGCAATCGCCACCAGAACGCCGCCCTTCGCCGTGCCATCCAGTTTCGTCATGACAAGACCCGTCACGCCCGCCGTATGCCGGAACGCCTCGACCTGGCTCAGCGCATTCTGCCCGACGGTCGCATCCAGCACGAGAATCACGTCATGCGGCGCGTCCGGATCAACCTTCCTCAATACCCGGACGATCTTTCCCAGCTCCGCCATCAGTTCGGCCTTGTTCTGCAGGCGCCCGGCCGTGTCCACCAGCACGAGATCTAGGTCTTCC
>NZ_JBBEBT010000071.1:1166-6905 GCF_040882205.1 Hyphomonas sp.
TCTTCCGCCTGCGCGCGCTCGACGGCGCCATAAACGAGCCCCGCCGCGTCCGCGCCATGTGCGCCCGCCATCACGGGAATGCCGCCGCGCTCACCCCAGACTTTCAGCTGCTCCACGGCCGCTGCGCGGAAAGTATCGCCCGCCACCAGCAAGGCCTTCGCGCCCTGCGCCTGAAGCTTGGATGCAATTTTCCCGATCGTCGTTGTCTTGCCCGAGCCATTGACGCCCACGAACAGCACCACGCGCGGGCGCGGCCCGTCGGAAAAATCCACCACCCTCTCGCGGGGGCGCAGGATCGCCTCAATCTCCTCGGCCAGCACGCTCCGGATCTCGTCGCCGGAAATCTCGCGGTCGAATCGCCCCTTGGCGAGCCCCCTCGTGACACGTGAGGCGACCTTGGTGCCCATGTCGGAGGTGATCAACAGGTCTTCGAGTTCCTCGAGCGCGGCGGCGTCCAGTTTGCGCCGCCCCAGCGCGGCGATGCCCTCGGTCAGCTTCGCCGTTGAGCGCGCGAGCCCTTCGCCAAGCGTGCCGAACAGTCCAGGGTCGCTCGCCTCGGCCTCGGCCGCAGCCCGCGCCGCCGCCTCGGCCTCTTCCCGCAAGCGCGCATGCTCGCGCCGCTCTTCCAGAAGTTTCAACTCGGCCGCCGCCCTGGCGCGCACAGCCTCGTCCTGGGCCTCCTGCGCCTCGCGCTTCTGGCGCTCCTCCCAGGCGCGGTTCGCCTCCGCGACCTTCGCCTCGATCTCGGCCTTCTCGCGCGCGGCCGCTTCCTGCGCGGCCAGTTCTTCCGCCGACACTTCCGGCGACGGCATTTCCCCGCCGGCGGCCTTCACCTCGTCGAGTGTCTTCTTCTTGCCGAACCAGAGGATCATGGGATGTGTGTTCCGAGAAGCTGTTTGCCGTCATGGCCTGTAATCCGCACTGGGAGGATAGTGCCGCCCTCCCCTGCCAGAGCATCCAGCCGGACGGGCGTGAAATCAGGAAGCCGCGCCGCCAGTCCGCGCTCCAGCAGCGCCCCGCGCACCTCGCCAACATGCCGCATGAAATGCCGCGCCAGCGCCGTCTCGCCCGCCGCGCGCAGGCGCGCTGCGCGTTCCTTCACAATCGGCTTGGCCACTTGCGGCATCTTCGCCGCCGGCGTGCCGGGGCGCGGGCTATAGGGAAAGGCATGCAGGAAAGAGAGGCCGCACTCCTCGACAAGGCGCAGAGAATTCTCGAAATGCGCCTCAGTCTCGGTTGGGAATCCGGCTATAATATCCGCACCCAGAGCAATGTCTGGCCGCACGGTGCGAAGACGCTCGGCCAGATCAATCGCGGCGCCGCGTAAATGCCGCCGCTTCATGCGCTTCAGGATCAGGTCATCTCCATGCTGCAGCGAGAGGTGAAGGTAAGGCGCCACGCGCCCCTCCCCCATCGCCTCAATAAGCGCCTCGTCCATCTCGATCGCATCAATCGAGGAAATCCTCAGCTGGTGAAGCTGCGGCACAAGCTTCAGGATGCGCTGGACGAGATTGCCGAGTTGCGGCGTACCCGGAAGGTCTGCGCCCCAGCTCGTCAGGTCCACACCGGTCAGCACGACCTCATAGTGGCCCGTCTCCATGAGACGCCGCACCTGCGCCACCACTTCGCCAGCGGGCACCGAGCGCGAGTTCCCGCGCCCATAGGGAATAATGCAAAAGGTACAGCGATGGTCGCAGCCATTCTGCACCTGCACATAGGCGCGCGCCCGGCCATCCATCCCGTCGATCAGGTGGGCGGCCGTTTCGCGCACACTCATGATGTCGTTGACGCGGACCTTTTCCTCGCCGCCGAGCAAGGTGACCGGCGCCCAGGTCCCTGCCTGCATCTTCTCGTGATTGCCGATCACGCGCGTCACTTCCGGCATCTGCGCGAAGCTCGCCGGATCAATCTGCGCCGCGCACCCGGTCACCAGGATCGGCGCGCCCGGATTGTCCTTCGCCGCCCGCCGGATCGCCTGCCGCGCGCCCCGTACTGCCTCGCTCGTCACCGCGCAGGTGTTGATGATCACGGCATCGCCAAGCCCCGCCGCCAGCGCATGGCGGCGCATCACCTCGGACTCATAGGTGTTGAGGCGGCATCCGAGGGTGATCACCGTCGGGCCAGAAGGAGGAGCGGTATCCGGCATCAGCCCGTCAGATCGCGCCTAAGCCGGAGAAATGCAAGCGCGGCGCGGCCGAATGCCCAGTTCGGCGCCGGGCACACCCCCGTCCGGTCGCCGATCAGCAGGGCTTCGGTGTCCATCATGAGGCCGTCGCCCGTCTGGCCGGACAGCAACATCCGACCGACAAAACTGTCGCCGCCCTTGCTGACGGCAAATCCCGCCGCGCCATACATCGCCACGCCGGAGAAATCGCAGGCCAGGTCGAAATCGATGGAATGCGCCCTGGTCCAGCTGTCGGTGGCCGCGCAGCCTTCGAAACAGTCAACCAGGCCTTCTTCGAGCGCCGCCTCCTCATCGGTCGACCAGCATTCCTCGATAGCCGAGCGCTCGGACGCAACTTCCACCGGCGCGCCGTTCGCCTGCGCATTGGCATACATGTCCGAGGTGACTGCCCACATGCCCTTGGTCACAGCGAGGGGCCCGGCGATGGCCGTGGCCTCTATCAGGCAGAGGGGCGCAAGCAGCAGGATGGGGCGCATGGGGATCTCCGCAGAATTCCCCCCGAGACTGGCCGAGCCCTGCCTGGCCCGCAAACGCGAACCCTAGACATCGGTCTCAAATTCCAGCTCCACCGGCCCGGTCATGTAGACATGATCGTCGCTCTCACGCCATTCGATGTGGAGTTCGCCGCCGTCCACGATCACTTTCGCCTTGCGCCCGGTCAGCTTGGCACGCGCCGCACACACCAGCGCAGCGCAGGCGCCCGTACCGCAGGCCTTGGTCAGCCCTGCCCCGCGCTCCCAGACGCGCAAGCGGATCGTCTGCTTGTCGATGACCTGCGCAAAGCCGACATTCGTGCCTTGCGGGAACAGTGGATGGTTCTCCACCAACGGCCCGATCTTTGGGATGTCATAGGCGTTCACGTCCTCGACAAAAAACACCGCATGCGGATTACCCATAGACACGACCGCCGGTAGCGCAAGGATCGGCTTATCGATCGGCCCGATCTTCAGGTCAACGCCGCGCACATCCATTTTCTCCGCGAGCGGAATATCTGCCCAGCCCATCAGCGGCGAGCCCATGTCCACAGTGATCAGCCCGCCGTCTGCGCGGAAGGCCTTCAGCATGTCCGCTTCGGTCTGGATCGTGATCCTGTCCTTGCCGGTCTCCTGCAGGATCAGCTGGCCAACGCAGCGCGAGGCATTGCCGCAGGCATAAACCTGCGCGCCATCGGCGTTCCAGATGCGCATGAACACATCCCTGGTGGCATCGCGCTCCAGCGCGATCACCTGATCGGCCTTCAGGTCGGCAGCAATCTGGCGGATCTGCTCCACGCTCGGCGCGAACGGCGCGGAGCGCGCGTCGAAAATGGCAAACGCGTTGCCGGCGCCGTTCATCTTCCAGAGCTTCATAGACGAACCCCTACCGGGTTTCCGGCGATGCGGGAAGCGGCCCTTGCGGCGCGTTCCCTGCTCATTTCGGCACCCGCGCAGAAACCACCCATCCGGCCACCTGGATTGCCAGCGCGCTGAATGTGGCAAGGGGTACAATCTTGTAATCCAGCATCAGGGCGGCGGCCGCCGCCAGCATGCAGCCATAGTCGACGAGGTCGCTGGACATCAGCCAGCCGAGCGGCGTGCGCGCCCGGCGCACGTCCAGCAGCGTCACACCCGGCCAGGCACGCCCCATGTCCGGCGGTCCGAACACCGCCATCACCTGTTTCGGCTGCAGGATGCCCGCCATTTCCGCAAGGTCCGACAGGCGCGCCTCGCCCATCGCAATCGTGCGCTTGCGCGCCGAGGTCCCGATCAGGCTGACCAGCGCCGAGAGGATGATCCCCAGCGCCAGAGCAAATTCGGTGAAATCCACATAAGGAAGATAGCCGCCCATCGGCCCCATATAGGGAGACTTTCCAGCTTCGTCAGCGGGCCCGCGGAATCGCGGCCCAATAATCAAAGTCGAGCAGCACGCCATTGGCATACTTGCCGTCCGCGTCCTTGTAAGGGAACACGCCCGGCGGCTGGTCCTTCACCGCCACGAGGCGCAGGCGCAGCGCGCCGCAGGTCTCCGAAAGCTCCGCCTTGTCCAGCACTTCGCTCCAGGCATAGATCGTGTCCCAGGCAAACAGCGGGCTCACATGGCTGCCGGCATTGATCGCCAGCAACTGCCCTGCATTCGCCAGCCCGTTGAACGAGAGGGAACGGGCAATCGAGATCACCACGCCGCCATAGATCAGCCGCTTGCCGAACCGACTTTCCTTCTGGCCGTGGAAATCGAAGTGCACCTTGGCGGTGTTCTGATAGAGGCGGGTCGCAATCTGGTGCTCGGCTTCCTGGATCGTCATGCCGTCGGCATGATTGATCTTCTCCCCGATTTCATAGTCCTCGTACACGTGCGGACTGCCGGATTCCGCGACGTTCCAGCGCTTCATCTGGGGAAACCCTGAAAGGTCCTTGGCGGCGACGGCCGCCGGCAGCTCCGGCACCACAGGTTTCGGTAGCGGCGATGTCTCGTAGCGCTAGTTGACCATTACCCAGCGCACATAGTTCAGCACATCTTCGCCATACTGGTTACGGCCGTTCGTCCGCACCCAGACGACTCCGGTCTTGCCGCTGGAGTTTTCCTTAACACCGATCACTTCGCTCGTCGCACGCAGTGTATCGCCCGGGACCACGGGCCGCAGGAAGCGCCCGTCGGCATAACCGAGATTGGCCACCGCATTCAGAGAGATATCCGGCACACTCTTGCCGAAGACGATGTGGAAGGCGTGCAGCGGATCGGCGCACAGGCCCGGCAGGCCAACGCTGCGCGCAAACTCGGCGCAGGAATACTGGGCAAACCGGCTGCCGTTCAGCGCACGGTAAAGGGCGAGGTCGCCCTCGGTCACCGTCTGCGGCGTCGCGTGCACCAGCGTGTCGCCGGGCTTGAAGTCTTCAAAGAAATTACCGGGGTTCGATTTCGTCCCGGATTTCCGGATCACTGTCTCGGCTGCCATGTCCCGCGTCTCCTGCTTGGCCGGAGCGCGTGCCGGGGCCGGAGCGTCAGCTCCGGATCCGGGACGCCGCGCCCAGCACGGTCTCGGCGAACACCTGCACCTGCGGGGCGGCGGAAATCAAGGCAGGCCCGGCAAAGGCCGACGCGGCCACGAAGCCGGCGGCCACCAGCAGCGCCGCCGCCATCACCTGCGCATCCCGGCGCTCGGCAAACTCCTCGAACGCCCGCGGACCCATCACCATATATGGCAGGCCAAAGGCGGCAAAGGCCGCAAAGGCCAGCAGGAGAACGGCAAGAACGAGAGCAAGGGTCATCATCCGCCCATACTGCCATGACAGGGCTGATTTTCGGCGAACCGGATCGGTGAAATTTGATCGATCGGCCCCGCCCCGCCCAGCGCTGCGACAGAATTACACGGGCTCAAACGATCTCCAGCAACCGCTCGTTCGGCCGGCCGAGCACGGCCTTCTTGCCGTTGATACCGATGGGCCGCTGGATCAGCTTCGGATTTGCCGCCATCGCGGCATAGACCTCAGCGTCGGCCGCGCTCTCCGCCAGCCCGGCCGCCACGGCATCCTTCGCCCGCAGGAATTCGCGCGGCGACTTGGCCCCCATCTTCTTCG
>NZ_JBBEBT010000072.1:0-1222 GCF_040882205.1 Hyphomonas sp.
GACGGTCGGGATTCTTGGCGCTGTATTCGCCGAGTTCGGTGGTGATGCGGTCCAGCCATTCGTGCAGCACCGGGCCGGGGCGCGCATTGAGCGCCGGGAAGCTGCCGACGACGCCCGCCTTGCACTGGGCGATGACCAGATCCGGCCCCGAAATGATGAAAAGCGGCGAGGCGATCACTGGGATGCGCAGGTTCTGAAGGACGGGTGGCAGGGCCATGAGGGCGTATCTCCAAGGGAAAAGTTCCGGAGCGGAACTTAGCCTTGGGGCGCCGTGTAGCAAGCCTTACGCAAGGAGAACTTACCGGTCGCGGGTGTCAGTGCATGTCCCGGCCGGCGCCGCCGGGTTTCGTGCCTTGCGCCGCGGACTTGCTGGCGAGGAGTCCGGCGATGCTGGCCGGCATATCGGCGGCGCTTTGGCGGGCATGATCTGCACCGACCTGGCCGGCGCTTGCGCTGCCTTCGGCGAATGTGCGTCCGCAGACCGAAATGAGCACGTCCCTGCCCCGGCAGGCTTTCCGGCAGGCGGCGACCGTTTTTTCCAGCGTGGTGAGCCCGCCCGTCCGGGGCATGGCGTCGGACAGGGCGACGACGATCACCGCAGGCTGGAAGGTCTGGCAATCGGTGGCCAGGGCCGAATCGCTGTCTGGAAACGCGAATTCGGTCGGCCATCCGGCATCCATGAAGGCATCGGCCATGAGGCAGGCACCGAGCATGTGCGGCTCACCCGGCGCGGCGGCAATCAGGATTTTTGCAGTGCCGGAACCGGGGTTTGCGCGGGGGCCTTCGGTGTGGCGCAGCATACGGCTGGCGAGGCGCAGGGCGCCAAGACCGATGGTGACATCGATATCCAGACAGTCGTCACTGAGCCAGGCATCTCCCAGCGCGCGGGCCGCAGGCTCCAGCAGTCCCTGGATGAGAAGGCCGGCGGGCCAACCGCGGGCGACGAAATCCTTGATGACCTGTGCAAGGGCGGCCTCGTCACCGCCGAGCGCAAGGCGCGCCACATGGGGCACCTGATCCTTCAGTCGCTCGATCGCTTGCATGTTGGTCTGCCTCGGGGGTGTATCCTTGGGCGCGCGCCGGAGAAGCTTCATGTCAGAGCCAGGGAACATGCGCCGGGGCGTCGCGGTCTGCTTGAGAACCTGAATTGAGCAAGGGCGTGGGCCGGGCCGGATCGAACTCCAGACTTCTTCCATCGCGTCGGGCGGGCCTTCCAGAGACT
>NZ_JBBEBT010000073.1:0-6838 GCF_040882205.1 Hyphomonas sp.
AAGGCATGTTCGAACTTCTACGAAGCGGTGTCTTTTCACGATGCCCGGCCAAAGAACGCGGCGAAACGATAGACGCTGGCTTCTTCCTTGGCCCGCAATCCTTCTACGAAGCATTGCGCCGCGCACCGGAAGCCTTGCTTGCGAAGGTCAACATGACCAGCGTGAACGATGTGAATGCGCTTTACGGCAACGAGAGGGTGCGCCGCCTAGAACGTGTTGATGCCCGTTTCATCAACATCGCCATGAAAGCGACCTGCCTTGGCGCGGTGACGTCGGACGCGCTCGAGGATGGCCGCGTGGTCAGCGGCGTCGGCGGCCAGTACAATTTCGTGGCACAAGCGCATGAACTGGAAAATGCACGGTCTATCATCCTGCTGAATGCAGTACGCAATAGTAAAGGCAAGACCGGGTCCAACATCGTCTGGTCCTATGGCCATACAACCGTGCCGCGCCATTTGCGCGATATCTTCATAACGGAGTATGGCGTCGCCGACCTGCGCGGACAGACAGACGAAGAATGCGTGCGGCGCATGCTGGCCATCACGGATGCCCGTTTCCAGGACGGACTGGTTCAGCAGGCGGTGAAGGCAAAGAAACTGCCGCGCGACTTCGCGGTGCCCGCGGCATGGCGCGCCAATACACCAGAAGCAATTACCCGGGCCCTCGGCGCGCACAGGCAAGCCCTGCCAAGCTATCCGTTCGGCACAGACTTATCCGGGGTCGAACAGGATCTCGGCGCGGCGCTCGATGAACTGAAGGTGCACATGGCGGGCCACTGGTCCCGTCTTGCCTACATGCTGGGCGCGATCACTGCCCGCCCTTTGGCCCAGCGGGGAGAGTATCATGCACACCTCGAACGATTGTCGCTCGATGCGCCCGCGAACATAACGGAATGGTTGTCGCAGCGGCTGATCATTCACGGCCTGCAGCGCCTTCGCGTTGCGCCCGCATCGCCCGGCTAAAGGACGGAGGAAATGACCTTGAGCATGTGGCCGTCCAGAGATTGAACCGGACGCATACCCCACAGGCTGTTCACACCGAACAGGCTGGCCCCCGTCTCCAGAAGCTCCGCCGCGATGACGGGCCGGATATGAACGGCGCAGCCTTCAGCGGCCAGACGCGCCAGAACCTGTCCGCGCATGTAGCCCTCCCGAACGCCTTCGTCTGCCGGCGGCGTAACCCAATCCCCGGAAGCCGTCCGCAGGAAGATGTTTCCCATGGCCAGACAAGCCGGGCGTCCGGCCAGGTTCAGCATGAGCGCTTCGTCAGCGCCCGCTTGTGTTGCCGCGCGCCGGGCGGCCAAGTTGTCACCATAACTGGTGGACTTGACCCTTGAGAGCGGAGACGTTTCGTTGCGGCGGATGGACGACGTGATGACTCGCAGCGGCGGATAGGGACGGCTCTCGCCCAACGCGTTTATGCTGAGAACTAATACCGCAGGCGCCGCTGACGCATTTGCCCCCCTCCCACCCGCGCCGCGGCTGAGCGTGACGCGCACAGCCGCCGTGCCCGCGCACGCCTGCGACAGTTCGTTCAGAGCGCCATGCAGTTCGAGGTCACCCGGAAAGCCATCTATGCCCAACACATCCGCCGACTGCCGCAGGAGCGAGAGATGTTCCGGAATGCCTTCAATCATGCCATCGCAAGAGCGAAGGGTTTCAAAACAGCCATCCCCCAGCAGGAATGACCGGTCGCGCACTGAAACGCTCATGCCTGAACTGCGCTGGTGTCCGACATACAGGATGTCTTCAACAGGGCCGGTGGAGGTCTCTGTCAGTGCACGTATCATTGCGGATGCCTTGTCCAGTGTTTCCTGCCGTTCCAGTGCCGGTACGGAATCGGCCACGATCCCGCCGCCAGCCCGGAAATGCCCGGTCCAGTGCCCGTCCTCTGCTTCTTCCAGCGCGGCAGTCCGGATGAGGATCGAAGAATCCATCCAACCATCGGGCGTCATCCAGACCAGAGAACCGCAATAGGCCCCCCGCGCCTCATCCTCCAGTTCAGATATGATCTGCATGGACCTTATCTTCGGTGCGCCGGTTACGGAACCGCCGGGAAATGCGGCCTCAACGAGGCTTAAAGCTCCATGCTCACCCTGCAGCTCTGAAACCACCGTGGACACAAGATGGTGCACATTGGCAAAGCTCTCGATAGCAAAAAGGCCAGGCGCCTTGACAGATCCGGGACGCGATACCCTGGAGAGGTCATTGCGCATCAGGTCAACGATCATCAGGTTTTCGGCACGGTCCTTTTCTGAAGACACGAGGTCCTCTGCTAACTGACGATCCTCCTGCAGCGTTCGCCCGCGCGGCCGCGTGCCCTTGATGGGACGTGTCGTCGCCTTGAATCCACCCTTGGAGCCCGGCCGCACTTCCAGAAACTGCTCCGGGGAGTTCGATACCAGAGCGAGGCGAGGAAGCCGGAAATAAGCAGAATACGGCGCGGCGCTGGCACTTGTGAGCTTGAGGAACAGGTCGAAGGGATGCACACCGTTGGCGAGATCAAAATCAAAGCGTTGCGAAAGATTGACCTGGAAACAGTCACCCGCGCGCACATACGCGACCGCCTTGGCAATCCTTTCCTCGAACTGCACGGCTGATAGTCTGGGCACAGGTGGCGCCTGGCTGTGAGACTGGCTCACCCGCTCCGGTGGCAGCGCGCCAAGCTTCTTGGCCAAACTGTCGCTGCGGTCGCCTGTCCAGTCCCAGTGTTCAGCGGTCCGGCGGTCATGGTCGAACACGATGAACTCGTCATAGAATCCAAGGGCGATATCAGGCCATCCTGCCCGTGGCGGAAGATTGCCCAGGTGGGGCAACAGCGCGCGCCCGAACTCATAGGCGAGCAGCCCAGCCCAACCTCCGCAAAAGGGCGGCGCATCGTCCGGCCGCCCGAACCCGCATCGCTGTTCTGTCTGGCGGAGCCTGTCGGCCCAGTCACCTGCAGTGATCTCATCATAGAGCAGGGTTTCAGCCGGATGAGCGCAGATATAGCTCCAGCGCGAACCCGGCCCGTGAAGCAGGAGCGCAAAGAGCTCATCCTTCAGGGGTGCGAACGCCGTCACCGGATCGCGCCATGAAATCTGCGTCCGGGTCAGCGGCATGGAAAGTACTGGTCCACAAAAAGTATATCCCGGTTATCGAAAGAGGGCGCGGGGTGCCTTCGTCAACACCCTTTGTGACAAAGGGAAAACAGGCACCGGTTCACCGGGTCCATCTCAAGTGCTCGCACTGAAGCTTGCCTGCTGCTCTCCGGGCACGCTTGGACGGGTAGCGATCACCGCCTGGTCCTGACTTGCAAGGGCGTGGTTCCCATGTCAGTTTTAAACCTCCAGGCCAAGGCGTGAGCCATAGGAGCAGAAATGAGAAATGTGTTTGTTGCGTTTTCGATGTTTGCATCCTTCTGCGGCTCAGCAATGGCCGAACCCATCTATAAAGATCTGGATTATCGCGGCGCTGTCGTCAAAGGGCATCTCGGAGCGACAGAAGACTTCCCATCTGAGTTTACCGATAAGCTTATCTGCGAAGGCGGCGTTTCGGAGCGCTCTTCGAAGAACAGCTGTCTGCAGATCAATCGTGATGGCTCGGGCACCTGGGAGAACGATGCCTGGGGTGGCAGCCGCCAACCGCCGGCAAGGATAATGTGGTACCTGGTCACCGACCAGGAAGGCACGCCGCTGCGTTCATCGCCCGAGGACAGGGATATCTGGCAAATCATATTCGAGTTTCAGGAAAACTATTATTCCGACACTCCAGGCAGTCTTTACGCCGTGCCGGCTTCTTATATCTCTTCCGCGCGCCGCGTAGTCATCCATAGCAAGTATCGCGACTTCTGAACCGGCAAAAGGCGCGCAGCCACTTTCCAGGTTCGTCTTGGGTGCCTCTCTTGCATTGCCCGGAGCAAAAGCAATCAGCCGCTTCAGCCCATCAATGTCATCAGCGTACGTTACTAAAAGAGGTTAAGGCACGGCAACTCGGTCGCTCCCCACGATCGCGGCATGACCCCGACCAGACAGCCGGCGAGCTGCCTAGGCGGAAAGAGCCTTCAACACCCGCAGCATGCCGCGCAGCGCCTCCTCCGACTTTGTCCGCCTGAGCCAGGTCTCGCACTCGCTGCGGAGCTGATCGGCCTTGCTCTTCTTTGCCGAGGACGCTTTGCCCGCGTCCTCGAAGAATTCCATGATGTCGGTGCCCAGCGCCTCCGCGACACCGGGAAGCATGCCGACGCTGAGACGGTTCGTGCCGGTCTCATACTTTTGCAGCTGCTGATGGCTCACGCCGATCTGTTCGGCGAGGTCCTGCAGCGTGAGGCCCGCTTCCTGCCGGAGCTTCCTCAGCTTCTGGCCAACATGCCGGTCGATATCATTCGGCGACCGCGATCCAGGGACCTTCCCGGTTGTTGTATTCATGATGATCTCCGCGGCCACCTGGTTTTCAGAAATCCGATTCCTGACAGCTTGTCCGTTCCCTCTCCTTTCAGCGCGGGTTGGGCAACTAAACCATAGGTATAGCCCCGCTAAACGCCGAAAAATTCCCATACGCAGCGTTACACATTATCAATGTGCACCCTGAGACATGGCCGAGCAATCAACCACGCCCCCAAAACGACCGGATCGTTTTCGTCTGTCTTCTGACGCTGCGGCTCGGCAGAACACTCTGGTTAGTTTCAGATTTCCGGCAATGGCAACATGGTCGATCGCTCCGGCGCCAACCCCTTCGATCTCGCCGGTCGTGACAATGCTGTATCCGGCAAAGGCTGCTTCCATCCTCTCATGGGAGCGCTTTGGCCCCCGCACGCGGGGCAACTGTTTGCATCCGCGCTGGATCATGATAAATTCTATTTATCATGACAGACGCACCGATCCAGATACGCAACCCTGATGTTGTCCGAGATATCCGCGCTTTGGCCGATCGGCTCGGCCTGCCGATGACGGATGTCGTCGCCGATGCCGTCCGCCGCCGCCTCGCGGAAGAAATGGCCAAAGCGAGCGAGGTTCAGGGCGCAGCGCAGCGGCGGGTTGCGGATGTGCTTGCCCGTATTGACGCGCTGGAGATGACCGGAACCAAACTCACAGACGATGATCTCTACGGGCCAGACGGGCTGCCCCGGTAATGGTTGTTGACGCCTCGGCGGTGCTGGCGGTCTATTTCGGGGAACCAGAGCGCGCAGCGTTCCTGGACATCCTGACGGCTGCGGTTCGGCCCCTGATGACGCCTGTAAACGCCTGGGAAGTGCTGGCCCGTGCCCAGAGTGCACACGGCCCGTCCGGCCTGCGCGAAGCTGAGGCTCTTCTGGGAGCGCTCAGGATCGCCGTCGTGCCATCAGCTATCGAGGACGTCCACGGCGCGATTGCTGCGCTTGCCCGGTTTGGCAAAGATACGCCAGCAGGGCTCAATCTCGGCGACAGCTTTGCCTATGCACTTGCACAGAAACTTCAGCTCCCGCTTCTGTTCAAGGGCGAGGATTTTACGAAGACCGATATCGAGCGGGCCCGATGACCACCTCCAAATCGACTGACGGACCAACACCCCTGCAGGGTTGCCTGGCCTGCCCGGTGAAGCCGACAACCCTGTCATCGAACTGGCAGTGGCATCTGCGGCCAAAGCCAGCATAACCACAACTCTCGCGGACCTTACGCGGGCCGAGCTGCTGTTTCCGGGCCTCACGATCTGCAATGCCGGAGCCTGCCTGAAGGAAAGGAAACGGGCATGCGTGTTCTGACGATCAGCCTTGCCGGCAATCAGCACGGGGCGCCTGCGCGCGCTCGCGGCGCATCGCAGGATCAGCCTCAACAAACTGTTCGAGGCGTTCGCCACACGCGCGGTGACCGAGTTCGACACCGAACTGCGCTTGCGTGTGCGTGCGGCGCGCGGCGACGGGCCTTGCCCTCCTGGGCAAGCTGGACCGCGAATTCGGCAAACGCAGTTAGGGCGGCCTGGGCAAGCCGCTGCGCCGTGTCGAACTGCGGTCAGGCGAAGCTGAAACGCCGCTTACCGACGCCAGCGCATATTCGCCGGTCACCCTGATGCACCGGAATTCGAGGCATCCGCGTATTAGTCTTCCCGGGTCCGACGCGAGTTGCAGCGATACCCGGATTTGCATCAGACGTGAGGGTCTTTGCATTTCGATACCTGCCTCTCGCGGGCCCCTTGTTTTGCGTCTCTTGCCGCTGGACCTGGACGACCTGTACCGGGCCTGAAACCTGACCCGCGAAAAATTTTCCCCTGCGCCTGCGGCTGGGCCAGCCGCAGAGGCGGTGCTTCACGCGTGCGCAGCTGATCCGGCAGAGTTCTGGAAACCGGATGGCGCGGTCTTTGATCTGCTGCGCGACAAGCGGGTGATCACTGCGCTCATCGCAGGGGCCATCTCACCGCAAGCTGCACGCAAGGCCGAAAGCCTTACTGGCAATGCACAAAAGGACATGCTGACAGCGGCGCAGAACCGAACCGTGCGGAAATGACTGAAGACGCGCGGGCTTCAAAAAACGGGAATGCACCAGAACCCAATTATTCTTAAAAAATACAATATTTTCAATGTATAATGGCGGAGAGGAAGGGATTCGAACCCTCGATGGAGTTACCCCCATACGCCCTTAGCAGGGGCGCGCCTTCGACCACTCGGCCACCTCTCCAACGCGAAGACAGGGGTGTATTGAAACCCCTCCCGCTTCGCAAGCCCTGAGCGGCGTTGAAATCGAGAAAGCCGGCGCCGGCGTCCGCAGCCCGGCTAGCCGATCGTCTCGAACTGGCCGGCCAGCAGGGCGTCGTCGCGGATGCGGTTCATCACGGCGCCGATGACGCGCCCGCCCTGCGCTTCCACATCCTGGCGCAGCGCCGCAACG
>NZ_JBBEBT010000074.1:0-6819 GCF_040882205.1 Hyphomonas sp.
CTATGGCCAGCGGCCGACAGAAAGACAACCCGCCTGATCCTGATCAGGACAACCTTCCACTGATCCGGGGAAGGCGGGCGACGTCCTATGACGTCGCGCGCCTCGCCGGCGTCTCGCAGTCGGCTGTCTCCCGCTGCTTCAAGCAGGGCGCCAGCGTATCCGGCAAGATGCGCGAACGGGTCATGAAGGCCGCCGAGGAACTCGAATACCAGCCAAACGCCATCGCCCGCAGTTTGATCACGCAGCGCTCCCACCTCGTCGCTGTTCTCGTCTCGGGTCGGCTGAACCTGTACTATCCCGAAGTGCTGTTTTGCCTGACGGATGAGCTGTCGAAAGTGGGACTCCGGGTGCTGCTGTTTACCGTCGACAGCGAAGAAGATGCCGAAAGCGTGATTGAACAAGCCTGGCAGTTTCAGGTCGACGGCCTGATCTCCGCCTCCCATCTCTCCAGATCCCAGTACGACCTGCTCCAGAAGCGCTCGATCCCCGTCGTCTTCTTCAATCGCTATTTTACCGACCGCTCCGCCAACGTGGTCTATTGTGATCCCAGAGCGCAGGTGGACGCCCTCGTCGAGCGATTGGTGGACTTCGGCCATCGCCGGTTCGGCCTTATCCGCGGTCCCAAGGACAACATGGTTGGTTTCGAACGTATTCGCCTCGTGGCCGAAGCCCTGCAGCGCCACCAGGTCAACGAGGTCAGGGAAGTCCAGGGAGACTTCACCTATGACAGTGGCGGCGCAGCCTTGCAGGAGCTTTGCGCAGATCCGGCGACGCGCCCGACTGCCATCATCTGTGCCAATGACATGATGGCGCTTGGGTGCATGGATGAGGCCCGCTCCGTCCTTGAACTGAGCATACCCGATGATCTCTCGATCGCAGGCTTTGACGGTATCGGCATGTCGCAGTTTGCAAGCTACGAGCTGACCACGATCCGCCAGCCTATCGGGCGGATGTGCCAGGCCGCCGTTGCCATGATTGCGGCGCGCGCGGAGCTGCCCGATCAGTCGAATGAAAGGCGGGTCTTTGAAGGCGCGATTCTCGAGGGTCGTTCTATTGCGAAGGCTCCCTGACCGCGTTATGCATCCGAATGCAAAACGGAGGCGGCATGGCCCGGTCATCGACGAAAATCCTCACCACCCATGTGGGGAGCCTGCCTCGCTCCAAAGCTGTCACTGACCTCGTCTTCGCAGAGGAGCGCGGTGAGCCCATTGACGCCCGGCTCGCAAACGAAATCCTGACAGAAGCGGTCCGCGCCGCCGTGCAGCGCCAGGCAGATGCCGGCATCGACATCGTCTCCGACGGAGAGATGAGCAAGATCTCCTACGCAACCTATATCAAGGACAGGATTACGGGCTTTGAAGGCGACAGCCCTCGCCGGGCGCCAAAGGACCTCGAAGCGTTCCCGGGCTTCCTCGAGCGTCAGGCAAAGGGTGGCGGGACACCGTCCTACCGGCGTCCGCGCTGCGTCGGGGAAATCCGTGTAAAGAGCATGAAGCCTCTTGAAGAGGACCTCTCGAGGTTTCGCGCCGCGCTCACTGGTGTACCAGATCTTGCGAGCTTCATGAACGCGGCCAGTCCAGGTGTGATAGCGCTGTTCCAGCCGAACGATTTTTATCCGGATGATGACGCCTACCTGGAAGCGCTCGCCGAGGCGATGCGTCCTGAATACGAAGCAATCGTCGCAGCAGGCCATGTCCTGCAACTCGACAGCCCTGACCTCGGCCTCGGGCGGCACATGATGTTCAAGGATCGTCCCGAAGCGGAATACCTTGCCCGCGTCTCGCGCCATGTCGAGGTCATGAACCACGCGCTCCGCAACATTCCGGCCGACTCTGTGCGCATGCACATCTGCTGGGGTAACTATGAAGGTCCTCACCATTGTGACGCACCGCTCGAGATCGTGCTCCCGGTCGCGCTTAAGGCCAAACCCCGGGGCCTGCTCTTCGAGAACGCCAACCCGCGGCACGCCCATGAATGGACCGTCATGCAGGCAGCGGCCGAGCAGGGGCTCCTGAAGGACAAGACGCTCATTCCCGGCGTGATCGACTCGACAACGAACTTCATCGAGCACCCCTTGCTGGTGGCTGAGCGCATTGAAAAGTTCGCGCGGATTGCCGGCCCTGAGAATGTGATTGCGGGCACCGATTGCGGCTTCTCGACATTTGCCGGGTTCGGTGCCGTCGACGAGGAAATCGTCTACGCCAAGCTCGCGGTCCTGGCCGAAGGTGCCGAGATCGCATCGCGGCGAGTAGGATCATGACGCTGAAGGAAAAGCTCAGCGCGCGTGAGCCATTGCTCGGCACATTCCTGAAAACGCCGTCCTCGATGATCGCAGAAGTCCTGGCCCGGAGCGATCTCGATCTTGTCTGCATTGACGCCGAGCATGCGCCTTTTGATCGCCGCGATATCGATGCCTGCATCCATGCGCTGACGGCGGGAGGAATGCCCGTTATTGTTCGGGTTCCAGCAAGTCATCCTGAACATATTCTCAATGCGCTCGATTGCGGGGCGACCGGCATCCTTGCGCCGCACATCCGCACTCCCGGCGATGCGCGCAGGCTTGCCAGCGATTGTAAGTATGGATCGGGCCGCGGCTATGCCGGCTCCTCACGCGCCGCCGGGTATGGCGCCCGCACCATGCGCGAGCATATCGCTCTCAGTAATGGCGCGACGTGTGTCATTGCCCAGATCGAAGATGCCGAGGCGCTTGCGCAACTCGGCGAGATCTTTGCCATGCCTGGAATAGATGCTTTCTTCATTGGCCGGGCCGACCTCGCCGTTTCGATGGGCGCAGAGAGCCCGGATGACCCCCGCGTCGTGGATGCTGTGGCAGACATCTGCCGTCAGGGCGCCGCAGCCGGTGTCTGCATTGGTATGTTCACGGCAAACCTCAGCGAAATAGAAGGATGGCGCAAGCAGGGTGCCAGCCTCTTCCTGCTCGGCTCGGACCACGGGTTCCTTCTGTCCGGGGCGCGCGCCTTCAGCGAGAGCGTGCGCCGCCAATTCTAGCGGCGGCGGGCTTCGGCGACCTGGCGGCGCACAGCAAGGTCGTCCCATATACAGACATCCTCACGCACCCGGCCGTTCATCACGCGCATCTGCGAGACGCCCATAAAGAAGATGGGCGCACCGGTCGGCGCGCCATAGCGGCCATGGCCCGTGTGCAGGCCAGTTGCGGACCAGCGGACAGCGACGTCACGCGCGTCTCCGAGATAACCAATCTCGGCAACATGATCGATCGACAGGGACAGGTCGGGGAAAGCGGCCCAGAGCGGCTCGAACCATCTGCACAGGTCGTCTGGTCCATACAGCGAGACAGCGCCCGGATAGGCGCCAGCGACACGAAAGTCATAGATGTCTTCTGCGTGTTTGGCGCTTCTGGACTGCCAGAGGGATGAGAGTGCGGCGAAGGCTGTGGCAATACCCGGACTATCGGTCCTTGGGCTTCCATGGCTTGCCTGCGCCCGGGCGCGATTGCCCGCATGAAAGTCGATCAGGCTGAACATCCGGTCGCCGTCGGCAGCAGACTGGCGGGCGGCAACGGCGTCCGGATCAAGACCCAGCTGCATCACGAGCCCGAGATTGTCGCGCACGAGCCATTCCCTGAAGATGCGGTTGTCTCTGCAGAGGCAGTCTGCGATCGTCTGCACACGGACGCGTTTACCTGTCGCAGGGCCGAATTCCCCGGGCCCGGTATGGGTCATCTTCGACGTGATGAGGTGGGACGAATAGAATGTCCCGGGTTCGTCTTCTGACCAGATGACATTGTCGGCATCGAGTCGCCGGTCATTGAAGACAGCGAGCGTTGCCCGTGTATTTTCGGCCACGGTCTGAGCGCCAACGATGTCGCCTCCGAGTGTATGGATCAGGCAGTCAGGCGTATACCATTTGAGGCAAAGATCGATTTCGCGGTCATGCCAGATCCGCTCGGTTATCCGGATGATATAATGGGGAAAATCGACAAACTCC
Source organism: Hyphomonas sp. (assembly GCF_040882205.1). Lineage (GTDB taxonomy): Bacteria > Pseudomonadota > Alphaproteobacteria > Caulobacterales > Hyphomonadaceae > Hyphomonas. The sequence goes on from NZ_JBBEBT010000074.1 coordinate 3,970, forward strand.
TCGTCGAAACCCGGCAGGTCCATCCGCCGCCCCGGCGCGGGGTGCATCATGTCCGTTATGTCACTCGTCGCAACGTGCGTGATCGGGAGAGGCATGGTCATCATGTTCCTATTGCGCAGTCCAGCCACCGTCCACGATGAGGCTCTGACCCGTAATCATCTTTGCGCCCGGCCCGCACAAGAAGGCAACCGCGCGTGCGACGTCCTCTGCGTCTGCAAGCCTGCCGAGCGGGATCATGCGCTTGACGAAATCGGCAAACTCCGGATCGGCCAGCATAGGTTTCGTCATTTCTGTTTCGACAAATGTGGGGGCTACTGAATTCACCCGTATGCCGCGCGGGGCAAGCTCGATCGCCATCGCTTTGGTAAGGCCCTCGATCGCATGTTTCGTCATGCAATAGACTGTCCGGCGCGCCGATCCCACATGCCCCATCTGGGAGGTGATGTTGATGACCCGTCCGTCCTGGCTCATCCTGCGAACCGCGGATCTTGAGATCCGATAAGTCGACCGGATGTTGAGGTTGATCATCAGGTCGAGGAGGCCGTCATCCACATCTTCCATAAGCCTCGGAACATTTGTCCCAAGATTATTAATCAGGACATCCAGCCGGTGCAGGCCGTCGATCTGTTCGAGGAACGCGTCCGAGGTTGCATCCGCGCCGATAAGCGTCGTGCGCTCGGACATTTCCTCTGCGAGAGCATCGAGCGCTTCGGACGGGCGTGCTACGGCGATGACCGATGCGCCGCCGGCGTCAAGAAGGTGGGCGATCGCCTTGCCGATGCCGCGGCTGGCGCCGGTCACGAGGCAAACTTTGCCCTCAAGCTCTGAGACCGGCTTCACAGCTGATGCGGCGCCATCGTGTCGGTCCGCACACAGACGAGTTCCGCCCCGGTCGGCCCGGCACTGCGCAAAGCGCGGCGAGATGCAGCGGGAAAGGTGATCGTATCTCCGGGCCCCACCCGCGCGGTTTCCCCATCGAGGCTGACTTCGGCGCTGCCGGACTGGACAAACCAGACATCGGCGCCGTCGAAACTGTGCGGCCCAATCACAGCTCCCGGATCAAGGATGACCTTCGAAACAGTAAAGCCGTGGGGCCAGTTCATGCGGCCTGAGCCAATGAGAACGATGTCGGTCACCTCAGCGAGCCCGTTCATGGGCCCGTTAGGTCCGGCTGCGCCGGCGCGCGCAACACAGGCTTCAAGCTCTGACGGGGTAAAACGTTTCAGGGCGGCCACCTGATCACGCGTGGTGGCTGGCATTGGTGCCTTTTCCGGCGGGACGGTTTCGCCGGCTGCCAGATCAATGAGTGAACCGTCCTCCAGGAGGACCAGTCCATGTTCGCGGGCAAGTTCAAAAACCTTCGGAGCCCAAAGCACCCGGCCCGGATCGTCGCCGCCGAGCACCGCCCAGAGAACCCCCGTATCCGTCCCGATGTTCGTGAAACCGCGGAAAACGCCTGTCGGGATGGAGATCAGGTCTCCGGGGCTGAGCTCGACGCTTGCGTCTTCACCATGCTCACCGAGATCAAAACGCCATTGTCCGGAATGGACGAAGAAGACCTCCGCCGTCTCATGGCTGTGCTGGGAGTTTGTGCATCCCGGCGGCTGGCGCGCGCCGCCGATATTGAACCCGTGCCGCTCGCTGATATGGACGTGCTGTGCCGGGTTTTCGGAGACGCCCGGGCCTATGATGGTGAAGTTTTCCTTCTTGTCCGACCCGGGCGTGCGCGTATCGATGAAGGCATTGAAGCAAGGCCTGAGGTCTGCGTAGCGCACGATCCGCTCCGAAGCGATCTGCGCGCGGGTTGTCTCATTGGTTACCATGGATTTCTCTCCGTTGCCCTTTGGGGCAGCTGATGGGGGGTGTTCAGAGGTCGGACGACCGGGGCCCGGGCCGCCTGCTGCGGCAGCAGGCGGAGCAACGCCGCGTTGACCTGCCCGGGCTGTTCGAGTGTCGAGATATGGCCGCAGGGGCTGAGGACGCAGAGCTCGGCCCCGGGTATTGCGGCAGCGATCTCTTCCTGGCGGGAGAGGGGGCAGACTTCGTCTTCGTCACCTCCAAGAACGAGCACCGGGCAGGATACGGTGTGCAGCATTTCCATCTGCGAAGTCCTGACCATAAGGGCGACGATCTGGCGAACAAAGGCTTCGGGGCCAAGACGGCTGCCCATTGCCTCAACGAGACCGAGATGAGCCGCTGATCGATGCGCGCAAGCAAAGTATTTAGGGGCGAGTTCGGCCCTCAGCACGTCGGAGAGCTCCCCGGCCACAACCCGGCGAAGCTGCGACTTGCGGGCCGGGCCGGACGCATCGGCCCGGGCGGTTGTATTGAGGAGCGCCAGATGCGTTACCCGCTCAGGGAACTGGCGCCAGATTTCGAGCGCGACGACCGCGCCCATGGAAAGTCCCACGAGCGCAACCCGGCCGGGCGAATTTCGCATGGCTTCGCGCGCCATCCGGTCAATTGAAGCGCTGCTGCCATAGTCGCCCATACGGCAGCGGTAACCGGCTGCGGTCAGCGATTGGGTTTGGGGGGCGAACAGGCGCTCGTCACACATGAACCCGGGCAGGAAGAGGACGTCTTGGATCGCCATCGGTAAGGGGGCTCTTGTGCTGCCGGTATCTGGAGGCGGATGATCATGCATTCGAATGCAAAAATCAATCGGCTTGTGGCAAGGGCGTCTCCGGCGCCGGCTGCGCACAGGCCTGCGCCGGTTTCGTGGCACTCTCCGGTTTGTTGAATGACAAGACAATCGGCGGGTGCGCTCGGCGTTCAGCCGGGGATGCGCCGAAGGCTCTTCAGGCGTTCAAAGATATCGAGCCCCTGCTGGGCCAGATAATAGGGCAGGTC
>NZ_JBBEBT010000075.1:0-1197 GCF_040882205.1 Hyphomonas sp.
CAAGAGTCTGTCCGGGCCTTCTCAATGTCATGCTGGGGATGGCACCATCCTCACCGATAGTAAACGAGGTATGAAGCGCCCCAGTCTCATCGTATCCATCCGGTGTGACGCGCCTTGCGGGGGCAGGCAGCGAGCGCTCTTAAGCGTGCTCTTAAGAGTGTGCTTTGGAGCGGTTGATGGGTCAGGTGACGGTATTTTCGGGGCCGGAGCGGCGTCGGAGGTGGACTGATGAGGAGCGGCTGCAGATAGTGGCCGAGGCGTTTGCGCCGGGCGCCAGAGTTGCCGACGCCTGCCGACGCCATGATGTCTCGACGGGGCTGATCTACACGTGGCGGCGCAAGCTGCGCGAGGCAGGCGAACGGGCAACCAGTGTGCCCGAGGCGATACCGACGCCATTGTTTGCTGAAGCGGTGTTGGCCGAGGATGCCGCGGCGGCCGCGTGCGGCGCTGAGTCTCCCGCGATCATCATCGACCTGCCGCGCGGCAAGCGTCTGAGCATTTATCCCGCGGCACCGCCGGCGCTGGTTGCGGTTGCCCTGAAGGCTCTGCGGTGATCCCTCCGGGCGCGCGGGTGTGGATCGCGCTCGGCCACACGGATATGAGGAAGGGCATGCAGGGGCTGGCGCTGCTGGTGCAGCAGGGGCTCAAGCGTAATCCGCATGGCGGCGATCTGTTCGTATTCCGCGGCCGCGCAGGATCGCTGATCAAGATCATCTGGCACGACGGGATCGGCATGTCGCTCTACGCCAAGCGGCTCGAGAAGGGCCGGTTTGTATGGCCGTCAGCCACGGATGGAACGGTGTCGCTGACCCCCTCGCAGCTGGCCTGCCTGCTGGAGGGGATCGACTGGCGTAACCCGCAGTATACATGGCGGCCGGCGAGCGCAGGATAATCGTCGAAGACCCGCATTTTGCCCTTGCGATAGGGGCCGGATGATGATTCACTCTCCCCCATGGAAGCCGTCATTTCGCCCTTCCCGGACGATGTAAAAGCGCTCAAGGCGCTGCTGGTTTCCGCGCTCCAGAAGGCTGACGAAGCAGAGGCCAAGCTGGCCAACGCCCATGCCCGCGAGAGCGCCATCGAGGCTTTGATCGCCCACCTCAAGCTGCAGATCGCCAAGCTCAAGCGCGAGCAATACGGCCCCAGCGCCGAACGCAGCCGCCGCCTGCTGGATCAGATGGAGCTGCAGCTCGAAGA